>NZ_JBDJAV010000099.1:0-12473 GCF_039649625.1 Plantactinospora sp. ZYX-F-223 | reverse complement strand
GGTAGGGGAACGGTCGCTTCCAGAGCGGCGGCCGGGCTGGTGGGGCCAGACGGATGCCATGGAGTCGGCCCGAGTCCGCGCCGGGGTCGGGGCGGAAGACCATCCCGCAATGTCATGCGGATCGGTGGCTCGCGTCTGCGCGTCCGTGATTGACCCCGTCCAGTCACGGTCGTAAATCACCATGCTCCCCATTGGCGGGGCGGATGGATGACCGGCAGTCGAGCCCTTGGCCTGCCCATCCGGCATCACCCGGAACCTGGTGAACACGACCCCACCCACACCGATCACCACCACCAACAGGAGGCGGCGGCACACCAACACGCCCACGCCCACCCTCAACACCGGACCAACAAGCCCAAAACCCCCGACTTGACCAACCCCGCTCCTTCATGGATGACACCTACCACACTTCAAACGGAGACCAAGCGCTTAACCGGGCATAAACTGACTATAGTGACTAACATGCCGGTACCACCAGTTTTGCTTGGTCACGCTGACGATCAGTCCACTGACCTCGCCTCGGACGGCAGTCGCGGGCACGTCGACGATCCGCCAGGCGGTACCGGCCGCGACGATGACGGTGGGCTTCCTCGGGTCGATCGCCGCAAGAGCGGCTGAACAAGGAGATCCGCCGCCGCACAGACGTTGTCGGGATCTTCCCCAACCGGGCCGCGATCATCCGCCTCGTCGGCGCCGTCCTGGCCGAACAGACCGACGAGTGGACCGAGACCCGCCGATACATGGGCTTGGAACTACTTAACCGCGCCCGCCTGGCCAGCATCGACGCCGACCAACCCGACGACGCCCACAACCAACCCATGCCCATCGCCGCTTAAGATCAACACCGGATCTTCCGACGGTCGTCTTCTACACCACGACCATGGACGTGACCGTCGAGGGACGTGTTGGGTCAGGATCGGCCGCAGGGGTGTTTGGTCGTCGGAGAAACGCCATCCAGGCCACGAGGTGGATGTGGGTTTCGGTGTCGCTGGCGGGGATGCCGGCTCGACTGGCGGTCTGTTGTCGGGCCTTGGCGCCGCTCCTGCCTCTCGGCCCGCGCGAACAACTGGCAAACCCTTCGCCAAGTGGCGTTCGATCAGGCGAACGGTAGGCGACGGGACATCTCACTCCCGCGCCCAAGTCACCCACCTGGACGCTCGACGCGTGTCAGCATCGAGCTCGCAAGCCGCACGCGGTCCAGGTGGTTCCACGGCTGCTACTCGGGCGGCGACGACCAACTCCGGGGCGTCGTCCGCAGACGCAAGAGTGCCGGGAACACCTCGCGGCGCTCAAGTCGATCCGGGCCGCCCGGCCGGACGGGGCGCCGATCCACGCCATCCCGGACAACCTGTCCGCTCACAAAGGCGCCAAGATCCGCGTGTGGGCGGCCCGGAACAAGGTCGAGCTCTGCTTCACCCCGACCTACGCCTCCTGGGCCAACCCGATCGAGGCCCAGCTCGGGCCGCTACGCACCTTCGTCATCGCCGGCTCGAACCATCCGACGCTGGCCCGGAAGCTGCACGCCTACCTGCGGTGGCGCAACGCCCACGCCCGGCACCCCGATGTCCTGGCCGCCCAACGCCGCGAACGCGCCCGCATCCGCAGCGAACGACAACGACGCTGGGGCCAACCCGCTACCCAAGCAGCCTGACCCCAACACCGCGAACGTTTATGGTCACGGCACTAGCTTCTGGTCTGGGATGGCACTGGTCCTGGTGCGATGAGGCCCCTGCTCCTCAGCAGGGGCAGCACGTGATCCCTTACCGCGGGAGCCAGCTGCACGCTCTCATGTCCGGTGACCCACCGGAGGCCCGCGAGCTCGGCCGCAGGCTGGGGCGCCCGGTCGATATCGGTCTGGAAGACGGTCATCTTCATCGGTACTTTCTCAAGGGCCGCTGGGGCCTCGACCTCGTCTAGGAAACGGGGCTCCACCGGTTCAACGCCGAGTTCCTCAGCCAGCTCGCGGGCCAGCGCATCGAGCGGTTCCTCGCCAGGCTCCGGCTTACCGCCGGGCAGATAGAAAACATCTGGTGCCGCCTGCTTGCTCACCACGAGCAGATGTTCCCGCTGCACGACAACAGCGGCGACAACGACCAGACAATCCGGTTCGCCAAGGTTACGGGGAGCTACCGGTCCGCTTTCAGAAAGCATGCCTGTGATCTTTTCAGACGTTGCGGCAACGCGGCGGTTGGACCCCGACCCCCCGCTCGTGTTCGGACCAGGTCTGCGGCAGAAGACGGTCGCCGAGGCTCTCCCGAGATCATGGAGACGCGGACCATAAGGATCATGAGTCGTTCCCGGCAAGCGTCGGAAGTTCGATGGGGGCGCCCAGGTTCGCGCCACGCGCTGGGCCAAACTCACTCCGGCTGGGGAACAACCACCTGCCGCCGATCACGAACGGGAATCGAGGGATGTCATGTTCGGCAAGACCCGCATCCCCAATGCCCGCACCATCGTCGGCACGATCAGATCCGTCAGGACGGTGGGGGGCTGCACAGCAAAGATTCCCGACGAGGTGGCACATCGCTGCCTGGCATGCGGGCGCACAGCGTCAGGACGTTCGACGAGCCCGCCTCCCCGCTCGGCCGTCGAGGCCGCCGAGCGGCGGCACGTCGGGGTCTCACTCTGCCGTGGTCGCGTCCTTCAGCTTGGCCACCCTGGTGATGATGGCGTCGGCGACGCGCTCCGCGGGCCAGGGGAAGATGCGGGTGGCGGCCTGCTGGTGCGCGAGGCCGTGCAGACAGATCCAGAGGGTGACGGCGTCCAACGGTGGGTCGGCGATCGATGACTGCCCCGCGACGACACAGCCGGCGAGGGCGTCGGCGAGCAGTTGCAGGGCCGTCGCGCCGAGGGTGGTCAGCTCCTCCTCCGTCAGCGAACTGTCGCCCAGGGTGGGGATCCACAGGCCGCCGAACATCGTGCGGTAGCGCTCGGGGTGGTCCTGCGCGTAGCGGAGGTAGGCGCGGCAGAGGGCGTACAGCCGGTCCCGGGGATCGTCGCCGGCCTCTTCCACGGCGGCGCGCAGATGGGTCTCAAGCGCGGCGAACTCCCGTTGTACGACGGCCAGCATGATGGCGGGCTGGTCGGGGAAGTGCGGGTAGATGGACGGGGCGGCGATGCCGATCTTTCGGGCGACGGACCGCAGGGTGATCGCTCGCTCGTCGCCGGTCTCGTCCAGCAGCGCGGCGGCGGCGTCGATGATGTCCTCCCGCAGGCGGCCTCCTTCGCCGCGCCGGTTGCGTACGCGGGTCGCTCGCTTCTCTGCGTCCTGAGCTGTCACATCGGTCTCTCTCATCCTCGTAAGCTTACGCATAAAAGTTTATAGGCGTAATCCCTTGCCCGCGCTGACCTTACATGCGTAGCCTTACGGCCGTAAGTGCGAGACACGAGACGGGGCGGCGTCACTCCGCGCCGCGGAACGCAAAGGAGAACGCCATGTCAGGACCCTCCGCCTCGCTCGCCAGCAAGGGGCGGCGGACCCCCCTGGCGGTGACCGTCTCGGTCTGGGCGGCCCCGCTCCTGGTTCTCGCCGGGTTCGCGTTCGTCGCCTTCGTACCGGTCCTGATCGCGCTGATCGGCGCTCTGGCGTGGGCCCGCGACACTACGGTCAGAGCCGGCGCCGCGGTCCTCGCCGTCGTCTACGCCGTCCCGTTCGTCATCTGGCAGGTGCGGCCGCACGGTGCGCCGAGCCTGTCGAAGGACATCCACCCCGGATTCGTCGGCCTGATCGTCGCCGCATCCGCCGCTCTGCTGTTCGCCGTCCACGGCGTCCGACGCCGCTGACGGCCGGTCCCGCCGTCAACTTTCCAAACCTTTCCAAGCTGCTCACGGAAGGAACCCCGCCATGTCCGACACCCGCTTCCGCTCCCGCCTCGCCACCCGCTCGAGCCTCGGCACGCGCCTCGCGGCGCTCACGCTCTTCCTCGCCGCGGCCGGCGGTGTCCTCGGCACCACCGCCGCGCCCGCTGAGGCCGCCTCCCGCCCGGCGCACCCCGGCCACCACAACGACGGCGACGGCGCCGTCGAATGCCGCGGACAGGGCACCGACCCCGACGCCCTCGTGCGTTACGGATCCAGCATCCTGATCGACGCACCGCTGAGCACCGTCTTCAAGACCCAGACGGACGTCGAGCAGTGGCCGTCCTGGCAGGACGCGGTCCTCACCAGCCAGCGGCTCGACCACGGCCGCTTGCGTCCCGGGTCCGCCTTCCGCTGGACCACCCCCGTGGCCGCCACCTCCCAGACGCCCGCCACCACGCTGACCATCACCTCCACCGTCCAGCAGATCCAGCGCAACGCCTGCATCCGCTGGTCGGGACCCGCGACCAGCGAGGCGATTCACATCGACGAGGGCATACACGTGTGGACCTTCACCAAGGTCAAGGGGGGCACCCTCGTGAGCACCGAGGAGACCTGGACCGGCGACCAGGCCGAGGCCGACGTGGACCTCTCGACGGAGGCGCTCGGTGCGGGTCTTGAGGTCTGGCTCCAGGACCTCAAGACCGCCGCCGAGGCCCGCACCGGCTGCTGACCCCCGTTCCCTTACCCAGAGGCAGGAAGCACCCACCACGAACCGCAAACCACGCACTGCGCACGACGAACGACGAACTGCGGGGTTGCGAGAACCCACACCCTCCTCATGAGGGACGGCCGGTTCGTCGAGTACCGGCTCAACTCCGACTCCCTCCACCTCAGGCAGCTCAAGGCCGTCTGAGCCACGACGAACGGCCGGGCGGATGTCGCGGCCGGCCGCGGCGCCCACCTCGCGCCGTACATCCACAGCGGTTCTCCGACCCTCTGCCCACCTTGCTGAAGGACGACCAGTGAGTCATTTCCCCTCCCTGTCCACCAACGCGACCTATCCGGGCCGCCAGTACGCACTCGGCCAGGAACTGCGCATATCCATCCTCACCTCGGCGGAGGAGACCGACGGTCACTACGACGTGTCGGACTCCTTCATGCCGGCAGGTGCGGCCACACCACTGCACGCCCATACCCGGTACGAGGAGCGGCTCTGGGTCTCCTCCGGCTCGCTGACAGTGTGGGCGGGCGACGAGAAGGTGACCCTGCGCTCGGGCGACTTCTACACCATCGCGCTGCGCGTTCCGCACGCCATCGCGTCCGGCGCGGACGGTGCCCGCGCCCTCAACATCTCCTCGCCGGCCGGCTTCGCCGAGCTCATTGCCCGCACCGCCACCCCGCTCCACCTGGCGACCGAGGAGACTGCGCTCGACGTGGAGTTGTTCGACGCGGTCGGCGCCGAGATGGGCGACATCATCCTCGGCCCGCCCGGAACCACCCCCGCCGACCTCCCTCCCGAGTGGCGGACACACTCCTGAGCGGCGAGCTCGGACGACAGGGCGTGACCGGGTCGTCCCGGTCACGCCCTGTCTTCACCCCACGCGTGTCGCTGTGCCCGACCCTCGAACTTACGGCCGTAAGTTTATTGCTGTGGCCCCTTGTAGCACTCGATCTAACACCCATATCCTTACGGCTGTAAGCACACGGCAGGAATCTCAAAGGAGTTCGCCATGAGCAGCGCTGCCACTGCCACTGCCACCGTCACCGCGACCGAGATCGTCCTTCCCGGCAAGGTAGAGCCCGAGGGCTTGGAGCTGCGGTCCCAAAAGCTGCCGGCCCCGGCCAAGGGCCAGGTTGTCCTGCGCATGGAGGCCACCGGTGTCTGCTTCGCCGAGCAGCAGATGCGCCGCGGCAAGTACTACGACCAGCCGCCGTTCCCCTTCGTGCCCGGCTACGACCTGATCGGCACCGTCACCGCGGTCGGCCCGGAGACCGACGCCGCGCTCGTAGGGCGCCGGTTCGCCGCGGTCACCAAGGTCGGCGCCTGGGCCAGCCACCTGCTGGTCGACGCCACCGCCCTGATGCCCGTACCGGACGAGGTCGACCCGGCCGCCGCCGAGACGGTGATCGTCAATGGCGTCACCGCCTGGCAGATGCTGCACCGCACCGCCGGGGTCCGGGCCGGCCAGACGATCGTGGTGCTAGGCGCCAACGGCGGCGTCGGCTCCACCCTCGTCCAACTGGCCCGCCACGCCGGTGTCACCGTGATCGGCACGGCCTCCTCCCGCCACCACACCGCCCTGCGGGAACTCGGCGCCACCCCGGTCGACTACCGCGACGCGGACATGTACGCCCGCATCCGCGAACTCGCCCCATACGGTGTGGACGCGGTCTTCGACCACATCGGCGGCCCCGGCATCGAGGACTCCTGGCAGTTGCTGCGCCGCGGCGGCACCCTCGTCTCCTACGGACCGCCGCCACCAAGGACGAGGAAGGCAACTCCCAACTCCCCGTCCTCAAACTCTTCGCCCGCCTCAACGCCTGGAACGCCCTACCCAACGGCAAAAGCGCCCACTTCTACAACCTCTGGTCCGGCAAGCGCCGCTGCCAGACCTCCTGGCAGCGCCGCCTGACCGAAGACCTCACCCAGGTCCTGCGCCTGCTCGCCGACGGCTCCCTGGTCCCGCAGATCGCCGCGAAATTCGCCCTCACCGACACCGTCGCCGCCCTGCGACTCGCCGAGTCCCGCACCGTCGTCGGCAAAGTCATCATCGTCCCCGAGATGTGACACCCGGCGCACGCGCTTCTCTCCACCCACGCCCCCCGACGTCCTCGCCTGGCTGGCCGCCAACCCACACGTGTGCTTCCACTTCACCCCGTTGATCAACGCCCGAAGCTCGGCCCGCTCACCCGACGACAGTTCCACCGGCACAGCCAACCACAATCCACTTCAGGTAAATACAACGGGATCACGAGACACTAGCGGCCCTCGCTGCGGATCTCCCCAGCCCGATCCTCGCCGACGTGGCCGGAATACACCGTCACGCCGCGCTCCGCTGGGTCGCCTACTGCAGCCGGTTGCGCTAGGAGATCGCCAGGTCTGTGAATTCGAGGAGACCGTGCGTCGAAGACCGGGTTGCTGATCGGTCTACGCAGTTCTTACCGACGGGACAGAGGCCCCGGCCACGATATGCTGCCGAGCGATTCTTCGCATTCCTCATGCACGCGTTTTCAACAGAGAGCCGGGTTGATGGGACGACACTACGGAACAAGCGGTTTACTCCGATGGTGCCGCGCGCTGGTGCTGGTGCTGTCCTTGGCGATGATCACGGGCGTGGCCGTCACCGTGCCGCCCGCGCGAGCGGCCGACCGGGACATCACCCTCACCCTCAGCGCCGCGGACCTGGGCCTGGATGCTGACGCCCCACGGGACATCGTGGCGGCGATGCAGGCGGACATCAGGGAGCACGGCGGACTAGGCAACGCCCTCAAGCAGGCGCTTGCGGACAGCGAGGTGCGCACAGCCGTCGACACCTCGGAATGGCCGAACTTCGACGGCACGGTCGACGTCACCTCCGGCGGCACCGGACTGGCCATCACCATCCCGGCCGCGGAGATAACCACCGCCGGTTTCTGGACGAACATCGCCGCCACGCTGATCGGCTACGCCGCAGGGTACGGGGTCCGGATGCTGTGTGTATCGGCACTGTTGGCCAGCGGGGTGGGCGCCGCGACCGTTCCGCTGGTCTGCACCCCCCTCCAGGGTGCCATTACCGGCGCCATCACGGCGACCATGGTGCACGCGTTCGCCAACGATCTGGGCTCTCCGGAGTCGATCAGGGACATCATCATCGGGGCGCTGCTCGGACTGTCCATCGGCCTCCTGTGGGAGAAGTACCTCCAACCGTGGGCGAAGACGAATCTCTCCGGGATCATCAAGGACATCGGTACCTGGATCAGGTCCAGGGTGCCCTGGGTGAACTCCTGGCTGGGAAGCGGTGCCGCCGACGCGGCGGACAGGATCGGCACGGAGCTGGAGGAACTGGAGGAGCTCCTCGACGAGGCGATGAGGGACTGGGGCGGGCTGAGGACCCAGCTGCGCGTGATGCCGTTGGGTGACTCGATCACCGCGGGTGTGGAGAGCTCGGACGGCAACGGGTACCGCGGCATGCTCTACAACGCTCTGAACGCCGTGGCCGGCTACGGCCAGGTCGACTTCGTCGGCTCGGCACGGCGGGGCACGATGTCCGACCCCGACAACGAGGGTCACTCAGGGTGGCGCATCGATCAGATCGCATCGATCTCCGACTGCAAAGTGGCCGAGTACCAGCCGAACGTGATCACGCTGCACGCCGGAACCAACGACTTCAACCAGGACTTCGACCTGTCGTCGGCCCCCCAGCGTCTGAAGAACCTGATCACACAGGCGCTGGAGAACTCGCCGAAGGCGGTGGTCGTGGTCGCGGAGGTGATCCCGACCGGCAAGGCCGGCCTGCAACCCCGCATCGACGCGTTCAACGCCGCACTGCCCGGCATCGTGTCCGGCCTCCGCGCGGCCGGCAAGCACGTGGTGCTGGTAGACACCAGTGACATCGAGGTCAGCGAGGGTCTCCAGAACGACGCCCACCCCGACGACGGCGGCTACGCGAAACTCGGCTACGACTTCTACCAGGGCATCATGGAAGCGGTGGGCGAGGGCTGGATCCAGGCAGCCGATCCACAACAGCCGGCCCCCCAGTGCCAGACTCCGGACAACCCGTCGGACGTCACCGCGCTCGGCGAGGGGTGGCGCAAGCTGGGCGTTATCGCCCCCGGCATGCACCTGCCCGCGACCTACGACCGTACCGAGATCGCCGAGATGAACGGCGACAAGCGGGCCGACTATGTGCAGGTCCGCACGGACGGCTCGATCCGCGTCGGGATCAACACCGAGGACCAGCCCGGACAGCCCACCTGGAAGAACTGGGGCGGCGGCACAGGAGTGTTCGCCCCGGCCGGCGAATCCGATCCCGGCGCCTCCTTCTCCCCCTACATCCGGTTCGCCGACATCGACGGCAACGGCCGTGACGACTTCCTTGTCGTGCTCGGTTCCCTGGACGACTCCACCCTGGTCGATGCCTGGCTCAATCTCCCCGGGGACGGGAGCGGGCCGGCCTGGAAATCCGTGGCACGCCTCCGCATACCGATGAAGGACGCCAAGCTCAGCCACATCCGCTTCGCCGACGTCAACGGCGACGGCCGCGACGACGTTCTGCGCGTGGGCGACACCGGCAAGGTGCACGCGTACTTCAACCTTCCGACGCCGGGCAGTTCGCAGCCGACGTGGAAGGAGAAGCTGAGCTGGGCACCGGGAGTCTCCGGCGCCAGCCTCAGTAATCTGCAGTTCGCCGACGTCGACAACGACCAGAAGGCGGACTACCTCATGGTCGGCACGGACGGCACCGTCCACGCCTACCTCAACAACGGTGGCAAGGACGCCGGCGGTTTCGAGGGGCACCATAACTTCGCCAACGCGTCCAACTATCCCCGGCAGTACATCCAGTTCAGGGACATCAGCGGCGACGGAAAGGCCGACTACCTCGTCGTGTACCACGGAGGCGCGGTTCGTGCCTGGCTCAACAGAGGCGGAAACCTCTGAGCATCGGCTTCCTCGATCGCCTTGGCCGTATCTTCATCTCAACTGGACACGAGGATCCGGCCGTGCCGACCGTCCTGATTCACCGATGCCCACCCTCGCCAGTTCCCGTACCAGACCATGATGCAGCTGAGCGGGTGGGGGCGCCGGGCACTCGCTCAGGGCTGCCCGTACGGCTGCCACCGTCATCGGCTGAGCGGACGACTACGGGCAGATGGGGCTGGCTGATCTGCAGCATCACGTCGGGGCCGACGCTGGCCGCCAGAAGCCGGATACGGCGTGGTGAATTGGAAACTGATCGCTACCGGCCAACCAGCGATATTGGCGGGGACCGCGATCGCCCGTTTTTCGAGTGGATGAATTGATGCTCAAGCCACCGTCCACGACAAGGTCGAGTCGCGCTTGCGGATCGTGGCCGAGGGCGGCAAGGAGTTGGCTGCGCGGAGCGACCACCCGGGTCAGACCTCGGGTAGGTCGTCAAGGACGACCCGATAAGCAGGGAACGCTCCCCCCATCGTCGGTAGCAGCTGCTCACCACCAGGTCCGTCCAGCCGCAAGTGCGAGTCGGCGTACCGCATCCGCAAGCGGTCCTGCTCACCGATCCACTGCCGTGCCTCGTGCAGCATTGTCGCCGCGATGACCGCCGCAGCAGGAACACGACACCGCCCCTCGACGGACATCGACCTGACAGCCAACCGGTACCGGTCGGTCACGGCCAACCGGACCTCATCCGATGTCGCCTCTATCCGGTCTCCTCCGAGCACACAAATCTCTCCGTTCGTATCAGCGGCCGGAGCTACCTGTCCGATCGCCTCGGCCAAAGCCAGCCGGGCAGGGTTAGGTTTACGGCGTTGCTTGCTTGATCTCGGATCAGAGTCCTCGCGGTGGTGATGTTGGCGCGGGCAACCTCGAGGGCGCGCTCCATGGTGCCCAGATGAGAGGCCAACAGTTCCTCGGCCACCGCGGCCGGACCAGCCGGTACCCGTCGCACATCATCCAGAGGCAGCCCCGCCTCTCGGAGTTGGCGAATCAAGACGACCTCGTCGATCTGATCCAGTGACTAGTGCCGGTCTCCGATGACCGGGTCGACCGCGCGGGGCCGCACCAGACCGCAGTCGTCGTAGAACCGCCTGCACTGGTGGTGATGTTCGCGGCCCCGCGCGAACGCCTCGATCGTCATCCGGTCATCTTGCTCCCTCACGCCGCCATCCTCAGCCTTCAACCAACGCGAAGGTCAACAGAGGGCCCGCAGCATCTCAACCAGCAGCTTCAGATAAGCCTGAAACATCCTGAGGCCTGTCAACGGCCAATCATCGCCCACATCCCCCCGTCGAACGTACCCAAGCGGCGTTGGATGCCGCGCAGGCCCGTGCCGCGCGCGGAGCCGGGAAGGGCCTGGGAGCATCGGGGCGCGGCGAGTCCGCACCGCCGTGACCGTGGTCACTGACGACCACCCGTTGGGTGCTGCCGTCGTGGGTCAGGATCACCCGCACGGTACGGGCATCGGTGTGCTTCGCCGCGTTGGTCAGTGCCTCGTTGACGGCGAAGTACGCGGCCGACTCCATCGGCGAAGGTAGTCGACCGCTAAGGTGCACCTCGACGTCGAGGACGATGTCGAGCGCCAGCGACCGGACGGCATCACCGAGGTCGCGGTCGGCCAGCACCGGCGGGTGGATGCCGCGGACCAGGTCGCAGGTCGTTCAGGACGCGCGTGGAGGTGTCCCGCGCGACAAGCAGCAATCGCCGCGCGAATGGTCGCGCCACGCCGTGGGCCCTCAGGTCGCAGCAGGGTGGCGGACGTTCGCCGGGTTGGATGATACGTACAGGTCGTTGATGCAGAGCTGGCCGCTCCGCGCGCCAAGGACCGCCGGGAGGTGCTACGCCTGCGGTCCTTCTTCTGTGCGAGGGAAAGGGGCAGGGAGTCTCTGACGAGGGGGACCCTGAAGTGCCAACAGCCTCCGGCGGTCCTAGACCTAACCGCTTATTTAGCGACGCGCGATAATTCCATGACCCAGTTGGTCCGCCAGGTCTGTCCCTCGTCGTAGGAGAATGCCTGCTGCCACCGGGCACAGTCGGAACCGTCGGTGGTCCACTCGAAGCGCACCTTCACCGGCCGCCCGTCGAACACATCGTCGCAGTCGAAGATGCCCCTTCCGTCACGCCATGCGCCCTCGACAGGCGGGTCGAGGTGACCAGGTCGGCGGCTAGAGGCCCACCAGATCCGCCACATCCGTGTCTGCGGGTCGAACTGCCTCAGCGTGAACCCCTCGAACCGCTCCTCCCCCGGTGGCTCTTCGGTCCAGATGCGGTCGACGTGGCCGAGCCCGCCGAGTACGGGTTCGGCGTACGCCTTCGCGTCGAACTCGATCCACTCGGTGCAATCCGGGTCGGTGACGTCGCGGAGCTTGCGGTTTCGCACCTGCCATCGCCCGAAGATGAAGTCGAAATCTGCACGGCCGTCGTTCACGGCGGTCTCCCTGGAGTTCCTGATATCGGCACAATCGCCACGATCATGCCAGCGAGCACCGACAAAGCCTGCCGGGAGTCGGCACAGCCTGCCCCGGGTCTAGTGCTGTGTCAGGTGAAGAACCGTGTGAGGTGCTGGATGACGGCCTCGGGTTGTTCTTCGGGGATGTAGTGGCCGCTGTCTGCCACCGCGGCGACCTCGACGTCGGTGCCCTTGTCCGGCAGCACCGCCTTCAGGAGTTGGTACCCGCCTTCGCCGCCGCCCAGGCCCAGCAGCGGTGCGCTCACGGGGGCGTAGGTCTTCTCGTCGGCGATGTCCTGGCCGAACGCCCGGTACCAGGCGTTGCCGGCGCGGATAGCGTCCGCCGTCGAGTAGGCGTGCGCGTACACGTCCCGGTCGTGTTCGCTGATGGCGCCGGGATCCTCGACCAGATAGTCGATCATCCAGTCGACCAGATGACGGGAGCGGCCGGCAAGCAGACGTTCGGGCAGGCCGGGAACCTGGTTGAACGCGAACCACCACAGGAACCGCCCAGGTCCGGCGTGGATGTCGCCGCCCACCTGCTGGCGC
>NZ_JBDJAV010000098.1:0-13618 GCF_039649625.1 Plantactinospora sp. ZYX-F-223 | reverse complement strand
GCCCCGATCGTCCACGCGGGTCTGACATGTTGAGTAGGGAAGACTGTCAATGCCCGTGACCGTTCCCCGCCACGACTACTCCACGGAGGGCGTGGTGGACACCCTCCACGCCCTGAACAGCACCGCGACCTGGATCCTTGCGGAGCTCCCGGACTCGCTCGTCGTGCGTCACCAGGCGCTGAACAGTTGGCTCAGCCTGGCGCAGCAACACTGCGCGATGGATCCGGAGGCGGCGAAGTTCGAGACCTGGGAGGCGTGGGTCACGGCCATGCAGATCGGGTCCGCGCTCTTCGCGGCGGCCACCGTGCCGAAGGGTACGAGCGTGACCGTCAGGATCAGGGAGCAGGAGCGCACCCTGCCCGCGATCGGACCCGAGTCCCATCTGAACGCGGGTACCTGGGTCACTGCCTTCTATCTGGCGATTGTCTGCCGCGAGAACGAGCGTCTGAAGCGGTTGGCCCAGGTGCCGGTCTCGGTCCTGCGTGACTCCGGGGCGCCCTTCGACGACTACATGTACTCCTGGGTCGAAACCCTGCAGAGCTTCTGGCTCGGCCGCCAGGACGTGGGCGGCAAGCTCGTCGCTGCGGTCGACGGCACCGCTCCCGAGGCGTTGTCCCGGTACGCGGATGCGGAACGGGTATCGAAGATCCTCCGTCCATCGCTCGTCGTCTTCTACCGCTACCTGCGCCAGGACCGCGAGCAGTTCAACACCGCGTTGCGCGATGCGCTGCGCAGGCACAGGGAATACTGGACCGCGAACGAGGGCAGGGCCGTCAGCAGCGACGGCCTGGTCGCTCTGGGGCCGCTGGCCATGGCCTGCCTCGCCCGCGACCAGGGCATCTCTGTCGAGGTCGAGTCCGAGTACCTGCCCAAGGCGCTTCTGGAGTACGCCTGGATGGGTGAGATCGACACCTGAACCACCCTGGATCCACCGGGGCGCGCAGGTCCAGCGGGGGCGCCGCCATTTCCGGAACTTCTCCGATACAAGATGTCGTAGGCTCGCCGCGATATCTCGACAAACCGGTCACTCGCGCGGCTTCTCGGGGACTGGCAGACGAGACGCTCGCTGGCGTGGGCGGGTGACGGATTGCTGCCGGGGACTCGTCCGCACCTCAATGGAGGATGTCTGCGCCGGCATCCCGCACCCTGCGGTGCCGCTACGCGCGGCTCGCTCCCGGGCCTTGGAAGTTTCAGAAACGTGTCTTGTCTTTCTCGGTCCCGTCTGCGAGTCTTTGCCCGTCGATAGACACTTGATGTGACGTCCGACGGATGTGGTGATGGCCGTTAGTGGCTGCGATCCCGGCCGCCGGGCCGGCGCCTGTCGACAGAAGGGAAGGCGCGCGTCCACGGCGGACAACCCGGGGCCTGCGATCCCGTTCGTCCAGGGGGAGCCTCATCTGGGCGCACTCGGCAGAGAGGACAGGTTGATGAGGGCAGGAAAGCTACTGACTATGTCGGTAGTCCTGGCGACGGGCGTCCTGGGAACAGCCGCCTGTGGTGCGGGGGACTCGGAGGGCGACGGTCGTAGCGGCGGCAAGGTCACGATGAGCTTCTGGCACAACGCCACGACGGGTCCGGGCAAGGCTTTCTGGGAGAAGACCGTCGCCGACTTCGAGGCCGCCAACCCGAACGTGACGATCGAGATCCAGTCGATCCAGAACGAGGACCTGGACGGCAAGCTCCAGACCGCGCTGAACTCCGGCGACGCCCCTGACGTGTTCATGCAGCGCGGCGGCGGGAAGATGGCCGCGATGGTCAAGGCCGGCCAGTTGCTGGACATCACTGACGGGATCACCGACGCGACCAAGAAGGTGGTCTCGGAAGGCTCGTTCAAGGCGCAGACGATCGACAACAAGGTCTACGCGATGCCGGTGGCGGTGCTGCCCGGCGGCTTCTTCTACAGCAAGGACCTGTTCGCCCAGGCCGGCATCACCCAGACGCCGACCACGCTCGCCGAGTTGCAGACCGCCATCGACAAGCTGAAGGCCGCGGGCACCCAGCCGATCGCCCTCGGGGCCAAGGACGCCTGGCCGGCCGCCTTCTACTACTACTTCTTCGCGTTGCGCGAGTGCAGCACCAGCACGGTCACCGAGACCGCCAAGAGCATGACCTTCGACGACCCCTGCTGGCTGAAGGCCGGTCAGGACGTCCAGAACTTCGCCGCGACCCAGCCGTTCAACAACGGGTTCCTGACGACCTCGGCCCAGCAGGGCGCGGGAAGCTCGGCCGGTCTGATCGCGAACCACAAGGCGGCGATGGAACTCATGGGTGCCTGGAACCCGGGTGTCATCGGTTCGTTGACGCCGGACCAGAAGCCACTGCCTGACCTGGACTGGTTCCCCTTCCCCAGCATCGAGGGCGGCGCGGGTGAGCCCGGCGCCATCCTCGGCGGCGTTGACGGCTACTCCTGCTCCGCGAAGGCCCCCAAGGCGGAGTGCACCGCCTTCCTCAACTTCCTGTTGCAGACACCCGTGCAGGAGGCCTACTACAAGGCATTCCAGGCGCCGCCGGTGAACAGCGAGGCCCAGGGCAAGGTGACCGAGCCGCATCTGAAGTCCGTGATCGCGGCATACAGCAAGGCCCCGTTCGTCTCGCAGTGGCTGGACACGGTCTACGGGCAGAACGTCGGCAACGCCCTCAACACCGCCGTGGTGAACCTGCTGGCCGGTAAGGGCAGCCCCGAGGACATCGTCAAGGCGGTCAAGACCGCCGCCAAGAGGGCGTAGAGATCCGTACATGATGTTCGATACAGAGCGCGAGAGCGTACCGCTCGCGCAGGACCGGTCGGCGGGTCGGACGGCGGTCGGGGGTGGCGCGCCTGTCGTGCCGCCCCCGGCCGGGCGCCGTGCCCGGAAGGGCATCGGGTGGCCCGCCCGGCTGGAAATCGCGCTGATGACAGGGCCGACGCTGCTCGTCTTCCTCTCCTTCGTCATCTTCCCCGTAGCCATGGCCGCCTACTACGGTTTCTTCAGCTGGCAGGGGTACGGCCCGCCGACGGAGTTCGTCGGCCTTCGCAACTACGTGCTCGTCTTCCAGGACGGTACGTTCATCGACGCGCTACAGCACAATGCCGCGATCGTCGTGCTGTCCCTGGTGCTCCAGGGGCCGGCCGCCGTCCTGCTCGCCCTGCTGCTGAACCGGAAGATGCGCGGGCAGACCCTCATCCGGGTACTCGTCTTCGTCCCCTACGTGATCTCCGAGGTGGTCGTCGGCACCGGCTGGAGCCTGATGCTCCAGGGCAGCGGCGCGGTCAACGCCCTCCTCCAGGATCTCGGACTGGGCTGGCTACAGAGCGACTGGCTCTCCGACCCGGAGAAGGCGATCTGGACGCTCATGGGCATCCTCACCTGGAAGTACATCGGCTTTGCCGTGATCCTCTTCCTCGCCGGGTTGCAGGGCATCCCGGACGAGCTGATCGAGGCCGCGGCGATCGACGGTGCGTCCTACTGGCAGATCCAGCGCCGCATCACGCTGCCGCTGCTCGGGCCGACGATCCGGATCTGGGCCTTCCTGTCGATGATCGGTGCCCTGCAACTGTTCGACCTCGTCTACATCATCTGGGGCCAGTACGTCGCCTCCACGGCCGGGACGTCGACGATGGCCACGTACATGGTGGCCAACGGTCGCAACGCGGGGGAGTACGGGTACGGCAACGCCGTGGCCGTGGTCCTGTTCTTCGTCTCGCTCGTCGCCGCGCTGGTCTACCAACGGTTCGTCCTGCGCCGTGACACCGAGGGCGCGATCACCGGAGGGAGGAACTGATGGCCGCGACCGCCGTAGCCGCGCGCAGGCCGACCCGGGCCAGCCGGAGGACGGCCTGGGGAAGCCCGGCCGTGTATTTCGTCGCGTTGCTGCTCATCGGAGCGATGCTGGCCCCGGTCGTCTACATCGTCCTGGGCGGCTTCCGCACGAACGCGCAGATCACCACCGACCCGGCGGGGTGGCCGAGCCCCTGGCAGGCCGGCAACTACCTCGACGTGCTGACCGGCGGGGTGTTCTGGCAACAGGTGCTCAACTCCACCATCGTCGCCGGATGTACCACCGCAGGCGTGGTCACCCTGGGCCTCATGACGAGCTTCATCCTGGCCCGTTATCGGTTCCGCGGCCGAGGGGCGATGTACTCGCTCTTCGCCGCCGGCCTGATGTTCCCGCTCACCGTGGCGATCACCCCGCTCTACATCCTGGTCAGGACCCTCGGACTGATGAACACGCTGCCCGGGGTGATCCTGCCGCAGATCGGGTTCGCCATCCCGATGACGATCATCATCCTGGTCCCGTTCGTGCGGGCCATCCCGGACGAGATCCAGGAGGCGGCGTCGATCGACGGCTGTAGCCGACTGGGCTTCTTCTGGCGCATGGTGCTTCCGCTCTCCAGGCCCGGCGTCATTACCGTGGCCATCCTGACCTTCATCGCGAGCTGGAACAGCTACCTGCTGCCGCTCTTCATCCTCAACCGGGAGGAAACCTTTACGCTGCCCCTCGGTGTGCAGGCCTTCGCGTCGCAGTACTCGGTCGACACGGCCAAGGTCCTGGCGTTCACTTCCCTGTCGATGCTCCCGGCGTTGCTGTTCTTCAGCCTGTTCCAGCGCCGGATCGTCGGAGGGCTGACCGGAGCCGTGAAGGGTTGACCTGGCACGGCCGCCGGCCGCACAGTGAGCACGCCGCGACCGAGCGACCAGAGCGCCGCCCGCCGTAACCGCCTCCAGCCGGCGTCCAATCTCCCTTCAGTCGGCGCTGGGAGCTTGTCCGAAACCGACACCAGCAATGGGGGGCGACAGTGAAACGGATAGGCACTGCACGGATCATCGGCCGGGGATCGGCGATGACGTTGGCGTTGACGCTTGCGCTGGTCGGGGCGTTGGTAAACACCCTACCGGCGCACGCCGAGGCGCCAGCGGGTCGCGCCGCGCCGGACCTGCCCGGCCTGGCAGCCGCAGCTCCGGCCGGCGTGTCCAAGGCGGCGCCGGACGCCGCCAAGCGACCCGCGGGCCCACAGCGGGCGCTGCGCAAGCTGGACAGCCCCGCGATGAACCTGGGTACGAAGGACGCGGGTGCGGCCCTGCGCAGGGTCGACGGCACCCGAGCAGAAGCCCCGGGGTGCACGCCGTACATCAGCGGATACGTGACCCGGGTCGGCCTCGACGTGCGGATCGACTACCTGGCAGAGATCGTCTGCAACTTCTACCTCGCGGGCGCCGGCCAGGCGTACCTGATCGAACGGACCACCGGCTCCCCGTACGACGGGCAGGTCGTCGCGGCCGCTGGTGTGTTCAGCTTCGGCAATGACTACTACGGCTACAGCCTCGGTGCGGTGCTGATCGACGGTCGGGTCTACGACGGTGGTAGCCAGCTGGAGGTCGGGTTCAATCTGGCGTTGCAGACGCTGGACGGAGCACCGTGGGCTGGCTGCTTCGCACTGCCGGCTGGGCAGCGCTACCTGAGCTCGTGCGCCGGCCTCGGCACCCCAACCATTTCGGTATCGGTCGGGTCCGGAGTCTTCGGCACCGGGCTTGCCCCGAACCGGCTGGCGGTGCTGGCGAGCCTGACGCAGCCCGGTTCCGACAGCTATGCCACCTGGGACGCGGCCCGGCAGAACCAGGCGCTCCTGTCCGCGTACATGTTCGACTGGTCCAACGACGGCTGCACCGGGGCTCCGGACAACCCGCTCGGGTTCGCCTTCGAGCTCTCCTGCATCCGCCACGACTTCGGTTACCGCAACTACAAGGCGGCCCAGCGGTTCCCGGAGAACAAGGACCGCCTCGACCTCGCCTTCTACGGCGACATGCAGCGGGTCTGCGCGACCTACTCCGACGCGCTGCGGCCGCCCTGCTACGGCCTGGCGACGATCTACTACGAGGCGGTCCGGATCTTCGGCCGCCCGAACGTCACCGCCGAGCAGCTCAAGGCCGCCGAGGAGCTGATGCCGGAGGGTACGACCGGCAAGGCCCCGCTGGCCAAGACCGGCTGAGCACCGGCCTGCGCGGGCACCAGCCGGCTGCCACTCCGCACGGAACTCGGCTGCCAAAGGCCGGGAAGTGGCGGCAGGCGTACCAGATCGGTCCCCGCCCCGGCGGACCCGGCGGCGCCCGTAACCTCCGTCAGCGATACCGGCCCGGTGCACGGCGAGTCTGCGACCAGGCTCGCCGTGCACCGCACGCTTCCGCACCGTCGACGAGAAATAGGCGCATCCCTCGTACGGCTGCTGCCGGTCCCGGACTACGCTCCGCCCAGTGTCCAGAGCTTGGAACTGATCATGAGGACGGCCGAGAAGTGGACGTGAACCCCCGCCAGGCTGGTGGGCGCGTCGGATCCAATTGTGACGGCGGACCTGGGAACGGCAGGTGACGGAGGTGGTGGTGGGAAATGACAGGGGCTGAGGAACGCTTCGCCCTCGATCTCGTCGAGAACTTCCCTATCCTGGGGGAGAACCTCGACTTCTACTATCATGATCCGGAAGAGTTCCTTGCACACGTCTTTTTCGGGGTGGAGGTGACGCGCAAGGTGGTTGCTGCGTACGTCGCCAACCCCGGCGATGGCGCGGGTGGTGACCAACTCGACTGGCGGGGGGTGCTCAATTTTCTCAATGAGTGCCTACGGTCCGGCGACGAGGTCGTGAGAACCGTAATCGGGACGTCGTTCTTGTTCCAGCTCCCACTGCCGAGCCAGGAAGGATATGCCATCGTGGAACAATTGGATGATGAGTTGGCTCGGCTTTTCGAAGTCGCGAGACCGAATGGCTGACAAGGCGCTTTGCCGTAACCATCCCGTCTGATGCAGGTCATGTCCGCCGGAAGGGATGTGCGGTGGCTACATCATGTACGCCTACGCCACCACGGCATCCCGGCCGCTGCCATCGGGTCATGATGTGTGCGACGTTGAAACACCTCGTCCAACGGACCGAGTATCCGCTGCACCTCCCGGCGCGCCCGCGGGCCGAGCGCCGTCAAGGCTTGCTCCAGCACGTCGCGGTGCTCGAGTGGGTCACAACAGGGACAGCCCGCGTTAGCGGCGTCCTGGAGCAGTCGTGCGGACGACCCATGAACGGTGCTTCTCCACGCCGCCAGAGCAGCAGCGACTGCACCGGGCCACAGACGGGCACGCTCGACGGTCGCGATCTGCCTGACGGTTCCGGCGCTCAGCCCATCGATCGCCGTGGTCGTGCGGCTTTCACCCCGGCGGGAAAGCCCTGCCCGCACCGCCGCCGACGACCTACGCGCCATCGATCTCTCTGATCATCACCATGAAGACGATGATCGCATTCGGTGGGTGCTCGGCGCGAGTCGGCACGCATCCGGATAAGGATGACGGCAACCCGGTGCGGGAGGCAGGACCCTCCCCGCACCGGGTCCGGGCTATCGTGGTCGCGCCCGGGTCAGATCAGCCATTCCTCGTTGTACGGCGCGGGTTCTTGGAAGGTCCCGCACGGGTACTGGATGAGCGGGACGTTGTTGGCCGTACCCGCCCCCTTGACTACGAGGCACATGTCGCTGTGGTAGTTGCGGACGTGGGCCCAGCCCGTGGCCAGATGTTCGATCGTCCACTCCTCGTTGTACGGGGCTGGCTCCCGGACGAGCGCACACGGCCACTGGACGATTGCCGCCCCGCTTGCCCGGCTCGCTCCCTCGACGACGAGGCACTGGTTGCTGTGGCGGTTGCGGATATGGACGGTGTTGCCGGTGCCTACGGCTTCGATGAACCACTCCCCGTTGTAGGGGGCGGGACCGGTGAACTCGCACTCGTACTGGATGACCGGAGCCCCGGCCGTAGTGGATGCTCCCTGCACCGTCGCGCACTTTTGGCTGTGGCCGTTGAGGAGCCAGTATGAAACGGCGGACGCCTTCGCCCGGTCGGCCGAGGCCGCACCCGGGCTCATCCCGACGGCTACCGCCACACTCACCATCATTGACAGTACGAGTAGACCCGATGCCCCGCTACGCCAGCGCATAGTTCTCCCTCACCGGTCGCCTGTGCCTTCCGCCCGGCGGTGGCCGGACGGTGCTGGCAGCGTACTTGCAGCATCGACGCGCGGCGATGCAATTTCCGATCATGATCGCCGTCAGCCGCGTGGTGTGAGGTAGCCACGGGAGAAGGCGGTGGCCACGGCCGCCGCCCGATCGTTGACGCCGAGTTTCGCGTACACGTGCAGCAGGTGGGTTTTGACCGTCGCCTCGCTGATGAAGAGTTGTCGGGCGGCCTCGCGATTGGTCGAACCCTGGGCGATCAGCTCCAGGACCTCCAGTTCACGCTGCGACAGCGGCTCCGTGGCCGGCTGGCGGATCTGGCCCATCAGCCGGGTCGCGACGGCGGGGGAGAGGACCGCCTGTCCGCGCGCGGCCGCCTCGACCGCGCGGAACAGCTCCTCCCGCGGCGCGTCTTTCAACAGGTACCCGGTGGCGCCGGCCTCGATCGCGGGCAGTACGTCGCTGTCGGTGTCGTACGTGGTGAGCACCAGGACCCGGGCCGGCACACCCCGGCTGGCCAGTTCCCTGATCGCGGTGACCCCGTCGGTTCCCGGCATCCGCAGATCCATCAGGATCACGTCGGGTCGGAGCTTCTCCCCGGCGGCGATGGCCTCGGCACCGTCACCGGCCTCGCCGAGCACCTCGAAGCGCGGGTCGGCGCTGAACATGCCCCGCAACCCGTCCCGCACCACCGGGTGGTCGTCGACGATCAGCAGCGATATCAATCCGCACCTCCGGCGGGGATGGCCGGCACGACCGCCGAGACCGCCGTGCCGCCACCCGGCTCGGACTCGATGTCCAACCGGCCGGCGAGGCGCTGCACCCGCTGCCGCATGCCGGCGAGCCCGAACCCTCCGTTCGGGGCGGCGCTGGCCCGGTTGGCGCCGGGCTCGAAGCCGATTCCGTCGTCCCGTACGTCAAGGGTCACCAGGTCCTCCATGTACGACAAAGTCAAGCCGACCCGGCTGGCCCTGGCGTGTTTCGCCACGTTGGCGAGTGCCTCCTGCGCGGTCCGTAACAGTGCCACCTCGACGTCTGTGTGCATCGGCCGGGCGTTGCCGGTGGTGGTCAGCACCGTGTCGATGTGGTGCACCTCTGCCCAGCGCCTGGCCACGTCGTTGATCGCATCCGGCAGCCGGGCCTCGGCGAGCATCGCCGGCTCCACCGCGTGCACCGTACGGCGTGCCTCGGTGAGGCTTTCCCGGGCCAGGTTCATCGCGTTCGTCACGTACCGGCGTGCCGCCGACGGATCGTCCAGGGTCTGCTCGGCGGCCTGGAGCTGGGTGAGGATGCCGGCGAGCCCCTGGGCGAGGGTGTCGTGGATCTCCCGGGCCATCCGCTGCCGCTCGTCGAGCACCCCGGCCTCGCGGGCCTGGACCAGCAACTGGGCGTGCAGGCCGGCGTTCTCCTCCAGCGCCGCCTCCAGCTTGACATTGGCCTCGTGCAGCTCGACGAGCGCCCGCTTCTGCTTGTGGTTGCGCTGGTCGGCCAGCTCGGCGAAGTAGAAGAAGGCGCCGGCCAGCACGATGCTGACCAGGCTGACGGCGATCCATTCCGGCCACGCCCCGGCGGTGAGGTCGGCCGCTCCACCCAGGTACCCCACCGCCGAGATCAGTGCCGTGGCCGCGACGCCGGCATAGCGCCAGCGGCCTTTGAGGTACAGGAACGCCTGCGGGTAGCCGACGAAGGCGAAGAGGGTGAAGAAGGGCGCGATCGCCACCAGGCCGGCGGCCAGCACCATCAGGCCCGTGTAGTAGAGGCCCATCAGCGGGGCATTCTGGTGCCACTCCGGGTGGAGGGTGTGGAAACAGAGCATCCAGAGCACGGTCGCGAGCGCGAGCCCGAGCACCGCCGAGACGTGCATCGGTCCGTCCCAGGCCGGCCGCAGCAGCGTGAGGAGGATGCTGCCCGCCAGGAGGAGGTATGGGAGGACATTGAAGAGCGCGATCTCCCTGCGCTCCCAGCGGTCGAACTCCGCACGCAGCTCGGCCTCGATGCTCACGACCTACTCCTCGACGCTCAGCGACCTACTCCCAGCGGAAGTACCGCGCGGCCAGCCCACCGGCCACGATCGTCCAGCCCAGCATGACAGCCAGGTGCAGCGGCTGCGGCCAGTGCCCGGCCGTCGCGTCCTGCAACGATTGCACGGCGGAGCCGAGCGGGCTGAAGTCGCTGATCGTCCGCAGCACGTCGTTCATGCTGTCGCGTGGTATCCAGAGGCCGGCGAAGAACACGATCGGGAAGAAGAGTACGGTCCCGATCGCGCCGGCACTCCTGCCGCTCGGCGCGCGCGAGGCGACGAGCAGACCGATCGCGAACATCGCCAGCGCCGCCAGCACGTAGCCGAGCAGGTAGGCCGGAATCTGCCGGGGCAGGCGTACGTCGAACGCCAGCCGGCCGACGGCCAGCACGACCGCCATGGTGCCCACGGACATGATGGTGGACATCAGTAGCTGCGCGCCGAGCATCATCGCGGGCTTGACCGGGGTGGTCCGCATGCGCCGCAGCACACCCTTTTCCCGGTAGGTGGCGAAGAGCTGGGACAGGCCGTTGAGCGCGAACATGGCGAGGCTCATCGCGACGATGATCGGCACGTACAGGTCGATCACCCGCAGGCCGCCGAGGGACTGGTCGGGTTCCCGGAACGGCGGTACCGCCCCGAAGATGCCGAGCAGGATCGGGGGGAACGCGAGCGCGAAGAACACGATCATGGGCTCGCGGAGGAACAGTTTGGTTTCGGTGGCGGTAAGCCGGGACAGGGCGGACAAGGTGGTCTCCTCAGGCTTCGAAGGGTCGGCCGGTGAGCGCGACGAAGGCGTCTTCCAGCGAGGTCTGCTCGACCCGCAGGTCGGCGGCGACGACCTGGTTGCGGGCGAGCACGCTGGTCACCGCGAGCAGCAGGTTTCCGGTACCGGTGACCACGAGCTGGCTGCCGGCCCGCTCCACCGACGTGACCTCGGGCAAGGCGGTCAGCACGGCGTGATCCAGCGGCGCCGACGGCCGGAACCGGATGCGCTGCCGATCGTCGACCCTCGAAACGAGCCCGGCCGGGGAATCGAGCGCGACGAGCCGACCCGAGTCGATCACGGCGAGCCGGTCGCAGAGCCGTTCCGCCTCCTCCATGAAGTGCGTGACCAGCAGGATCGTCACGCCCCGGTCGCGGATGTCCTCGATCAGGTCCCAGGTGTCGCGTCGCGCCTGCGGGTCCAGGCCGGTGGTGAGCTCGTCGAGTACCGCCACCCTCGGGTTGCCGACCAGCGCGAGCGCGATCGACAGCCGCTGCTTCTGCCCGCCGGACAACCGCCGGAACTGCGTGCCGAGTTTGTCGGTGAGCCGCAGGGTGTCGACCAGATCCCGCCAGTCGGCCGGGGCGCGATAGAAGGAGCTGAACAACTCCATCGCCTCGCCGACCTTGAGCTTGTCGGGCAGCTCGCTCTGCTGGAGCTGCGCACCGAGCAACTGCCGCAGCTCACCGGTGTCGCGTCGCGGGTCGATGCCGCAGACCCGGATGGCGCCACCGTCCGGGGTCCGTAACCCCTCGACGCACTCGACGGTGGTGGTCTTGCCCGCCCCGTTGGGGCCCAGGATGCCGAAGATCTCGCCCGGCTGGACGGCGAAGCTGACCCCGTCCACCGCGGTGTGCTCGCCGTAGCGCTTGACGAGGCCGTCTACCTCGATGATTGCCATACCGAAAAGCGTGCCGTCCGTGGTCCGGCGCCGAATCGACCACGCAGCCACCGCCGGCGCGGGACGCGATGGGTACGCCGATCAACCGATCGGTGGATGCCCGGTCAGCCCGCCGTGTCGACCGCTACGAAGACGTGACGAGTAGGGCGCGCTCAGGCTCCACGGCGACGCGTGGCTGAGAATCGACTCGGAGGTGCGTCGGGGTCGGATGCGTCGATGACGGATCGCTCGCAATCGCTGGTGAGTGCGGCGAGACGGGCGCTGGCCGCCGACCACCTGCGGCAGTCCCTGACGCTTCGCCGCCGCCGCGACCAGGCAGAACCGTTCGTCCTCCAACCAGGCGTAGGCGCTGTCTGGATCGGCGAACCCCGGAATGGGAGTGATCGATGCGACGACCTCGGGCATGTGGCTCGCGTTAGCCGGGTAGAGGGTGTTCGTCGCGGACACCGTGGCCGCCTGGTAGTAGCCGAGGAGCCGTTGCGGGGCGGCCTGGCGCTGCTGGGCGGTTTCCTCGCCGGCCGCCAGATGGGCGGCGTACGCGCGCAGTAGGTCGTGCATGCCGTACCGGCCACGACCGCCCCGGTGCACCAGGTGGGCGCGGGCGAGCAACGTCAGGGTCCGGCGCGCCTGGTCGAGGCCGGCGCCGGTCAGCGCCGCGACCGCGTACGGGTCCAGGTCGGGGCCGGGATGCAGGCCCAGCAGCCGGAACGTACGCGCGGCATCCAGGGGTACCTGCTGGATCGACCAGGAGAAGACCTCCCGTACGGCCCGTACGGGTCGCTGCCGGCATCGAGCAGCTCCAGCCGGGCCTGGCGGTCGGCCAGCTCCGTCACCAACTCGGCGAGCGTACTGTCCGGCCGGGCCACCACCAGCTCGGCCGCCACCCGTAACGCCAGCGGCAGCCGGGCGCACTGCTCGGCCTTATCTGCACTTCACTCGATCGAGTGGATTCTTGCCCAGGAGTGGGGCGCGGGTGCCAGGCGGTGATAAGCGATGAGCCGTCGGCTCGGTGACACCGTAGGCACGGTGTGGGGGTGCCGTTAACGAGCGGCGAACCAGGTGTCAGATCTAGGAGGGCACCGACCAGGTCCAGCGCATCGTTATGGCGAGGCAGCTACTCAGCGGCGTCGCCTAGTCGGCGCGGCCGGGGATGCGGCGGTCCGGTCACCCAGGGCTTCCGGTTCTGCTCATCGCCCAGTCCCGCGGAGGCCCGCCGGCGACCGGCGGGCCTCCGCGGCACCGGCTGGCCGGCCGGCGGCGCCGCCCGTCGCGCGGTCGGGGGCGTCCAGCAGGCTCGCCAGCGCTCGCAGCGCCACCGCCATCCGGCTTCCGTGTCAATTCTGTCCGTGTTGCTGCGGGCGTCGGGCCCCGGACACCTGCCCGGCCTACGCTCAGCGCTTCCGCCAGTGCTTCCGCTCAGCCCTTTCGCTCACTCAGGACGCAGAACTCGTTGCCCTCCGGGTCGAGGAGGGTCACCCAGTGCTGCTCGTCCTGCACGGTGTCGGCGCGCCGGGCACCGAGGGAGAGCAGCCGGGCGACCTCGGCCTCCTGGTCGTCGGGGCGGAAGTCGGGGTGGAGCCGGTTTTTCGACGCCTTGCCCTCGGGGACAGGCACGAAGAGCAGCCCCGGCATCTGGTCCGGCTCAGGCCGGATCTCGATGATCTCCTCGGATTCGTCGACCACTACCCAGCCGAGAGCCTCGGCCCACCAGCGCCCGAGAGCGACGGGGTTGGCGGAGTCGACGATGATCTGTTCCCATTCCAGTGCCATGGGCCTGAGCATAGACAGGACCGGCGGCCCACCCGTCCCTCCGTCGAGGGGCGGGCCGTCGGCGGTCCTGCTCGGCACCCGCTACCACGACTGGGGCCCGGTGTCGGTCGCGGTGCGCGCGCAGTTCCGCGCTGGCTATGAGTCTGTGCGACGGCTTAGCCCGGTGGAGGCGGCTTGGTGGGACATCGGCTCAATCTCGA
>NZ_JBDJAV010000097.1:0-13815 GCF_039649625.1 Plantactinospora sp. ZYX-F-223 | reverse complement strand
CGGCGCTGTACACCGCCCTGTCGGGTTCACTGTGCGACGAACACCAGCGCCTTCGTACGGTCGCGGGCTGCTTATGCTGCGCCGCGCCTGGCCGCTCGACGACGTGCTCAGGGCGGGGTAGTCAAGCTCGCCTGCGCCGAACCCGACGATCGGCCGGCTCGCGGCCCCATCGTCTTGGCTCGTGACTGTTTCGCCATGGGCGGCGGTCACTTCCAGGCGGGTTGCAACCCGTTGACGAACGCGGCGAACTCGGCCCGCTGCTCCTCGGTCAACAGGTCCTTCGGGATCGTGATCGCCTGGATCTTGCCGAACATGATGTACCAGACCTCGGGGGTCTCGATGACGCGGCCGAGGCCGGCCCACCGAAACCGCGACTCGGCGAGCGGGTTGGCCACCGTGACCCACTCGTCGTCCAGCGTCATGTGAAACCCGTCCTTGATGACGTCGGACTGCATACGCACCGACCGAGCCACCGTGATCGGTGCGATCGCGACCACGAACAGCAGTCCGAGGACCAAAGCCCCGTAGGCCATCGGCATCGAGGGCTCCAGTGCCACCAGGGCGAGGCCGAGGACGATCAGCACTCCGCCCAGGATGCGGACGGAGTTCAGCTGCGGACGGAGGAGGAACCGGAGCGTGCGCCGTAGTCGCTTCTCGTCGTAGGGGACCCACATGGAGATCTGCATCGCCGCATCCTAGTCAGCATGGAACGGCCGGCTCGGTTCCGCTCTTGTGGTTGATCTTCGTGGGTCATCCACTCGGGTGGAAGGAGCCACTACCGGAAAGGAGCCTGGGCGTTGACCGAAGCGGCGGGCGCATGGTCGGAAGACTTCATGCCGAGCCGGTGAGCACGCGCTGTCGTTCAGGACTCCTTGCCGACGGAAGCGGGCAATGGCCAGATCGCCCAGTGGGCGTCGTGCGACGCGTGGCGTGAGATGTCGATGAACGCGGGTCCGTAGGCTGACTCGACCCGCCAATGCTCAAACTGGTCGAGCTCGGTGTTGACGTACCGGGCGAGGAACTCGACGAGCTGTTCCATCTCCGCATCGCTCAAGGGCGTGGTCGAGATGTCTGCTGCCATCCGCACATGATGGCTGACAGACGCACGCTCGTAGCCGCGATCCGCGCGTCACGCACGGTCACGTGGAGGCGGTCTGACCGGCGCCCGGAACTGCCGATGAGCGGATATCGGATCATGCGCAGCGTGTAAACGGTTACGCGTCGATCTTCGCGGGCCAGGTGAGCATAGCGGCTTCGGCAACGGCGAGAAGCTCATCCGTGCCGGCGCCGTCGCGCGCGTGCTGGGACATGCCTTGCAGGATGACGCCGACGAGGACGGCCAGACGGCCGGCGTCGGTGCCGGCGGGCAGCCGGCCGTCGGCGACATCGGCCTCGATCCGCTTTCGCAGCGCGGTGATGTTGGCGGTCCGTTGGGCGCGCAGCAGTTCGGTGATGTCAGCCGATGCTGCGGTGCAGTTGACGGCCGCGCTGATGACGAGGCAACCAGGTGGATGCTCGGGCCGGGTGTACTCCACCGCAGCGGCGCGTAGCGCGCGGGCGACACCGTCGCGCACGGACTCCTCCGCCGCGAGTGCCGTCGCGAAGAACGCGCCGTGAGTCTGCTGATAGCGCTCGACCACCTCGCGGAACAGAGTCTTCTTGTCGCCGAACGCCGCGTAGAGGCTGGGTGGCGTGATGCCCATGGCCGCGGTGAGTTCGGCCACCGACACCGGCTCGAAGCCGCGTTGCCAGAACTTGTGCAGCGCCGTCAACAGGGCCTGGTCCCGATCGAAGGCTCGGGGCCGGCCACGCCGGCGGGGACGATCATTGGCCATTGACACATTCTATAGCGCTCGCTAGCCTGATGTCCAGGCAATACATAGTGATTACTACAGAAAGGTCACTCGGCATCATGGCACTGCTCAACGGCAAGACCGCTCTGGTCACGGGCGGCAGCCGAGGCATCGGTCGGGCAATCGCCACACGACTCGCGGCGGACGGCGCCCTCGTCGCCGTCCACTACGGCACCAACGAGGCGGCCGCGAACGACACCGTCACCGCCATCACCGGAGCCGGCGGCCGCGCGTTCGCGGTCCGCGCTGAACTGGGTGTACCCGGCGACGCACAGGCGCTGTGGTCCGCCTTCGACGCCGGCCTCACCGAATCCGGCGCCGAACCGGGCGTCGACATTGTGGTCAACAACGCCGGCATCGCGAGCTCCAACGACCTCGCCCGCACGACCGAGGCCGAATTCGACAAGATCGTCGCCGTAAACGTGAAAGCCCCGTTCTTCATCCTTCAGCAGGCCCTGAACCAGTTGCGGAACAACGGCCGGGTCATCAACATCTCCTCCGGCGTCACCCGCATCGCCGCACCGGCGATGATCACCTACTCGCTGACCAAGGGCGCCATCCACACTCTCACCTTCACCCTCGCCAAGCAGCTCGGCGAACGCGGTATCACGGTCAACTCGGTGGTCCCTGGCATCGTCGACGTGGACAGCAACGCCGTCTGGCTGCGGGACAACCCTGAACAACTCGCTTTCTGGGGCTCCTTCTCCGCGTTCAACCGGGTCGGCCAACCCGCCGACATCGCCGACGTGGTGGCCTTCCTCGCTTCCGACGAGGCCCGCTGGGTCACCGGCCAGCATCTCGACGCCACCGGCGGCGCACACCTGTGACACATCCCTATGCGGAAAAGCCGCGATCCGCTCGTCACCGAAATCGACGGCGGGCGCTGCTCGCCGGAGTCGGTTGCACCGAGGTGCGTGCATCTGGTTGAGCATCATGTGGGTCGGCGGCCGTGTGTCGGGAGGAGCAGCCACCGGGCGAAGCAGCTCTCCCACCGTGGCGTCACCCTGCGCGAGACGAGTCACCAAGGCGCGACGGACGGGGTCACCGAGGGCGGCGAAGGCCGAGTCCAGGTCTGGGCCGGGCGCCACGAGAGAAGCGGGCATGACCTCGCCATAACGCAAAAGACCATTTGCACAAACCATCTTTTGCAGATTAGGTCGGTGCCCGCGCGTGTCCGGTGGCCCCAACCCCGGTTGAGCTGGCACGCCGGCAGTGTCGCGTACGGTCGCGCGACACCGCCGGCGTGCGCCAGTTCGGTGGCTTCCTCCTGGCGTCAGCTCCAGGACAGCACGACGTCGCCCCGGGCGGCGTCGATCCCGTCGACCCAGATGTAGTACGTCTGCGCCGCCGTCGCGGCAAAGCTGATGATCGACTGAGACCCGCAGGTGGAGTTGTCGTTCGACGCGATCTCGGTCAGCCCGGTGATGGCCGTGCCGGTGGCTGCCGCCAGGGTGGTGTCGAAGTTTGACCCACATGTACGGAATTGGACGGTGCCTGTGCTCGGCGCGGTCCAGCGGTACCAGATGCTGGTTTCGGGGGTCGATTCGAAGGCCGGCTCACCGGGCTCGGCGATAGCCCGGTTGTTCGACCCGGCGACCGTTCCGGAGCCGCCGCTGATGACCTGCCCGGTGGAGTACAGGTCGTTGGCCTCCGGGTTGACGCTGTACTGAAGGCGGAGATCGCCCCGTTGGCTGTCGTAGCCACCCACCTGGATCCGGTAGACCGACGTGGCCGTCACGGCGAAGGAGATCAACGACTGTAACGTGTCGTTGAAGTCGTCGCTGTGTGCCGCCACGATGAGCTCGGGCAGAAAGTCACCGGTATAGGCGGCCAGAGTGGTGTCGAACTTGGATCCGTACGTGGTGAAACGCGCGATGCCCGACTCCGGCGCCACCCACGTGTACCACAGTGTCGCGTCCGCCCACCCCGTCCCCTCGCTAGGCTCGCCGGCCTCTCCGGTGGCGTTGGCCGTGCTCGCGGCGACCGTACCGAACGGGCTGGTGAGCAACTGGGAGCCGGCGAAGTTGTCGTTGGCCGGCCGGTTGACGCCGTAGCCGAGCCGGTACCTGCCATAGTCGAATCCGTAGCCGTCCACCCGCACCCGGTACGTGGTGCCGGCCACGGCGGGAAACTCGACCTCGGACTGCAGCGTGCCGTTGGCGTCGTCGTTGAACGCCACCTGCGTCAGCGCCGACAAGGACGAGCCGGTGTAGACGTGCAGTTTCGAGTCGAAACCATGCTGGTTGACCGCGATCTTGGCGTTGCCGCTGACCGTGGGTGTCCAGCTGTACCAGACGGTGGTCTCGCCCGCTGGTTCGGCCGGATCCACCGTGGCGTTCTCATTGGTACCGACGACTGATCCGGCGTTGCCGCCGAGCGTGGCCGCGGCGGTGAATTGGTCGTGGGACGGGCGGGAGACCTGGCCGTTGACGAAGGTCGCCATGGCGCCCTGGTAGAGCTCGCCGTAAACGCCGGGGTAGTTGGGCTCGGCGCAGCCGAAGCCCCAGCTCACGTTGCCGATCTGGATGTCCTGCGGGGTCGACGTGATCAGCAGTGGGCCGCCGGAGTCGCCCTGGCAGGAGTCCTTCCCCCCGGAGAGCGGACCAGCGCCGACCATTGTCGGACCGTGGAACGACGCGCCGTACGCCGTCGACATCGTCGCGTCGGACTGGACGGGCACCGCCACCTTGAGGAGCTGGTTCGACGCCGCGCAGCCTGAGCAGACGCGGCCGTGGCCGATCACCGTCGAGGTGTCGCCCGGATCGACCAGGCCGAGCTCGTTGCCGCGCGCCAGCCGCAGCCACTGCACGTCCGGGTCGGTCCGGACGATGGGGGTCGCCAGGGTCAGGACCGCCGCGTCGTTCTGGAAAGTGTCCGGGTCCCAGTCCGGATGGACCGTGACCGCGCTGATGTTCCGGACGACGCCGTTACTGGGAACCAGGGTGGTTCCGCCGATGCTGACCTGGATGCTGGCCGGGTTCACGCCGCCGTCGACGCAGTGTGCCGCGGTGAGCACCTTCGTGGTCGACATGAGGGAGCCACCGCAGAAGGCTCCCCCGGTGGATCTTTGCAGCGATACGAAGTAGGGGAACTCGCCCGCGGCGGCCGGGGATCCGCCGACGATGTTGGTGCTCGGGCCGTCCGGTCGGGGCTTCGGGCCGGGCTCCTTCTGGGACGGCAACAGCGGCTTCGGCGCCGGATCGGTGTCCTGCGTCTGGCCGCCGGAGGCGGGTTGGACCTGGGCTGGCTCCGCAGGCTTGGGTACGTCGGCCTGGGCCGCGCCCGGCAGTGCCATGACCGCGACCAGCGCGGCGGCGGCACCTCGGCCGATCGATCCGGCAGACCGCCGTGGCCGTCCGGCCCGCGCGGAACGGCTGATGTTGTCGTGCTCATCGCGTGGTAGCACAGGTGAACCTCCGAAATCGCTGGCAGGTGATCCGCAATCGGAGTGACGATGAGGGGCGGCGATTGCCGCGCCCCATCGACACGGACACGGGCGTAGCCGTGGCGGGGATGCCCCAGCCAACTGGGGCATCCCCGGCGTGTCTTACCGGCACTAATCGCTTTCAGCGGGCTGCGCAAAAGGGTGGCGAGATTCTCGACAGCCGGCCGGTGCACAATCTGGCGGGGTACGGTTACCGTCGACGATCGGGGCCCCGCGTCCGACGTAGACGGCCGCGGCCGACGTCGTGCCGAGCACGGCGACGTCCAAGGTGCAGGTGTCCAGCCATGCCTGCGCGACCCCGGCCTGGCGGCAGCCCAACTCCGCCGACTGCCGCAGCTCCCAGGGCAGGTCACGGGCGAAGAACGGCGCGGTCGGGTTGCCCGGGGTGACTGTGTTGCAGGGAGCGAGCAGCGACGAGGTGGCCGGGACCCGCCAACTGGGGCCGAACCTGTTGTACAGGAAGTTGAAGAACTGGGTGTTGAATGAGCTCGGCACGACGAACTGGGCGCCGTCCCTGGCTTCGAGCCGGGTAGGGTCGTTGTTGGGGTTGCCCAACAGGCCGCGCACCGTCGTCGGCCACCGGCCGAGGCCGACGTGCAGATCGATGTAGGCGCCCCTCAACTCGACACGCATCCCGTTACCGGACGCGTCTCTGACGTAATGAATGTTTCCGGCGCGCTGGATCCGCACCCCGGAGGGCAGGGTCACCGACCCGCCCGGGGGCAGGGCGGCGGGTGCCCCGTCCACGATCAGACGCGTTCCCTCGCACACCGCCACCGTGGTGTTACCCATCCTGACGGCGGCTGATCGGTTGACCGAGGTGTTGGGCCAGCTCGGCGCACCGGACACCTTCCGGCTCTGGACCTCGAACGCGGGGCCGACCTGCGCCTCGACGAAGTCGCCCGACGCCTGGAAGTCGTACAGCAGACCGGCGAACGTGGCCTGATGGGTGTCGCCAACAGTCACGGCCCTGCTGCATTCGGCGGTCAGGATGCCCGACCCACTCTTCTCGTAGAAGATGAGAGCCGGGCCAGCGGTGGCGGGCGGAGGTCCGACCTTGGGCGGGGCCGGCGGGTTCGTCGCGAGGTCACCCAGGAAGAGGTTGTTGCTCTCGGCGGTGAAGCCGGCGGTCACGCAGTTGGGCTCGACGGTCCCGCCGTAGTCGATCCTCGTACGGACCCGAGTTGACGCGCCGGAGTTGAAGGTGGCCTGGGTCCCGTTGCCGTAGCCGAACACGTTGAACTCGGCCTGTTTCCAATCCGACCCGACGTCGAGGATCTTCGGGCCCTTCTGCTCGTGCAGGGTGATCCCGGCATCGGGGGTGAAGGTGACCTCGGCGTCCGCCTTACTGATGTCACCGGTCAGTGCGAACTTGCTCATGTCCTTGATCAGCGTATTGACTGGTATAGATTTTGCCGGAGTGTCCTTGTAGCAGGAGATTCCGCCGAGGGTGGAGTGCGTGCTCCAGGTGGCCGGGCATGGCGTGGTGTCGTCGCTGGCATAGTTGAGCAGCCAGTACTCGATGAACAGCAGGCCGCTGGTACCGTCGTTGGCGAATATGAACTGTTGCCATCCCTGGCACGAGTCGCTGTCCGGATTGCACAGCGGGGTGGTGAAGTAGTTGGTGTTGAGTTGAAGCGTGTAGGCGTTGATCACGTCCGGGCCGCCGAGCTCGATGGGTGAGCGAACGCTCGCCACCCCGGTCACCTGCTCGAACGTCCCTTCCGCGCGGGAGATCGACCCGGTCGGGCTCTCCGCGACGAGATGGTCGTAGCTGCCCACCGACAGCGGGGTCGGTCCGGGGATTCTGGGTTCCATCGGGGTGGCCGGCGCGGCCACACAGGCGGTTTCCCGCCAGACCAGCCTGGGATAGCGGGCGGTGAAGCACCCCGTCGCCGACGGCTCCGCCACCTGCTCCATCTTCGTCTGCCAGGCTTGGAGATTCTCCGTCGTAGCCGGCGCGCCCGCCGCCGCACCGGTCGGTGCTGCTGTCGACAGCAGGATCACCAATAGCGTGACATTCGCCAACCTGCGTCTTGCTCCGCATGTTCGTGGTGATAACCGCATCGTCTTCCTTTCCCTACGGTCGCCGGCATCGTTTGGGTAGGGCCGGGCCTCCACACCTGGCTGGGCGTCAGGCGATCGCGAGGCATTTGCAATGGCGGACTGCCCTGGAGACCAGAGCCGTGGCAGCCGCCAGAGGGCAGCTTCGCCAAAGGATTCCCTTCTCGCTTTTCACGCGCTCACCGATTGCGGCGCACCATCAGTCTCGGCGTGAGCGTCCACGGATCGTCCACACCCCATCCACGGGCTCGCCCGTCGGCCGTGGCGGTCTGTCTGCCGTGCAGACGCTCGATCCGCGCGCCACTCGCGTTCAACGGGACAGGTGTCGCCCGCCTGCGTCGCCAGGAGATCGGTCTGGCGGGGTCGGGCCGCCGTCGCGCAATTTCTCCCGGAGCTTCTCGCCGTCCGGGTGCCCCAGCTCGGTGAGGATCTCCAGGGCCCGCCGCCAGATGTCGTACGCGGCCCGCGACTGGCCCTCGGCGAAGCTGGTGTCAGCTATGTGGGTCAGGGTGGTGGCCTCGTAGTAGCGTTCGCCTCCCTCACGCCAGAGCGTCAGGGCCCGGCGGTAGCACTCGGTGGCCTGCGGGTACTGGCCCAGTTGGTGGTGGGCGTACCCGAGGCTGTCCCAGGTGTGCGCCTCCCAGTAGCGGTTGCCGACCTCCTGCTGCAGCGGTAGCGCCTCCCGACAGCAGCGCAGCGCCTGTTCGTGGTCACCCAACTGGATGTGGTACCAGCCCACGTTGTTCAGCGCGTTTCCCTGGCCGGCCCGGTGGCCGGCGGCGCGGAACAGGCCCAGGGCCTGCTCGGCGTAGCGCAGGGCGAGCCGCGGCCGGCGGGCGTGTTCGGCGACCGTACCCAGGTTGAGCAGGGTGCGCGCCTGACCGACGAGGTCGCCGAGCACGCGGTAGAGCCGCAGCGCGCGCCGCAGGTGCAGGCGAGCCTCGGTGCGCCGCCCCAACCGCAGGTCCGCCACCGAGAGATTGCGGTAGGCCCGGGCCTGGCCGTCCCGGTCCCGCAGCCGGCGAGCCGCCTGGAGTGCGGCACGTTGCACGAGAGCCTGGTCGTGCCAGTGGCCACGGCGGTCCAGGAATGTGGTCAGGGACCACCCCAACTGCCACACGTGGGTCTCGTGCCCGGCACTGGCAGGCTGCCGGGTGAGACTGAGCAGGACCGGGTGCTCCGCGCTGAACCAGGCCCACGCCGACTCGCGGTCGCTGATCTCCACCGTGGTGACCTCGTCGGACCGGTCCGGTAGGCGGATCGAGTCGCGGTGCGGGTACAGCCGGACGTCCGCCGTGTGGGCGCCGTACAGGTAGTGGTCGAACATCCGGCGAGTCGCGGCCCGCCGCCCGGATTCGGTCTCCTCGCCGCGCGCGCGTTCCCCCGCATACGCCCGGAGCAGGTCGTGCATCGCGTACCGGCCGGGGGTGTGCTCCGCGATCAGGTGCGCGTGCGCCAGTTCGGCCAGCGGCGCGCGCGCCAGATGTGCTGGGACACCGGCGAGGCTGGCCGCCGCGAGCAGGTCCAGGTCCGGGCCGGGGTGCAGGCTGAGTAGCCGGAACAGCCGCGCCGCCGGCCCGGTCAGGGTCTGATACGACCAGGAGAAGACGGACCGTGCGTCGGTGCTGGCATCGATCCCGGTGAACGCGTCCAACCCGCCGCGTGCCTTCTCCAGCTCCTGCGCGATCGCGGACAGCGGGAAGGTGGGATGGCTCGCCGCCCGGGCGGCCACGATCGCCAGGGCTAGGGGGAGTCCGGCGGACCGGGTGACGATGGCCGCCACCGCCTGTGGCTCGGCGGCCACCCGCGCCGTACCGAGCCGGCGGGTCAGCAACTGGTGCGCCTCGTCGGACGAAAGCAGCCCGAGCGTGAGTGGATGCGCGCCGTCGCTGGCGACCAAACCGGTCAGCCGACTGCGGCTGGTGACCAGCGTGAGACAGCCGGGACCGCCGGGCAGCAGTGGCCGGACCTGTTCGGCGTCACGGGCGTTGTCCAGCACCATCAGCACCCGGCGACCCGCCAGGAGGGTACGCAGCAGGGCCGACGCAGCGGCGGCACCGGCCGGTAGCTGCCGAGCCGGTACGCCGAACGCGTCCAAGAATCCGCGTACCGCCTCGCCGGGATCCAGCACAGAACCAGTCGGGTGGTATCCCCGCAGGTCAACGTACAACTGTCCATCGGGAAACCGCTCGGCGACCCGGCGGGCGAAGTGGACGGCCAACGCCGTCTTTCCCACTCCGGCGGTCCCCGACAGCATCGCCAGCGCCGTCGTGCCTGATCGGGTGGCCGCCTCCAGCAGACCGAGTATCTCGGCGAGCTGCGCGGTACGGCCCGTGAAGGCGTACGGCTGCGCCGGCAGTTGCGCCGGAACCGGATGCACAGGCGCTGGCCGGGGCTGCGGGCCGGGCATCGGCCGCAGGAGCGGGGTAATCGTCGGTACCGAGCCCAGCCGCCGATCGCCGTCGAGAATCGCCCGGTGCAACTCGGTCAGCTCCGGTCCCGGCTCGATGCCAACTTCCCGGACCAGCAGCCGCCGCGCCCGTTGGTACACGTCCAGCGCCTCGGCTCGGCGGCCCGCGCGATACAGGGCGAGCATGAGCTGTCCCTGCGCCCGTTCCCGCAGCGGTTCCTCCGCGATCAGCGCGGCGATCTCGTCGACCAGCTCTGGCCCACGCCCCAGCGCGAGTTCGTGCGACAGGCACTCCTCCTGCAGCCTGCGGCGCTCCTCGTCCAGCCGGGCCGCAGTCGTCTCGATCAGCCGCCCGGTCACCCCGGTGAAGGCTGGCCCGCGCCACAGCGCCAGCGCCTGCCGTAGCTTCGTGACCGCGCCGGCGAGGTTCCCCTCCGTGGCCAGGGACCGGCCCGCGCGTACCCGGTCGGCGAAGACCCGCAGGTCGACGTCGTCGTCCCGGATCCGCAGCGCGTACCCGCCTGGCTCGGTGGCGATCAGCACGGCCGGTCCAGACATGCTGGCCAACCGCCCCCGCAGCGTCGACACGCAGTTGCGAACGGCCTTGACCGCGGTCGGCGGGGGCCGATCGTCCCAGAGCGCCTCGACCAGTCGCGACACCGGCACGACCTGACAGGTGTCGAGCAGCAGGGCCGCGAGGATCCGCTGCTCCCGTGACCCGGCCAGCTCCATCCGGCCACCGTCGAGCTGGACTTCCATCGGTCCCAGCACCCGAAACCTCACGCAGCCCACCCTGGTCCGCTATCGGAGCGAACTCGCCGTACCCCGAGCTGACCCCGGCTCGCGGGCGGCTCGTCCATTCAGAAACGCGCCACGCCTCCCGGGCGATTGTCGCACCGCGGAGAAGCCGTGTGTGCCTACTTCATGGCTGAGAGTCGCTACCTGGGGCCGATCCGCTACGACCGGCGTGGTGGAGACTCGTGGACGATCTGGACGGCGCGGGAAACGAGGTCGTCGACGTCGGGACGACCGGTGGTCGCGATCAGCGGCGACCCGCCCGGGCACGCGTGGCGGCGGCCCTGACGACGACAAGTCCCGGGACATCCCGCGCTCCCTGGTCCCGCGGATCAGCGGGTAGCGCAGAACACGTACCGGTTGAGGCTGAAGAAGTAGTCGGCACCGAACTCCAGCATCGTGGTCACGGCGCTTCCCCTTCCATCCGGCCCAGTTCAGGCGCTCGCTTCGCTCGCGCGGGTCCGGCGACCGCCGGGCACGTCACTCGCATGCGCTCCGGTACGCCGATCATGTGCGGTTCCACGGTCCGTTGGGTCCCGGTCGACCAGCCACCCCCGGCAGCGGCCCCGTCCCGGCTTCTCGACCGGGGCGGTTCAGGCACCCGCACGGGTGAACGTCACATGGGTGACTCCGCTGGGCGAGGAGGTGGCCTCGACCTGGTAGTCCTTCTCGATGCCTTCCAATCCGTCCCAGCGGCGTACGCCTCGGCCGAGCAGGATCGGGACCACCACGATGTGCATGTGGTCGACGAGTCCGGCAGCGAGGAAGTCACGGATCACGGTGGGACCTCCGCCGATGCGTACGTCCAGGCCGCCCGCAGCCGCGCGGGCCGTCTGGAGCGCCTCGGCCGGCGAAGCGTCGATGAAATGGAAGGTCGTGCCGCCCGCCATCTCGATCGACGGGCGCGGATGATGGGTGAGGACGAAGCGCGGTGTGTGAAACGGCGGGTTGACACTCACGCGCCCCTCCACTCGGGGTCCTCGTGCCATCCGCCGCGCAAGCCGCGACTTCCGCCACCTGTTCCCGTATCCGCCCCAGCAGTCCGGCTACAACAAGCGGCTACGGGCCGCGTCCGGACTGATCACTTGCATGATCCGCATGCTGGCGACCGACACCTCGCTGTGGAGCGACGACGTGTGGGTGGTCGACTCGACGCCTGTTGGCTGCGGCTGCTCGAGGGAGACGGCCAAACGCTCGGACCTGGCCGGCTGGGCCCAGTACGGTTACTGTGCGTGGCAGTCGTTGGATACTTGCTTGGGCAAGCAACTTTGGATGGGTTCGACGAGAGGTTTAGCCGTCCCGCGTCCATCGACATCGCCGCAACAACCGGAGGTACTGGCATGAGTCGCATGAATCGTCTCGAGGGGCGCGCTGCACTGGTCACAGGCTCGACGAGCGGAATTGGGCGCGGTGTGGCGGAGGCGATGGCCCGCGAGGGCGCCATCGTCGTCGTGACCGGACTTGGCTCGGAGCGCGGTGCTCAGATCGTCGACGGAATCGTCGCGGAGGGCGGCATCGCCCACTTCGTCGAGGCAGACCTCTCTGCGGGTGGCTCCGAGGTCCGCCGCCTTGCACAGGAGGCGACGGCCCTGGCGGGTCGGCCGATCGACATCCTGGTCAACAATGCGGCCTTTCTCGTGCCGCCTCACCCCATGACAGAGTCGACCGAGGAACAGATCGACCAGGTGCTGGAGGTCAACATCAAGGCCCCGTTCCTTCTGACGGCGGCCCTGGTGCCCGCGATGGTGGAGCACGGCGGCGGCTCGGTGATCAACATAGGCTCGATCGGCGGCGTAGAGGGAATCAAGTTCACCTCGCTGTACGGTGCCAGCAAGGCAGGCCTGCACTCGCTGACGAGGTCGTGGGCCGCGGAGTTGGCCGCCGACGGCGTGCGGGTGAACACCGTCGCCCCCGGACCCACCATCACGGAGGGGAACGAAGACCTCCGCCCCCTCCTGGAGAAGCTCGCCGAGAACAACCCGGACAGGCGTACGGGCAGCGTGCAGGATACCGCCGCGGCTGTGATCTTCCTTGCCAGTGAAGACGCGTCACACATCCACGGTGTACTCCTCCCCGTGGACGGCGGGGCCCTCGCGACTTGAGAGGGCGGTTACGGAGATTAGGCCCGTTTCAGGGCGAGAGTGAATATTCCGGGCTGACTCTCGGTGAGTATGTTGCGGCTGACCAGGCGTTTCAGCTTTGCGCGGGTGCCTTCGACGTGTTTCGGAGCGGCGTCGATGTCGAGAGCGAGGCAGATGTCTTTGGCGCCACGGACGGAATGTGGGTTCCGTCGTCGCCGGTGAACGAGCCGGTGCAGAACCAGCGCCTGGCGGTCGTTCGGATACCGAGATCCCTGACGTCGCTACAGTGTCGCAGGGGCCCTGTTGGGCCTCCGGCGCACGCTCCTGGGCTCGGATGAGAGGGCGTGATCGCGGATGAGTCGGGTTCGAGGCCCGTGGTCTGGATGGGCGTGTCGGGTCGTCCTTAGGCTTCGTGGTCATGACCGGGTCTTCTGCCATGTTGATGTTCGCCGCGCTGCTAGACCGGTCGGTGGCCCGGGTCGGGGAACTAACGGCCGATGGTCGCTACTTCGATCGGCAGGCTGTCGCCCGAATCGCGGACGTCTGGGACAACAACACGTTCCCACTTTTCAAGACGGTGCTTAGCCGTCCGGGATGGTTGCGTGAGCGGCGTGCGAGGGCCGCGCTCGTGTGGATGGCAGACCTGGGACGCGGTCGAAGCCTTGTAGTCCAACCGGTACGTCCTGGTCGAGGCGTTGCGCCGTAACTCCCGCGAGATCGTCGATGGGTCCCGGCCGAGGCGGCGTGCGATCTCCCGAACACCGATGCCCTGCGCCCGCGACAGCGCGATGTCCTCGCGTTCACTGAACGACAGATATCGGCCCGACACCGTCGGCGGCAACGCAGGCTTCACGCCGCCAGCGTGCCGGAACCACCGGATCCCGACCGGCGAGGACACGCCAGCCGCCGAGGCCGCGTCCTCAGTCATCACACCGGATCGGATCGCAGCCCAGAACTTGACCCGGTCCTCACGCCACGCCACCGTCGGACGCCCCGGCGAAGGCATCTGACCCCGATACTCCCGAACCTGCTTCTGCCTCGGCCCGCACGCCATCGCTCCACCTCTCCGACGAGGTATTGCGACGACCGGTTGAATCCGCCCAGTACACCAGTAGCGACTTCGCCGAGGCCTGCCAACGGCACGGCATCCGCCGCGCGATGGGACGC
>NZ_JBDJAV010000096.1:0-14263 GCF_039649625.1 Plantactinospora sp. ZYX-F-223 | reverse complement strand
CCGGTGCCGGGCCGGGCGGCCCGCCGGCCGGTTATCCCCGGGGCAGACCGGGCACCGTCCGGTACTCTGTACGGGCTAGCGGGCTGTTAGCTCAACCGGCAGAGCAGCGGACTTTTAATCCGCGGGTTCTGGGTTCGAATCCCAGGCGGCCCACCGCAGACGACCTGGACCTGCCCCTTCGACCGGTGACCGGTACCGTCGAGGTACGGCAACACCGGGTCCGGAGGTAGTGCGCTGCTGGCGGTCGCGATCGGCGTGGGCCTGAGCTTCGTGGTGGCGGGCCTGGTCGGCTGGCGGGCACGTCCGGGCAACCGGACCGGTCCGCTGCTGGTCGCCGTCGGCCTGGCGTGGTGGCTCGCCAAGCTTCCCGTTCCGCTGTCGCTGCCCGACGGCCTGGCCGTGGTACGCGCCGGACTCTGGGCCGCCGTGCTGGCCCACCTGGTGGTGGCCTTCCCGTCCGGGCGGCTGGCGACGTCGGCACCGCGCCTGGTGGTGGGGTTGACCTATCTGGGCGTCGCCGTGGTCGGTACGTTGACCGCGCTGCGAACCGGGTCCGCGAGCGGCGCGGCCGGGCCGACCGGCGGGGCCGAGTTGGCCGGTACGGCCGAGCCGGCCGGCGGTGCGGGCGGGATCGCCGTCGTCGCGGTACTGCTGGGCGGCTCGGCCGTGGTCGGCCTGCAACTCCTGCGCTGGCGCCGGAGCAGCACCACCCGACGCCGCTACCTCAACCCGATGTTCGGCACCGCCGTGCTGGCGGTGGCGATGTTCGTGGTGGTGAAGCCGGCGACGATCGCCGGCCGGGACGTCGCGGTACTCACCGTCGGGCTGCACCTCGGGTTGCTGGCGGTGCCGCTGGGATACCTGGCCGGACTGCTGCGTCGTCGCGTCGACCGGGGTGGGGTGGCGGACCTGGTCGTCCGGCTGCACGCCGCACCGCGTACCGGGGGCATCGCGGAGACGCTGTCCCGGGCCCTGCACGATCCGACCCTGCGGATCGGCTACTGGGCACCGGAGTCCGGCCGCTACGTCGACATCGAGGGCCGTACGGTGACGCCGCCGGCGGAGGCGGCGACGGACCGGGCGGTCACCCGGATCGACCGTGCCGGGGAGCCGGTCGCGATACTCGTGCACGACCGGGCGTTGACGGAGGAGCCGGAGTTGATCGAGGCCACCTGTGCGGCGGCGGGGCTGGCGCTGGAGAACGAGCGGCTCACCGCCGACCTGCGGGCCCGGGTCCGGCAACTCGCCGACTCCCGGCTGGCGCTGCTGCGTGCGGGCGAGGCGGAACGGCGCCGGCTGGAGCGGGACCTGCACGACGGCGTACAGCAACGGTTGCTGGCGATCCCGCTGACGCTGGGGCTGGCCGGGGCGGCGCTGTCCACCGACCCGGAGCGGGCCGCCGGGCTGATCGCCGAGGCGCGCAGCGGGACGCTGGCGATCCTGGCCGAGCTGCGGGCGCTGACCCAGGGACTGCATCCACCGCTGCTGACCGAGCGCGGCCTGGCCGGTGCGGTACGCGAGCTGGCGGCACTCTCGCCGGTACCGCTGCGGCTGCCGGACGACATTCCCGACCGGTTGCCGGCAGAGGTGGAGACGACCGCCTACTACGTGGTCGCCGAGGCGCTGGCGAACATCACCAAGCACGCGGCCGCGGCAACGGCCGAGCTGCGGATCGGGCGGCGCGACGGGCGGCTGGTGCTGGAGATCGGGGACGACGGCCGGGGCGGCGCGGATCCGGCGAGCGGGTCCGGGCTGCGCGGGCTGGCCGACCGGGTCGCCGTCGTCGGCGGCTCCTTCGAGCTGGCGAGCCCGGCCGGCGGCGGTACCCGGATCCGGGCGGTGCTGCCGTGCGGGTAGCGCTGGCCGAGGACAACACGCTGCTGCGGGAGGGGCTGGTCCGGCTGCTCACCGAGGCGGGTTTCACCGTGGTCTGCGGTGTCGAAGACGCGACCGCGCTGCTGGCCGAGGTGGCGAGGCACCGACCGGAGGTGGCCATCGTCGACATCCGGCTGCCGCCGACGCGTACCGACGAGGGGTTGCGGGCGGCCCGGGAGATCCGGCGCCGCCATCCGGCGACCGGGGTGCTGGTGCTCTCGCAGTACGTCCGGGTCAGCTACACCGTGGAACTGCTCGACGGCGGTGCGCGCGGAGTCGGCTACCTGCTCAAGGACCGGGTCTCCGACCTTGCGGAGTTCGCGGCGGCGGTCCGGCGGGTCGGCGCCGGCGGCACGGCGTTCGACCCGGTCGTCATCGACCAGCTCGTCGGGCGGCGGGACCGCGACGACGATCCGCTGCGCGGGCTGAGTGACCGGGAGCGGGGCGTCCTCGCCCTGATGGCCGAGGGGCGGACCAACCAGGCGATCGCGGAACGGCTCGACATCGCCGAGCGGACCGTGGAGAAGCACTGTACGAACATCTTCGCCAAGCTGGCCCTGCCCGCCTCGCCCGACGACCACCGCCGGGTACTCGCCGTGCTGCGCTATCTCAACGGCTGACCGCGCGTCCGCCCCGCCGTCACGCCCGGCCGAGGTACGGGTAGCCGCACCAGCCGGGTACGGCCGGCCCGGTGCGCAGGGCGTACTGGCTCGCTTCCGCCGGCCGCCGCGCGGGCCGCAGACTCGTCGCCATCGGTTAAGGATTCCGGAGGGGATGACGATGGCTGGTCCGCTTGTCGGAAGACTGGACACGGTGACGGTGGCCCGGGGCGCCGCCGCCGCGTTGACGGCGGTGATGGTCTGGTATTTCGCGACCTCGGACGCGCTCCGGTCGGACAACCCGTTCCTGGTACCCGACCTGCTGGTGCTGGTCTTCGCGCTGGGGTCGTCGCTGCTGCCCCGCCGGGCGGCCGTACCAGCGATGATCTTCACGTTCGGCTGGGCGGCGGGCGTCTTCACCACGTCGCTGTTCCACTACGTGGTCCGGGGTGAGTTTCCGGTGGACCACATCTTCCTGATCCTGCCCGCCCTGGTGATGGCGGTGCTGCTCGGCCGGCTCGCGGCGGGGCGGGTCCCGGTGCCGGAGCGCCCCCGGCCGGCACCCGCGCGGGTCTGACCGGAGCGGCCCGCCCGGGTCCGGCCGCCGCCGCTTCCGGGCACCGCGCGCACCGTCAGCCGAGGGGCAGCCGGTCCACCAGCTTGTCGAGCTGGATCGGCAGGGTACGCAGCCGCAGCCCGGTCGCGTGGTGCACCGCGTTGGCGACGGCCGCCGCCGAGCCGACGATGCCGATCTCGCCCAGCCCCTTGATGCCGAGCGGGTTCCCCCGGTCCTCGTCCGGCACCCAGTACGCCTCGATCCGCTCCACGTCCGCGCAGGCGGTGACGTGGTACGTGGCCAGGTCCCGGTTAACCCAGTCGCCGAACCGCTGGTCGAGCAGCCCCTCCTCGTGCAGGGCCATGGAGATCCCCATGGTCATCCCGCCGATCAACTGGGACCGGGCGGCGGTCGGGTTCACCACCCGGCCGACGGCGAAGACCCCGAGCATCCGGGGGACCCGGATCTCGCCGGAGTCGACGTTCACCCGGGCCTCGACGAAGTGCGCGCCGAAGGCGTACCGGGGGGCGCGGGGGAGTGCGGCGGTCTCCTCGGCGGTGTCGACCCGCACCGAGAGGCCGTCGGGCGGGGCGCTGCCGCCGTACCGCTCGTCGAGCCGTCGGCGCAGGCCCCGGCAGGCCCGGTCCACCGCCAGGCCCCAGCCGGCGGTGCCGGTCGAGCCGCCGGCGACGTACGCCGGGGGAAGGTCGCTGTCCCCGATGCTGATCGCGACCCGGTCGCCGGGCACCCCGAGGGCGTCCACGGCGATCTGCCACAGCGCGGTCCGGGCGCCGGTACCGATGTCGGTGGCGTTGATCCGCACCTGGTACGTCCCGTCCGGGCCGGCCGCCGCCTCGGCGGACGCGCCCGGGGTCCGGGCCGGATAGATCGCGCTGGCCATGCCGGTGCCGACCAGCCACCGGCCCTGCCGGCGTACCCCTGCAGCGGGATCGCGGTCCGCCCAGCCGAACCGCCGGGCCCCGTCCCGGAGGCAGGCCGCCAGGTTGCGGCTGCTGAACGGGACACCCTCCTCCGGATCGACCTCGGTGTCGTTGCGCAGCCGCAGCTCGACCGGGTCGACCCCGCAGGCCACCGCCAGCTCGTCCATCGCACACTCCAGCGCGAACGATCCCGGGCACTCGCCGGGGGCGCGCATCCAGGACGGCGTCGGTACGTCCAGCCGGGCCAGCCGGTGCGTCGTCCGGCGGTGCGGTGCCGCGTACAGCGCCCGGGTGAGTACGGCGGTCTGCTCGGCGAACTCGATGCTGGTGGAGCTCTGGCTGATCGCGTCGTGGCAGATCGCCGCGAGCCGGCCGTCGGCGTCGGCGCCGAGCCGGATCCGCTGGATGACCGGGGTGCGGTAGCCGACCGGGCCGAAGATCTGCTGCCGGGTCAGGGCCAGTCGCACCGGCCGGCCGACCTGCCGGGCCGCCATCGCGGCCAGCACCGGCGTGCACCGGGGCGAGCCCTTGCTGCCGAAGCCGCCGCCGACGTGCTCGGCGGCGACCCGGACCGTCTCGGCGGGCAGCTCGAAGAGCCGGCCGAGGGCTGCCTGGACGTCCGTGCTGCCCTGGCTGGAGTCGTGCACCAGCAGCCGGCCGTCCGCCCAGGAGGCCGTCGCGGCGTGCGGCTCCATCGGGTTGTTGTGGTACGCCGGCGTCCGGTACGTCTGGTCGAGCCGCACCTCCGCCGCCTGGTAGCCGCTGTCGAAGTCGCCCACCCAGGTGTCGGTGGGGTACGCCGGGTTGACGTGGTCCGGCTTGTAGAGGCTCGGATGCCGCTCGGTCAGCACGCTGCTGTGCGGTTCGGTGTCGTAGTCGATCCGGACCAGTTGGGCACCCTCCCGGGCCGCCTCCAGCGACTCGGCCACCACCACCGCCACGATCTCGCCCCGGTAGCGCACCCGGGGCTGCTGGAGCAGCAGCAGTTCCGGGCTCTGCGCCGGGTTCAGCCGGGGCGCCGTCTCGTAGGTCAGCACCGCCAGCACCCCTGGCTCGCGCATCGCCGCCGTGGTGTCGATCCGGATGATCCGTCCCTTTGCCACGCTGGACTGCACCGCCCAGCCGTACGCCAGCCCGTCCGCCGGGTGCTCCACCGCGTACCGGGCGGTGCCGGTGACCTTCTCCCGGCCCTCCAGCCGGGGGTGCGCCCGGCCGACGGCGGCGGCCGGCGCGCTCACCGGTGCACCTCGGCCGACCCGCTCGCCGGGTCCGCGGGTTGCTCGACCAGCTCCGCCAGGGTCCGCACGGTCAGGTTGCGGATAAGCGGGACCTTGAAGGCGTTGTGCGCCAGCGGCCGGGCGGCGGCGAGTTCCTCCTCGGCGGCGAGCCGGAAGGTCTCCTCGGTCGCCGGCTGCCCGCGCAGCGCCGCCTCGGCCAGCCGGGGCCGCCAGGGCCGGTGCGCGACCGCGCCCCAGCCCAGCCGGACGTCCCGGACCAGCCTCCCGTCCAGGTCGATCGCCGCCGCGACCGAGCCGGCGGCGAAGGCGAACGAGGCCCGGTCCCGCGCCTTCCGGTACGCCGAGCGGCGCGCGAACGGCAGCGCCGGGATCCGTACCGCGGTGACCAGCCCGCCAGCGGCCAGGGTGGTCTCCAGGTCCGGCCGCTCGCCGGGCAGCCGGTGGAACTCGGCCAGCGGGATGTCCCGGGCGCCGCCCGGCTCCAGCACCTCGACCACGGCGTCGAGGGCGACCAGCGCGACCGCCATGTCCGAGGGGTGGGTGGCGACGCACTGCGGTGACCAGCCGAGGATGGCGAGTTCCCGGTTCTGCCCCTCCAGCGCCGAGCAGCCGGCCCCGGGCTCGCGCTTGTTGCACGGCCGGCTGACGTCCTGGAAGTAGTAGCAGCGGGTGCGTTGCAGCAGGTTGCCGCCGACGGTCGCCATGTTGCGCAGCTGCCCGCTCGCCCCGGCCAGCAGCGCTCGGGCCAGCATCGGGAAGTCCCGCCGGACCGTCGGGTGCGCGGCCAGGTCGCTGTTGCGGACCGTGGCGCCGATCCGGAGCCCGCCGTCCGGCAGCGACTCGACCGAGTCCAGCGGCAGCCGGGTGACGTCGACCAGCAGCCCGGGCCGGGCCACCCCCAGCTTCATCAGGTCGACCAGGTTCGTGCCCCCGCCGAGGTAGGCCGCGTCCGGTTCGCCGGCCACCAGCGCCACCGCCCGGCCCGGGTCGGTGCTCCGCTCGTACCGGAAGCTCCTCATCGGACGCCCTCGGCCGCCGCGGCCTCCCGGATCGCCGAGACGATGTGCGGGTACGCCGCGCAGCGGCAGATGTTGCCGCTCATCCGTTCCCGGATCTCCGGGTCGGTGAGTCCGTCCGGGCCGGCGGCCAGGTCGGCGGTGACCTCGCTCGGCCAGCCCCGGCGTACCTCGTCGAGCATGCCGAGGGCGGAGCAGAGCTGGCCGGAGGTGCAGTAACCGCACTGGAAGGCGTCGTGCTGGACGAAGCAGCTCTGCAACGGGTGCAGTTGCCCGTCCTCGGCCAGTCCCTCCACGCTGACCAGGTCGGCGCCGTCCGCGGCGACGGCGAAGACCAGGCAGCTCTTCACCCGCCGGCCGTCGAGCAGCACCGTGCAGGAGCCGCACTGGCCGTGGTCGCAGCCCTTCTTCGCGCCGATCAGCCCCAGGTGTTCGCGGAGCGTGTCGAGCAGGGTGGTCCGGTTGTCGAGGTCGAGTTCGTGCGGTCTGCCGTTGACGGAGAGCCGTACCGGCGACCGGTGCGGCGGCTCGGGAAGGTCGGTACCCGGACTGGTTTGCACCATATGTCGAGATTACCGAGCGGGGCTGCCGGCGCGGGACCAATGAACCTTTTCCGGTGGCTGCCGCTCACTCGGCCCGAGTCGGCTGCGGCGGGAACCGCCAGACCCGTACATCGCCGAACTGGGTGCGGCAGGCGAACACCCCGGTCGCCACCCGGCAGTAGGAGAGCGCGAAGGGCAGCGGGTCCAGCGGGCGGACCGCCGTACCCTCCGGATCGAGCAGGCCCAGCCAGGTGCGGAGGCCGCTGCGGGTCCGGCGCAGCAGCAGCAGTGGACCGGTCGGGGAGAAACCGTTGGCCTCGGTCCACCCGGTCAGGTCCAGCACGGTACGCCCGGTGCGCGGGTCCAGCGCCCGGCGGACGGTGCCGTCCAGGCCGTACTCCACGAGGTGGACGCCGTGCGGGGTCAGCCACGCCTGATCGGTGAACCGCCACACGGTGTCGCCGGTGACCGGATCGAGCCCCTCGACGGCCATCGGGTCGTGGCGGTCCAGGCACAGCATCGGTCCGCACACGTTGACGGACCCCTGGTCCGCCGGCATGGCCCGGATCCATCGACGCTGCCGGAGATCTGCCGAATAGACGGCGACGTGCGACTCGAACCGCACCAGCAGCGAGTCGCCGGTCACCTCCGCGTACCGGGGCGGGCTGGCCGCCGAGTCGAGCCGCTGAAGGACCGCTCCGGTGCGGAGGTCGCGCAGTTCGAGCCGGCCGTCCCGGTGCCCGGTCAGCAGGGCGGTGGGCCGCCCGGCGGCGGCCGGCACGGTGGCGATGCCGGCGACCAGCGGGGAGGTCCACAGGTCCCGGCCGGTGTCGAGGTCGATCACCCGGCCGGTCTCCCCGAGCGACGGCGCCGTGTACATGCCGCCACCCCCGGACCCGCGGTAGATCGGGGTGGTCACCGGCGGCGGGTTGTCGGGATCGACCCGTGAGCCCGGCGGGAAGACCTCCTCGACGGCCAGCGCGACCCGCACCTCGGGCAGCACGGTCAGGTGGGACTGCACCGACAGGCGCGTCTGCCCGGTGTCGGCATCCAGGACGACGGTCTGGAAGGGGCGGTTCTGCGGCCGACCCTCCTCCACCACCATCAGCAGCCCGCCGTGTGGATAGAGCCCCACCTGCTGCTCGATCCGGTACGTGCCGCTCCAGAGCTGCCGCCCCCGCCCCAGGTCGTACGCGCTGACCCGGTGCGCGCCGCCGCCGAGCGGCTCGGTGACGAAGAGCCGGTCACCGGACAGGGTGAAGTCGCCGCCGCCGTCCAGCGGCGCCCGGTAGAACTCGGTCAGCAGCGGCGCCACGGGTGGCGCCGCACCGCCCGCGCCGAGCACCAGCGCACCGGCCAGCACCAGTGCGGTCGACCGGAGCCGCCGCCGGCGCAACCGGCGGGGCGGAACCGGGCCGGCCGGCGCGTCGTAGCGCTCCTCGCCGAGGTCGATCACGGCCACCGTGCCGCCCCCTCCCGCCCGGGCCGATCGCGGCCGGGTCGGCCATGTGATGGGGCAATTATTCAACCTGAACGGTGCGGCGCGGGCACTCCCGACTTCCACCCGTGGCCGCGACGGACCGCGAGGGGAGGTCGAAGAGGGCTCACTCGGCGGTCACGTCCGCCACCACCAGCGTCACGTTGTCCGGGGCACCCGCCTGGTGGGCGAGCTTGACCAACTGTCGCGCGCACTCCTCGCGGTCGGGGAAGCCGGCCAGCGTCGCGGCGATGGCGTCGTCGTCGACCACGTCGGAGAGGCCGTCGCTGCACAGCAGCAGCCGGTCGTCCGGCTGGGCGATGAGCGTGACGGTGGCCGGTTCGAGGTGGCCGCCCTGCACTATCCGGGTGACCAGGGACCGCTGCGGGTGCCGCCGAGCCTCCTCCGGAGTCAACCCACCCTGGTCGACGAGCGCCTGTACGAAGGTGTCGTCCCTGGTGAGCTGTGCCAGCCTGCCGGCTCGCAGCAGATAGCCCCGGGAGTCGCCGACGTGCGCGACCGCGAGCCGGCGGCCGGCGAGCAGCATCGCGGTGATCGTGGTGCCCATCCCCTCGGTGGCCTGGTCGGCGACGGTCACCGCACGGATCTGGGCGTTGGCCGCACCGATCGCGTCCAGCAGGGCCGCCACGGGTTCCGCGTCGGGCGTGGACCGCTCCACCGGGGCCAGGCTGCTGATCGCGATCTCGCTGGCCACCTCGCCGGCCGGCGCGCCACCCATGCCGTCGGCGACGGCGATCAGGCGGTTCCCGGCGAACGCCACGTCCTCGTTGTTCGGCCGGACCAGGCCAGGGTCGCTGACGGCCAGGCTGCGCAGGACAAAGGTCATACCGTGCAGCTTGCCCCGAGATCCACGGCAAAGTCACTACGCAGTACTGCGTAGGGTTGGACGAATGATGCCGGTCTCCATGGTCGGACGTGCCGGCGAACTGGCCGAGTTCGCCGCCGCCTGGGCCACGGTCGCCGGTGGCTCTCCCCGGGCCGGCTGCGTGGTGGTCACCGGCGCCGCCGGGGTGGGCAAGAGCCTGCTGATCAGCGCCGCCCTCGACGGCCTCTCGCCCCGACCGGTGACCATCCTCACCGGTACCGCCCGGGTGCACACCCCGGCCCCGTACGACTGGCTCGCCGCCGCGCTCAGCGGTCGGGACACCAGCGAGCTGCCGCTGCCGCCGGACGCGCTGGCCTGGCTGGCCCAGCATCCGAACGCGCCCCGGGAGCGGTACGCCCCGGACGCTCTGTTGCGCCTAGCGGTACGCACCGTACGGGCCCTGGTCGGTGCCGGGCCGGCGGTACTGGTGGTGGAGGATCTGCACGCGCTCGACCCGGCCAGCCTCAACCTGGTCGGCGAGCTGGCCACCGCACCGGATCTGCCGGCCCTGCTGCTGGTGGGCAGCCGGCCACCGGAGGAGGCGGTGTCGCCCCGACTGGTCGCGGCCACCCTGGCCCGGCTCTCCGGAGCGCCGGGTGCGATCCGGCAGCATCTCGGCCCGCTGGGCCGGCCGGAGGTGGCCGCCGTGCTCGGTCAGGTCTACCCCGGACTGCCGGTGCCGCCGGCCGTTGTCGAAGCGCTGTGGCGGCGTACCGGCGGCAACCCGTACCGGCTGGTGGAACTGCTGGTCGCGGAGCGGGGGCGGCGACCCGAGGAACTCGTCGCCGAGCCGGTGAACCTGCGGCTGCTCGTCGAACCGCCACCGGCGCCGACCGCCGAGCTGACCGGCCGGGAGATCGAGGTGCTGTCCTGTCTGGCCGCCGGCATGTCCAACAAGCAGGTGGCCCGCTCGCTCGGCATCTCGGTACGGACGGTCACCGTGCACGTCTCCAACCTGCTCCGCAAGACCGGCTCGGCGTCGCGTACCGAGGCGGCGCTCTGGGCGGTACGCCAGCAGCTCACCGACCCGGCCCGGCACGGCTGAGCCGGCCCGCGGCGCCCCGGTTCGCCGGACGACGTTCCTGGTGGGCGGCTCGCCGAGGTGTTCCGCCCGCCTTGACGCGTACGCCATCATTGATGGATAGGCCCGAGATGCGAAGGGGGTGGCCGCGGTGAAACGTGGCACCACTGTGGAGAGGCCGACCAGTGCGGCGTTGACCAGCGTCTTCCTTTGATTCGTGCCCGGTCGTGGAGCCGGGGCTACCGCAGCCGGTCGGTCGCGTCTCTATCATCGAGGCACGTGCGGGAGCCGCGAGGTCTTCCCGACGTACAACATGAGTGCCGCTCGACCTAGCCGGTGTTTTTCGCGGATGGTGGTGCACGATAGATGAGGATCCAGCCCCGTCAGGAGCTACTGGAGATCTGGGCGGCCACCGTCCGGTCGAGCTGGCAGGACGGAAAGTGGCAGTGGGGCGGGCGGGACGGCCCGAACTCGATCAGTGACGCCGAGCAGTTGCTCTGCATCCTGCTGCCGGCCACCCAGGCGGACTTCGGACTTGACCGTCCCGACGAGACCGCCGAGGAAATGATCAGGGCGCTGCGCCCGCTCGGCACCGCCACCCAGATTCCCCGGGTACTGATCCAGGTGCTCACCGAGTATTACCAGCGCTACACCGACAAATCGGGGACGCCGGTCTTCTCCGGCCGGACATATTTCCAGACCGACGGCGGCGAGCCGTCCGAGCAGCAACTCGACCTCGACATCGTCGACTCGTTCGCCATGTCGATCACACTCTCCCTGGCTGCCATCGGTTTCGCCCGGGTCTTCCGCACCGTGGTACGCCGCGAGGAGATCCTCCGGGAGATCGACGAGCTGGAGCACATGGCGAGCGCCCGGCTCTCCGCCGCCATGGTGGGTCTGCTGCGCAGTTTCGCGGTGAACGTCTTCGACGTCGACTCCGACGAGGGCCAGGCGCTGGTCCGTACCCTCAACCAGAGCAACCTGCCGCAGCGGCAGATCGTCGCGCAGTTGCGCCGCCGGCTGCGGCAGACCATCGCGAGCTTCCGCGAGGTCATGATCGGTTCCGGCCAGGTGGCCGACCTGGACAGTCCGAACCGGCTCTTCGAGTGCGGCTGGTCCTGGGGCATCGTCCGGGAGGCGCCGGAGGTCGAGACGACCGAGTCGGTCGGCCAGCAGCCGTCGGGTGTGGCGCCCGAGGAGCCCTACCTCTACTTCACCGTCATCGCGATCGACGCGATCGAGGAACTCTTCACCGAGCGGACCCGGATCCTCGGCCTGCTCAACGAGGAACAGCAGCGGCTGTCCCGGGCGCTGCAACTGCGGTGGGACCTGACCCGGGGCTACTGGGCCACCGTCGCCACCTTCGGCGACGGCCACCGCTGGCCGCTGGAGGACATCCCCTGGCGGACCACCGACCGGGACGCCACCGACTACTACACCCTGCTGGTGACCTCACTGGCGGTCAAGGGTCTGGTGGTCGAGCGCGGTGCCGACGCCGATCTCAGCCGGGTCGGTGCGGTGCTGGAGGAGTTGGCCAACCGGGCGCGGATCACCCGCCGGCCGTTCGACCAGGACCCGGCGCTCACGCTGCACTCTCCCGGCGTACGGATGACCCTGCAGAACAGCGACAAGCTCGGCGGGCCGACGCTGCGCTGGGCGGTGACCGAGTTCTCCGCGCTGCTGTTGCAGCGCACCGCGTACATCGCCGGCCTGCTCAGCGATGCCGACCAGCGGGCCAGGATGCTGGAACTCGCCGACCGGGTCTGGGACCATCTGGTGCTCCGCCGTCTCGAACGTGGCGCCGGCCGTAGCCTGTGGGACCAGCCGGCCCGGGTGTTCCAGCAGTTCGACGAATACCACGACGAGCCCTCGTGGTATTACACCGAACGGGTGGTGCAGTCACTGGTCACCACCGTACGCGTGCTGCGTCGGCCGCCGCTGCGCAGCGACCGGCTCACCATGCACGCGCTGGACCTGCTCAACGAGGCCGAGCACCTCTACGACGTGGAGCTGCTGGCCGGCGCGGCGGAGGCGGGTCCGAAGATGCAGCAGACCCTCCAGGTGGTCCGGGTCAACCTGCGGCGGGCCCGGGAGATCGTGCACGAGCGGCCCGGCACGGCGGCGGCGCTGACCAGCTCGGTACTGCGCCGGTTGGACGAGTTGAACGCGGCCCGGCGCGACGTCGCGGAGGCTGGCTGAAATGCTGATCTTCGCGGCCTCCGACAAGGGCGGCACCGGGCGCTCGGTCACCAGCAGCAACATGCTCTACCGGAGCGCGTTGCAGGGCAGCGACGTCTGCTATCTCGACTTCGATTTCGGGTCGCCGACCGCCGGCGCGATTTTCAACATCGACTCCGCCGTGCACGGCACCACCCGCGGCGGGCTGCACGACTATCTGGACGGCGCCCTGGCCGAGCCGCAACGGATCGAGGTGTGGACCGAGTCCGACCGGCCCAGCCTGCGCAACCGGCCGCCCGGCGCGGGCCGGCTGGTGCTGCTGCCCGGCGACAGCGGCGGCGGGGAGTTCCCGGCCACCCGGGAGCGGATCGAGCGCTGCGCCCGGCTCTTCCTGCGGCTGGAGGAGGAGTTCGACCTCAGCCTCGTCGACCTGAGCGCCGGCCGGTCGTACGCCACCCAGATGGTGCTGGCCGCCACCGCCATGCCGGAGTTGAAGTCGGTACGGTCGCGCTGGCTGGTCTTCCACCGCTGGACCCGGCAGCACGTCCTCGCCGCCTCGGGGCTGGTCTACGGCACCCGGGGCATCCTGGACGCCGGCACCCGGGCCGGACACGACTACGAGGACCTGATCAACCGGCTCCGGTTCGTGCGTACCGCCGTGGTCGACCCGGACTCGCCCGAGCTGGAGGGGCTGCGGCCGGCGCAGGTGGCCTGGCTGCGGGAGTGCAACCAGGACCTGCTGGAGCTGGCCAGCAACAACCGGGTGGGCCGGACGATGCTGATCGGCTCCGTGCCGCTCGACCCGGTGCTGCAATGGCGCGAGCAGCTCATCTCCGACAACGACGTGTACGCGCGCAAGATCGCAAACCTGGAGACCGTGGAGGCCTTCTCGGCACTGGCAAAGCTCATCGTCGACGACGCGGCCTGGGAGATGCTGTGATGAGACCGGATGTGACCTTCGAGGAGACGGCGGCCAGACGCAGCGTCGAGTCCGTTCCGCTCTCGCACCTCTCCGTCGAGCTGGGCCACCTCTACATCGAGGAGTTCGCCGGCGGTATCGACCAGCTTCGCCGGCACTTCGCCCGGGTCGCGCCCTGGGCGGCGGCGGCCCGGCAGACCTGCGCCGACCGGATGCCGGGCGGCCGAGCCCGGATCAGCACCTGCTTTCTGATCGACGACTACTTCACCCGGTTCAGTACGCCCCGGGTGGTGATGGAGCAGGTACGCGAGGCCGCGCAGGAGACCGGGCTGGTGATCGACTACTTCGCCCGGGAGGCCGGCTGCGCCCAGGCCGACGACATCCCGCTCGCCGAGCTGGTGCTCACCCAGCTTGTCTCCGATCCGGTCCCGGAGACCACCGGGGACCGCCCGCCGACCTCGGAGACCGGCTGGCTCTGCAACGGCAAGCGGTCGCCGGTCTCCGGCCCCGGTCAGGCGATGAGCGCCGGCCGGGCCTGGCAGCCGCCGGTGCAGAACGCGGCGAACCGGCACTCCATCTTCATGGACGTCGAGCTGTGGGACTACGAGGAAAACGGCCAGCGGCGCTGGTCCTGCCCGTTCCTGGCGGCCGTCTGGCAGCTCATGCGGCTGGGCCTGCTGCGGCACGAGGGCGAGGGCGTGACCAATCCCTACCAGCTTGACGACTGGCCGGACGACTGGGACGAGATGCCGGCGGTGGTCAAGCTCAACCCGCACGCCGCGCCGTTCAGCGCGTACCGGACCTTCTCCGTGCTCGGCTCGCGCTTCCTGCCGATCGAGCACGCCGTCCGGACGATCCTGAGCCAGGTCTCGATCAGCCCGGCGGTGCTGGACCAGATACAGACCCGCAGCCGCAACGAGCACATCGACCTGCCCAAGGACCTGGTCGAGCGGACGGAGTACGTCTTCGTCGGCGACTGACCGCGGAACGCTCACCGCCGTACGTCCGGCAGGTG
>NZ_JBDJAV010000095.1:0-14311 GCF_039649625.1 Plantactinospora sp. ZYX-F-223 | reverse complement strand
ACGAGTTCGCGCGCCTGGCAAGGGACGAATGCTGAACTCCGGCACCGGACTGCAACACGGCTATACCCCTCGTGGCCATCTCAAGCACTGATCGATCTACATGAGCGGGATGGCCGTGACGCCCTGTCTTCCTCGCCCCGTGATCACGTGCGCGGATCTGCCGCAAATGGCGCGTTCCAGCCAGTGGAGAGCGGTCACGCTCGGTATCCGGCTTAAACCGACCACGTACCCGCATGCCAATGATCACATCGTGGAGAGCTCCCGGAACCCGCTTTCGCGGAGTCTGGCCGCTGAGCCGCCGGGCAAGGTGGGACCACGTCCCGGGCTCAGACTGGTCGTACAGCGAAGGCGATCTCTAGGTACGGCAGGGCGTCGCGAGGTATAGCCGCCGTGAGTACGGTGTGCGTGTCAAGGTCTACACCCAACCCGTACACGTGGGGGTCGGTGTCGACACGGCAGCCGTTCCGGGCAACCCCGTCAACCAGGACCGGGATACGCGGCTCGACACACCGTTCGTCCATCGGATTGTCGAGCTCGCAAGGCAGGCCGTCGCCCGTGACCCGAGTCTGCCGGAACTGGTTGATGAGGATGTGGTTCACGTGTGCGACCAGCAAGGTCTCGACGGTGTCGAACGCGCCCGGCTCGCGGCTCCACTGAGTACGGACGCATTCCCAGAGCATCGGGTAGCGCATCCGCCGGACCTGCTCCACGAGCCCGGGTGGGCGGGGCCAGGAAGGCTCTACCTCCAGCGCGCGGCCTCGCCGCTCGTCCAACTCTGCCAGGTTCACCGGGTCATCGGGCTCGTCGGGGTTGCGCCACAGCCCGTAGCTGATGCTCGCCTCGCACGACTCCAGGACCCCATTACGCGTTCCCAGCCCACGCCGATCGCACCCCAGTCCTCCAAATGAGGCTGGGGTACGAGGCCAACGATTGGCATCGGCATACGCCGCGCCTGTTCACGTACCCGAAGGCGCGGATCCGGCTCGTGTTCGCCGACGACACCCGCAAACCGCACACCACCAGTCTGCAAACACCCGCCGCCATGTCAACTCGGCATTGAGCATCGCGAGTCCTAATCGGTTGACGTCACCAGGTCTCGCCGCGGTCACCACCGTCATCGACTGCTCGACACCCTCAGCACAGACCCGCCGGCGTGACTACCACCTCCGCGATCTTGGCGCCCGGATCTGCCGCGATCCGCGCGCCGACCCGACTCTGTTAGTAACTTAGCGTGAGCGGCCGATGTGGGCTACCGGGCTGGCTGGCCGACGACGGAGCCGAAGTGCAAACATCCCGGCGCCTGTGTACGTCTGGCGTACCTGGCTCTGCATTGGAACCCGTACGCCGACACGAGTAGGCCTTGTACCTTGGGGTCGCCGCGTCTCAGCGCTCGCGCCGAGATGCGTGTCAGGGCAGGTTGTCCGGACGCTTGTCTGAGGCGCGTCGCTGGCTGCGGCGGTCCTGGAGGTCCGCAGCCGTCGCAGCCGGCCTGGCTTGTCCGGCGATCGGACCACGGGGTGAGGAAGAGGGTAGTGGTCGGCCGGACCCCGGCCAGGACGCCGTGGACACGGCCGAACTGCACCATCGCCTCGTCGCACGAGCGGATCCGAGCCTGCATTCGCCCGACGAGCACATGGTCGCGGGAGCCTCGGTAGCGTGCGAGCGTCGCGGCAACCCGCTCGGCCGCAGTCATCGCGACGAGTACCGAACCGGCTGCTTCTACCGGATTCGGCTCCCACCGGGCTTCCCGCCCCGAGAACGTGGCGCTGTCGGCGATGCCCCACGGCAGACCGTGAACCATGCCCGAAGGCAGCCGGTACACGGCCGGGAGATAGCCAAACGCTTGTGCCACCAGGTCCGTCGCCCTAGTGGACAGCGGTTCTTCGAGGCTGCCCGCACAAATCCGGACACCCTTGATGCGGCCGTCCGGGCTCCCACCCACGACTTCGATCCGCGCCCGCTCGACCAGAGCTGTCAACTGGTCTCGTTGCGCCTCGATAGCGGCTTCCGGGGAGGCCATATATGCGTTGCCGGGAACGTCGCTCGCGTGCTGCCTGGATTTGCCGTCGCTGCGCATCGGCTACTCAACCCCGTTCGTGACGCTCCTCCTGCGCGTGCACGGCAATAGCAAGACCGAACGGGACGCCCTCGCCCGCCGCCGCGAGTTCGACCAGATCACCACCGTCCTCGTCGCCGAAGCGGCCGCCGAGGGTGACCTCCGCGCGGACATCGCCCCCGGCGTGACGACCCGGCTGCTGTTCGGCATGGTCAACTCGGTCATCGAGTGATACGGGCCGCAGGGCGGTCTTGGCGCGGCGGAGTTCGCCGACATTGTGGTGGTGGTGGCGGTGGCGGTGGCGGTGGCGTTCGACGGTCTGCGCGTGCGCCGGTAGCCGTTCAGTTCGGTGTGAACACGATGCGCTTGCTGCTGTCGACCGGCCGCGACCAGGCGCGTTCGACGTCGCTGAGCGCGATGGGGTCGGGCTCCACGGCGAACGTGCCACGCGCGATCTCCGCGGCCACGGTGGGGATCTCGGCCGCCATCTCGGCGGCGGTCAGCGATCCCTGTCCGCTGCCGACGAGCTGCAGCCGGGACGACCGGAGCACTCCGGCAGGCAGCGTGGCCTGCGCGCCGGCCATCTCGCCGAGGTTGAACCACGTCAGCGGCCGGAGGAGGTCGGTGCGTCCGGCGACCAAGGCGGCCATCGCGGTCTCGGCCGGTTCACCCCAAAGGAAGTCGAGCACCACGTCGACCTCGGCACCGAGCCGTCCGATCGTCTCCGGGTCGCCGGTCAGGGCGGTCGCGGTGGCGCGGGGGATCGCGGCGAGGCGCTCGGGGTCGCGCCCGGCGGCGATCACCTGACCGGCGCCGAGCAGCCGGCACACCTGCACCGCCATCCGCCCGGTGCCGCCGGTGGCGCCGAGGACCAGGACGTTCTGCCCGCGCTCGAAGGTGATCCGCCGCGTGAGCGCGAGCCAGGACGCGATCGCGCAGTTCAGCGTCGCGGCCACCGGCACCGGATCCGAGCCGTCGGGCAGGACGAAGGCACGCCGGGTGTCGATCACCGCGCGTTCGGCAAGCGAACCGTAGCGGCCGCCGAGAGACATGAAGTACCAGAGCCTGCCGTCGCTGCCACGCCCCACACCGTCGATGCCCGGCACGACGGGCAGGCTGTCGCGCGAACTGGTGTAGTGCGACCCGACGGCCTGCATGCGAACGCGGGGGTGTAATCCGGCCGCCAGCACGTCGACCACGATTTCGTGCTCGTCCGCCGGCTGTGGCTCGTCGAGCTCCAGGTACCGCGGCGCGGTGCCGAACGCGGTGACCACAGCTGCTTTCATCGTCACTTCACCTCGTCGAGAAGGGCGGCGAGCTCGGCGACGCCCGCTGGGCGGCCGGGGGCGGTGAACATGCCGTCCGGGTCCAGGTACGCGAGCTGCGCCGGGGTGCCGGGCGCGAAGCGACGGCTTTCGGCGAGCAGGCCCACGTCGTAGGTGTCATAACCGAGTGAGTCGATCAGGCCGGCGACCACGGTCTTGGCCGCGGCGTCGTCACCCGCGATGGGCACCGCACTGCGGTCGGGCGCTCCGGCCGGGCGGGCCAGCTCGGGCAGGTGCTTGAAGTACACGGTGCTGAACGCCTTGACGACGGACGAGGCCTTCAGGTGCGTCTGAAGCAGCAGATGGGACGGAGTGTCACCGTTCTCGATCTCCGGGACGCTGCCCTGGCGGGCCGGGTCGTAGTTGAGCGTGTCGATGACGACCTTGCCGCGCAACGGCTCGGCCGGCACCTGGCGGTAGGCCCGCACGGGGATGGTCACCACGATGACGTCACCCGCGGCCGCGGCCTCGGCCGGAGTCGCCGCGCGAGCCCGCGATCCCAGCTGTGCGACGAGGTCCCGCAAGGCCTCCGGCCCTTTGCCGTTGCTCAGGACGACGTCATGTCCGGCGCCGACGGCCAGTTGCGCGAGTGCACTGCCGATCCTTCCACTACCGATGAAGCCGATCGTTGTCATGATCCGAATCTAAACGGATCAGAGCGGACGACCTATGCTTAGAAGAACGCGTTTTGTTCGCGATCGTCCGGAGGCCTGATGGACCCGCTGAGCGAGGTGCTCTCACTGCTGAAGCCGCGCAGCTACCTCACGGCCGGGTTCGAGGCCGGCGGCCCCTGGGCGCTCGAGCTCGACGACCTGGCCGGCCGGATCAAGTGCTACGCCGTCGTCCGGGGCTCCTGCTGGCTGACGCTCGAAGGCGGCGAACCGGTGCGGGTCCGGGAGGGTACGTGCTTCGTGCTGCCCACCGGCCGCACGGCCGTCATCGGCAGCGACCCGAACGTCGAACCGGCGCGAGCGTCGGACGTGCTCGATCCCGACCGCAGCGGCCAGGTCGTCACCTACAACGGCGGCGGGGACGTCTACCTGGTCGGCAGCCGCTTCGAGGTCGCCAGCCCGCACGCCGAGGTGCTCCTGCGCACCCTGCCACCGCTCATGCTGGTCGAGACCCTCGGCGACCGCACCCGGCTGCGCTGGTCCATCGACCTGATGATGGAGGAGTTCCGCGAGGCGCGGCCGGGCTCGGACCTGATGGCCCAGCACCTGGCCCACATGATGCTGGTCCAGGCCCTGCGCCTGTACCTGTCCATCCGCTCCGGCGACGAGATCGGCTGGTTCGCCGCCCTCGCGGACCCGCAGATGAGCGCGGCCCTTGCCGCGGTGCACGCCGACCCTGCCCACCCGTGGACCGTGCAGGAGCTTGCCGCGCTCGTCGGCATGTCCCGCACCACCTTCGCCGAGCGCTTCCGCGCCCGCGCCGGCGAGACACCGATCGCCTACCTGACCCGTTGGCGCATGATGCTCGCCGGCGAGAAACTCCGGCACAGCGACGACACCATCGCCCGGATCGCGAGTTCTCTCGGCTACGTGTCCGAGCACGCCTTCAACACCGCCTTCAAGCGCGTCATGGGTATACCGCCCCGGCGTTACGCCCGTTCCACGGCAAGCGGAACCACGGCGAGCACCAGATAGGCGGTTTGGCGCGGTTGCGGAGTTCATGAAGACATCTCCCGACTCGATTCATCTGGTGCCGAACGCACTGCCCGTCTTGTCGGGATGATCTCGGCCCCTGTTTACGTACCGTGACTTGAAGTTTCAACCGTCACTCGTAAGGCTTGACGCGACGTTACTGTTTTGTTTGTTTTGCACCAAAATGGTGGCGCTGCGTGCCTGCAATCACGGTTGCGCTTGCCGCCGCTCGTGTCGATATGGGTCGCCCGATCGTGTGATTTCCAGACGTGGATCGATGGCCTTTTCCGTCCTACGCGGGACCTTCGACTCTGCGAATCAGACGGATGTTCCGGTGAGGCGCTCGGCCTCGGCCCACAACCGCGCGGCGGCCTCCTTGTCTCGCGCGCGCCGGGGCACCCGGACGGGCCTGGTCGGCCCGACGAGGGCCCAGCGGGGTCCGTAGTAACCGCCCTGAACGGCGCCGGGGTCGGCCGCGGCGTACAGGAGCGGCTCGGTGCCCTGGACGGCGTCCTGCGAGGGGACGACTCGGTAGCCGATGGACTCGAGCAGGCCGGGGCGGCCGCCGTTGAGGTGCGGGCCGGCGGTCGTCAGGTTGGTGCGGGTGTAGCCGGGGTGCGCGCCGACCGACAGCAACGGCCAGCCGCGCTCGGTCGCGAGGTCGGCCAGGTGCACCGTCATCAACAGGTCGGCGAGCTTGGTCTGGGCGTAGGCGCGCATCGGGCTGTACCGCCGGCTCGACTGCAGGTCGGCGAAGTTGATCCGGCCGCCGGTCGCGGCGCCGCTGCTCATGGTGACGACCCTGGGCGCGGGAGCCTTGAGCAGCAACGGCAGCAGTCGGGCGGTGAGGGCGAACGGACCGAGGAAGTTGCTGGCCAGCTGGAGTTCGAAGCCGTCCACCGTCTCCGCGCGCGCGGGCACGTTCATCACGCCGGCGTTGTTCACCAGCACGTCCACCGGCCTGCCGTCCGCGACGAGCCCGTCGGCGAACTCGCGCACCGAGGCCTGGTCGGCGAGGTCGAGCCGGTGAACCTCCAGGATGGCGCCGGAGTGCGCGGCGAGGATTTCCGCCTTCGCCTGCTCGCCCTTGGCCTTGGTGCGCACCGCGAGGACCACGTCGGCTCCGGCCCCGGCGAGCCGTTTAGCTGCCTCCTTGCCGGTGCCGCTGTTCGCACCGGTGACGACGATGCGCTTGCCGTGCTGGTCAGGAACCTCGTACATGGCGAACCCCTTTGCGTACCGGTGGTCTGTTATCAACCCAAGGTAACGTACCGCCGGTCTGTTAATAAAGTACCGCCAGTCTGTAACATGAGACACGTGACCTTCCAGCGAGCGCGCACCGACGAGCAGCGCACCGAGCGGCGGCGGCAGATCCTCGACGCCGCGGCCGCGATGCTCGCGAAGATGCCGGTGGCCGAGCTGAGCCTCACCGCGCTGAGCCGCCGGGTGTGCCTGGCCAAGGCGAACGTGCTGCGCTACTTCGACTCGCGCGAGGCGGTGCTGCTGGAACTGTTGGAGGCGCAGATGGCGGAGTGCATCACGGAGCTGGAATCCGCTCCCGCACCGGACGGCTCCGCGCGGGAGCGTGGCGACCGGCTGGCCGACCTCTTCGCAGTCTCACTGGCCGCGCGGCCGATGCTGTGCGACCTGATCGCCTCTCAGGCGACCGTGCTGGAGCGCAACATCTCGGTGGAGACGGCGATCCGGCACAAGCGGAAGATCCGGGAGTCGCTGCGGGCCCTGGTCCGGCTGGTCCTCCGGTACCTGCCCGAGCTCGGCGACGAGGACGCGAGCGCCCTGCTGCAGACCGTCATGCTGACAGCGGTGGCGGCGTGGCCGGCGAGCCGGCCTCCGCAGGCGTTGCTCGCCGCCTACGAGGCGGACCCGAGCCTGGCCACCATGTGCATCGACTTCGCCGACGCGGTGCGGCGGAGTGGTGAGGTGACCGCGGCCGGACTGCTCGCGCGCCAGCAATAGAGCTACTTCAGATGAAACCGGGCAGGGGATCCTCAAGCCTGCCTATCGGCTTCTGACAGGCTTTCCGCCAGCAGGAAGAGACAAACGGTGGCCGAGCGACGTGATCGTGCGTTGCCCGATCGCGGCGACTCCGTCATAAGTCGAGTCAGACCGAACGCGAACCAACCCATGCCCTTCGAGAACTGCCAGAACACCATCAAGGACCGCCGCCAACTCAGGCAGAGCACGTGCGAGTTGCTCCCGGTCCCACCCACGCGGGGCCTTGCCCGGCTCTGTCCATACCTCCTCAGGCGCAATGGCTGTACAGCGAGATGTTGTAGAGCGGCGACGTGTACCGCATCAACACCTGTGACTGCGGCAGCGATCGCAACCGCCTCGGCCGTGGATCCGCCGTCCCGCAGTCCCTCTGCGAGCACACGAGCGAGAGCCGTGATCTTCTGCTCCAGCGGAGTGCGCGTGGCAGCTTGTTCGAACGTTCGCGCCGCTCGAGCTTATCGGCGATCTCGTGCTCGTGCGAGAACCCGGTGCGACAGCTTCAGCGCCGGCCCGCTCGCTCCCAGGAGCGTTGCAGCGACAGGATTTGCGCCCACCGCGATGCTCGCAGACGTTGCCATCAAGCCGTAGCTCACATCTAGGGCCTGTATAGAAGTTAGTCAAAGCCATTCTTTGATCGCGGCGACGTGGACGGTGGCCTCGTAGCGGACGGCGAGTTTGATGCCCCTATGGATGTCAAGCGGTCGATGGCGCGCTCGTATGCTGTGGTGTCTGGGCGATGAGTTCGTAGAGCTCGCGTGCGACGTAGCGTTTCAGACAGCGGACCGCTTCGCGTCTGGTTTTGCCTTTGCTGAGGCGGCGGTCGATGTAGGCGCGGGTGCGCAGGTCCCAGCGAAGTCGCGCAATGACGATCACGTAGAGGGCTGAGTTGGCTTGGCGATCCGCGCCGCGGTTGAGCCGGCGTCGTTGGGTCTTGCCGGAGGACATCTCAATGGGGCTGACTCCGCAGAGGGCCGCGAAGGACGCCTCGCTGGTGAGCCGTTGCGGGTTGTCGCCGCCGGCCAGGAGCAGAGCTGCTGCGGTGTCGGGCCGACGCCGTAACGCTGCAGCAGCTCGGGTGTGTGTGGGCGTTGATCGCCTCGGTGATCCGCTGGTTGAGGTCCTCGATCTCGTGGGTGAGTTCGATGATCCGGCGAGCCAGCAGGCGCAGGTTACCGGTTGTCGTATGCCGCACGGGCGGCGTCGATGTGGGGAAGGTGCGTGATGCTCCACTCGAGCAGCGGCGCGGTGGCCTCGCGCAGGGTCCGGCCCATCGTGGTCAGCTCGTAGCTGACGTGCGGCGGCATCACCTCGCGGACCGTGCGCGTCAGAATTCCGTCGCGCTCGAGGTCGCGCAGCGTCACGGTAAGCATGCGCTGGCTGATGCCGTCGATGGCCCGCTTGAGCTCGGTGAAGCGCTGCGGCCCGTCCTTGAGCATGCGCACGATCAGCAGCGCCCACTTATCCCCGACGATGCCGAGGACTTCGCGGGCCTGACACGGGTCCTGCACTGGTTACCTCCTGAGAACCGGGGCACCGAAATGTGCCGTATTGCCGGGGGCGCGTCGCGGGGATCACGATGGTTCCGGTTACCCAACGGTACCGAGGCACGAGGAGGAACCAAACGGCCATGGCCACATTTCTACTGGTACACGGCGCCTGGCACAGCGGGCGGAGCTGGGACCGGATCGTCCCGCTCCTGGAGTCGGCTGGGCACCGGGTGCTCGCGCCGTCGCTGACCGGCTACGGCGACAAGGCACACCTGCTGGGCCCCGAGGTCGGGCTCAGCACCCACATTGACGATATCGTCGGCCAGATCGAAGATGAGCGTCTCGACGACGTCGTGCTCGTCGGGCACAGCTACTCCGGGATGGTCATATCGGGAGTTGCCAACCGGGCCCCGCAGCGGATCGCGCACCTGGTGTTCCTCGACGCGATGGTCCCCGAAGACGGCGAAACCGCGGTCGACGTCCTTCCGGTCACCAAGCAGCTCATCGACGTCGCCGTGGACGGCTGGCGGGTTCCGCCGATGCCGGAGCAGCCGCCGCCGATCGGCTTGTTCGGGGTCACCGATCCCGACGACGTCGCCTGGTTACGCTCGATGCTGTCGGACCACCCGGTGCGGTCCCTCCAAGAGCCGGTCCGGCTGGACAACCCGGCCGCGCGCACGATCCCACGCACACACATCCACTGCGTCAAGGGTCGGCCGGCGGGCATCACCGGGCGTCCCGTCCCAGCAGGCGACCGGGTACGGGAGCTACCGACCGGCCACGACTGCATGATCACCATGCCTGTCGAGCTCGCCCGGCTGCTGCTCGAGGCGGTCTAGCGTGTCCGCCCGGTCGCTGCGGCTTGAGCTCGAACATCCGCCAGATCCGCCCGATCGTGGACGTGGATGAACCAGTGCGTTCGACCATCGGCCTACGCGACCAATGCGTCGCGTAGGCCGGAGTCTGAGCTAGTACGGCAGCCGCCGTTTGGGATCTTGCTGTTCGGGTGGGGTGAACGCGAGACGGCCACCGCGTGATCGTCTGTGCGTTGTGGACACGACATCAGATCTTGCGGTGGCCGCGTGCCACAGCGTAGCCGTCGTCCGGTGGGAACGGGTGCTGGCCGGCGTGCTGGGGTGCTTCGCGGGCCGGTTCGGACGGGTGGAGCCGCGTCGTGCAGCGGCGGAGTTCGTGACCGGGCCGCTGGCTGTCGCCGGCGGCCAGGAGCAGAGCTGCTGCGGTGTCGGGGCCGACGCCGTGACGCTGCAGCAGCTCGGGTGTGTGTGGGCGTTGATGGCCTCGGTGATCCGCTGGTTGAGGTCCTCGACCTCGTGGGTGAGTTCGATGATCCGGCGAGCCAGCAGACGCAGGGTGTAGGCGGCGGCTGCAGCCGGTGTTTCCGGCTGGCCCGGGTTCAGGTCGGCGCATCGGCGGATGAGCTTGGGGTTACTAAGAACTCCTAACCCGGGTGATTCATGGTGATCATCAATTCGTGGGGTCTTCCGGCGTGTAGATAGACGGAAGTGCCTCTCTGACAGGGGAAACTTGTGATTGCGACATCTACAAGGTTCTCTACCTGGGAGGCACTTCCGCGGTGAAGTTTACGGCGTGGTCGAAGGATCTGCGGGTCACCGCGGACGGAACGGGTGTGGTGTCGCACGTCGGTGCGGCGCTGCTGCGGATGCTGGCTGACCGGTCCGGGCTGACCGGGGCGTTGTCGGGCGGGCTGGCCCGCCGGGGGCGGTGGCCGGTCCACGATCGCGGCCGGGTGCTGGTGGATCTCGCGGTGATGATCGCCGACGGTGGCGAGGCGATCTGCGACATCGACGTGCTGCGCCACCAGCACGAGGTGTTCGGGTCGGTCGCGTCCGATACCACGGTGTGGCGGGCACTCGATGAGATCGGCGCCGCTCAGCTGCGGCGGATTGCGGTGGCCAGGGCGAGGGTCCGGGCTCGGATGTGGCAGCTGTTCGGCGGGGCGCCGGCAGCCCGGGCGGCGGGCCGCGACATCGGCGCGGGCGTGGTCGTGCTGGACGTGGACTCCACGATCGTGCTCGCCCACTCGGACAAGGACGGCGCCGCGGCGACCTACAAACACACGTACGGCTTCCACCCCATTCTCGTGACCTGCGACAACACCGGCGAGATGCTCGCGGTGAAGCTGCGGCCGGGAAACGCCGGCGCGAACACCGCCACCGACCACGTCGAAGTCCTCGCCGACGCGATCGCACAGATCCCGGTGTCCCATCGGCGGCATCTGCTCGTGCGAGGTGACAGTGCCGCGGCTACCCACAAGGTCCTCGACTGGCTCACCAACCTGAACACCACGCGCCGGCGAGTGGAGTACTCGATCGGCTGGTCGATCGGTGAGCCGGAACGCGCCGCCATCACCGCACTACCCGCGACCGCCTGGACACCGGCGCTGGCCGCCGACGGCGGCATCCGCGAGGGCGCCCAGGTCGCGGAGTTGACCGGGCTGCTCACCCTGACCAGCTGGCCACAAGGTGCGCGGGTCATCGTCCGCCGTGAACGCCCGCACCCCGGCGCGCAGTTGTGCCTGTTCGAGGAACGTGACGGCTGGCGCTACACCGCGATCGTCACGAACACCCAGGCCGGCGCCCTGCAGTGGCTCGAAGCCCGACACCGCGCCCACGCCCGCGTCGAGGACCGGATCCGCTGCGCCAAAGACACCGGCCTGCGCCGGCTACCGTCCCGCGAGTTCACCATCAACCAGGCCTGGTGTGTTGCCGCCGCGATCGCCGCGGACCTCATCTGCTGGCTGCAACTGCACGCCCTGGACGGTGACCTCGCCACCGCCGAGCCGAAACGGCTGCGCTACCGGCTGCTGCACACCGCCGCCCGCATCGTCCACGGACAGCGCCGCCGCCGGGTGCGCATCCCGGCCACCTGGCCTTGGGCAGAACAGATCACCGCCGCGTTCACCCGGATCACGGCGATCCCCGCACCCGGCTGACCCCGGGCCAGCCCCGACCCACCGGCCGGAGAACCCAGGAGACCACGCCCACCGCCGCGACAGACGGCCCACCACCACGCCCAGCCCACCAAACAATCGACACCACTCGATCAGACCGGCTGGGCCGGCAGCACCGCCGCTACACGCGAATCATCGAGGCTAGGCGACACCGGACCACAGGATCACCTGTCGCCACGGCTAGGAGCTTTGAAACACGACCTGATGCTCCTCGATTACGGCGACCAGTTCACTGACGCCGTGAAACCAGCGCTCGCTGTATGCTCGTACCTCTGCACGGCGGAGGTGAGATGCGCGGCGCAGTCGGCGATTACGCGAGCAAGCGGCTGGGTCATCAGGTACGCGTGGAGCGTCTGGGCAACAAGACGATTCATACCTACGTTACCTTTCCCATTCCGGTCCGCAGGCCGGCTCATGGCGCCAGCGTGTCGGAGCTGAGCTGCGGCAAATGCGGTACGCGTTTGCGTGTTCGAGTCCGCAATGCCGCAGGTACGAGATGGGCGCGCAGGGTATGGCTGGCCGCGGCTGTGCCCAGCCTCCTCCTCACGGCCGCCGCCATCTTCGTGTTTGTCCAGTTCGACCGTCCGCCTCCGGACAACAGGCCCTACGTCACGCCGCTGTGGGTCGAGCTGTCCTTCATACCGGCCGGTCTCGGGATCGCCGCGTTCCTGCTCTGTGTCTTCATGTGGTGGCACACAGACGGAGTCAGGTTGATGTCCAATCGCGGCTGGGAACACCAGCTGGTCTATGCCAAACGCAGGAAGGGCTGAGCTGGTGGATCAGCTCGCCCCGGACCGGTCGGCCAACACCGGTGGGCCGGGTTCGAGGCTCTGGCGGCGGCGTTCGGGGTGGATCGGTCGACCGTGACCCGTGCCATCGGGCAGGTCCGGCCGTTGCTGGCCCGTCGCGGGTTCGCCCGCCCGGGCGGGGTACGACTGCGTACCTTGGCGGATGTGTTCGCTTACGCCGCCGGGGAGGGTGTGACGCTGCGACTGGACGCCACTCCAGATTCGGGTCCGCCGGCCTCGGGTTGGGCGTTCGGGCAGGAAGGCGTTCGTGTCCGGGAAGGCCAGACAGAACACGATCAAGGCCACCGTGGTGTCCGACGAGTATGGGGTGACGCTGTGGTGTGGCGGCCACCGACCGGGCCGGATGCACGACAGCACCGCTGCCCGCATCGAGGGCATCGATGCGCTGTTGGACGCCTACCCACGGGTGAGGGTCCTGGGCGACTCGGGCTACCAAGGGCTGGCCAGGACCCATGCCGGCCAGGGCACCGCCCCGCCGCTGAAGCTGCGCCCCCCGGTGCGCCATCGGCTCGGCAGGTTCAGTGGGAAGCCGAGCGCAAGCAGCGGTCGTCACAATAGTCACAACCCGGACCCGCCACCAGGAAGCCTAAAACAAAGTCGCCATGATCCCTTGACCTAGAGGGAAACCAGATGAGCGCGTGGCGGGCAGGAGCCCTCGGCCACGAGCCGAGGGACTTCTGCTCACGGACTCGACCATCCTGGTCGGCTGTTGTCAGTGTCGGCCGCTGTCGAGGGCAGCCAGCAGGATCGGCAGTGAGTGGTGCAGCTCCCGTTCCCAGTACGGCGGCTGGTGAGTTCCCTGATAGAAGTGTGTGGTGACGGGGACTTCCCGTTTCCGCATCTCGGCCGCGAGTGATTTGTTGAGGACCCGGTCGAACGCCTCCGTCTGCTGGTCGAACGGGGTGGTGTTCGGCCCGTCCAGCGGGCCGAGTTCTCCGTCGCCGCAGGTAAGGAAAATCGGGGTGTGCCGCAGTCGACCGGCGAGGTGGTATGGGTCGTGTCGTTGCCAGTTCGCGCGCTGCGCGAGCGGGTCGCCCCACAGGCCGAGATACTCCGGGGCCTCCTGGAACGCGGTGCGCCACGAGTCGACCGAGTCCGGATGCAAGAGGTGGACCGGGCCGCTGTAGCTGGCCACCGCGCGGAACATGCCCGGGCGGTGTGCCGCGTAGACGAGCGCGCCGTATCCACCCATCGACGATCCCGCCACGGCGCGACGGGTGCCCGCCCCGTAGTCGCGTTCCAGCGTGGTGCGTACCTCGTCGAGGTGGAACGTCTCCCATGCTGGCGCCCCGTACCGCCCGCCGTTCCACCAGTTGGTGTAGTACCCGCCGGGGGATCCGCCGTCTGGCATCACCACCAACACGTTGCGCAGCATCGGAAGGGTCTCGACATCGCTGTACGTTGTCCAGTCCTCATGCGTGCCGAACATGCCGTGCAGCAGGTAGAGCACCGGCCATCGATCGCCGGCGCGGCGCTCATCCCACCCGTCCGGCGTGAGCAGCCGCACCGTTGCCGGGGCGCCCAGTGCAGCCGAATCGATCGTCAGGTCGACTAAGCGTTCGCCGATCCGCTCCTCGGAGACAACCGCTGACGTCGAGCCGGGTGACGCGACGGCGACGCCGGTCGACGCAGAACCGATCGCTGCCACCACCGGCAGCAACAACAGACTCGCCGCTAGCCGAGTACCAGTTCGTATCATGGCGCAAGCATCATTCACCGCGTGGTCAGGCACATCGGGGCATGACCCGTACCGGACCCTACACTCGCTATGAAGGCGGGTCAGGGAAATCGTGTACTGGTCCGCGACTGCTGCTGTTCCGCCCGCGCCCCGGCTTCCCAAGTCGTTCCACCACTCCGACACTCTCGACTCGGCATGATCCAGTGTGCTCTTCTCGGCTACTTGTTTCATTGACCTGCGACCGTGGCCCGGCCAGGCTTCGGTCGAGGCGCCCGGGCTGTCGCTCTCATTTCGGCTGCCCACGCTGA
>NZ_JBDJAV010000094.1:0-14474 GCF_039649625.1 Plantactinospora sp. ZYX-F-223 | reverse complement strand
TAGGGTCGGGAGCTGGCGCGGTGGCTTGATGTGGTGGTAGGCCCGGCAGCCTTGCGTTCCATCGGTTTCCCGTGTGGCTGTCCCACTGCCGTGGCCGTGACCAGTCTGCTCCGTTTCCAGCTCCCGCCGCTTCGAACCGTGCATGCGGTTCTCCCGCACACGGCTCACCGACGCCGTTCACCGCCGGCATTCGGCTTGTCCCGCCGCCACGGTTTGAATGGCCGTGGCGCGACGACGGTCCCCAGGCCGACCAAGCCCAACTCGTTGTCCGACTGGAACGACAGCACCTGCCAGCCGAACTTCCGGCTGCGCTTGTGCCGTTTGGCGATCACCAACGCCAGCCGCAACTTCGCGTAGTACCTGATCTTCTCGAAGTGCCGAGCCGAGTTGCCGTACTTGAAGAACCCGGCCCATCCGCGCAGGAACGCGTTGATGTCCTGCACGATCCACTCCACCGACAGCAGCAACCGCGACCGGACCGTCAACTGCCGGATCCGGTCGCGGGCGTGCTGCATGGCCTTGTTCGCGGGCCAGCGGGCCAGGAAGGTGACTTGCTTGCCGCCCGTGCGGGCGCAGGCGCGCACCAACCGGTGGTGGAAGCCGAGGAAGTCCACGCCTTCACCACCGGCGGCAAGGTGCACGATCCTGGTCTTGGCCTCCTTCGGCTCCAAACCGAGGTCGGCCAGCAGGTCCCGAAGCCGCACCAATGCGGCCTCGGCCTGCGCCCGGGAGGCGCACATCACCAGCAGATCGTCAGCGAACCGGACCAGCACCCCATGCGCTCGCACGTCCCACGCCCGATCGAGTCGGTGCAGGTAGACGTTACAGAGCAAAGGCGAAATGACCCCGCCTTGGGGGCTGCCGGTGACCGGTCGCCGGACCTGGCCGTCCTCCATCACCCCGGCGCGCAGCATCGCCCGCAGGAGCTTCAGGACCGCCTGGTCACTGACCCGTTCCTGGACTGCTTGCATCAACTGCTCGTGCGGAATCGCCGAAAAGCAGTTGGCGATATCCGTCTCGACCACCCACCGCCGACCCCGCCAGGACTCATCGATGAGGACCTGCAGGGCATCGTGCACCGACCGTTTCGGGCGGAACCCGAAACTGCACGGCAGCATGTCGGCTTCGAAGACCGGCTCGAGCACGATCTTCACCGCCGCCTGCACGATACGGTCACAAACCGCGGGAATCGACAACGGCCACCGTTCGGTCGTTCCCGGCTTCGGGATGAACACCCGGCGGGCCGGTAACGGCCGATAACCGCCGTCCCGCAGTTCCGCGGCCAGTTCGTCGAGGAGCCGGGCCACCCCGTACTCCTCGACCTGGTCCAAGGTGGTCTTGTCGATGCCCGGGGCACCGTTGTTACGGCGCACCGCGACCCACGCCCGCCACAAGACGTCCCTGCGGAAGACCTTGTCCCGCAGCGCATGGAACCGACGCCCGGGATCGGCCTTGGCCGCCCGGTACAGCGCATGCTGCAAAGCTCGAACCGGGTCCAACGCGGACCCCAACGCGGCGGGACTAGCCGAAACGGCACTCACCGGGCACCCCTTCACCAGCAGTACGCATCGACGAAGCAGCGGCCCTTCCCATCACCGGCGGTTATGTTGTCCGCCCGGCTCGATCGGTACTACCGCCGCCTCCGACTCCCTCCCAGCCAGCGATCCACTTCCCGAGATCATCGGTTATAGGACGCCACGCTCCGGCAACACTCCGCAGATCACCGGGCTGGGGAGGGTCTCCCCAGTTCCCGCCGCCACCATCTGAACGTTCCGCGCCCCATACGCCGGGGAGTTCTTCGCGGCTGCAATCCAGGCGCTACACCGCTTCCATGGCCTTCACCCTGAATTCGGGGGCTCGGCACTCCCTCTGCCCCACCCGAAGGCGAGACCTCTAACGACGCCACAGGCTTCGCTTGATGCTACGGACCGCTCAGTCGCTCCCCCACAGGGCTTTCGACGCTGGGCTTCGACCCGACCCGTTTCCAGATCGAGCCGCCAGCCTGCTACCGGGCCTCCTGGCAGCTACCCGGACCGGACTCACACCGGCAGGCGACGACGAGCTTACGACTGCAGCCGGGTGGCACCCCAACCGCGAGGTATGACGGTGCTCGCCGGGTCCGCCCGGCGGGTCGCCGCCGGCCGCGCGACGCGGCTCGGAGATCGGAGGCAACGCCATGGACGGCACGACGACGATCGGCGCCGAGGTACACGTATTGGAATGGGTTCACCAGCACGGCAACGAGGTGACCGTGCACGCGACCTGGGAAGGGCTGGTCGCGGAAAAGGCCGACATCGCCCGCAGAGGCTGGGACGGGCTACGGGCGCTCTACCCCGATCTGCCGGTCGACCCGCCGGAAGACGACGCCGAAGCGGCGGAGATGTACTTCTCGCGGCTGAACTGCCGGCATCACCGGACGCGGGCTCTCTTCGCGGCGGGACGCTCGGGCGGGTCCATGTCCTCATTGCCGAGCGAGGCGCCCTCGGACGACTGCGGGGGCTTGCCCGTGTTCGGACACCGTGGGGTCCACGCGCACTCGTGGTGACTCGCCCGTCTCCGACAACACCGTGGTGTCGATCCGCGTTCGTCCGGCCGCTTCGTCGACGGCCGCCGCCTTGTTCGGGTGGGGCATCAAGTGTCGGCTCCCATCCGGCTCGAAGACACGTACGCCGTCCGGATCGCCGATGAACTGGGGCGCTTCCTGCGACTCCGCCCGGTGGGAGAACCAATCTCGACAGCTCTCGCACACCGACTTAGACGAGCCGAAGATTTGTCTGTTGGTACCGGCCGCCGCATGTCGTTCCGAATGTGAACACTCGTATTTGCCCTCCTCGCCTGCGGGATCGAAGGCGTGCTCGCTGGTTTCGTGTCCTGCTCTGTTTCCCTCGATGCGCGCCCGCTCGGCTGCGGCTTCCTTTTCGCCAGCCCACCCGCTGGTGCCCTGGTCCCCGCCCGCCGCGCTCGCGATGTTCTTCCTACTTTCGATATTGGTCAGCCTGGCGTACTCGTGTGAGGCCTCGTTGATTTCGTGCTGATATTTCAGCAGAAGCTCAGGTGTCGAGAACCTGTCGTCGTCGATACGCAGCGCTTCGTCGCTCGCGTTGTCCGCCGCTTGCTCGCGGGTCAAGCGGTCTGTCGCCTGCTCCGCCGTCTCCGCCACCGTGCCCTCGCCATGCGCCGCCACATTCTCGGTCAGCGCACCCTCTCCCGTCGCAGCCCTTGCCGCGGCACCCTCTCCCGTCGCAGCCCCGGCTCTGGCCACTCCCGCTTCCGCCACGGCGCCAAGCAGAGCCGTCAGGCGCGCCGACATCAGTTCGGCACCGAGCACTCCAAGCTCGATCGTTCCTGCAATCTTTACCACCTCAAGCAGGTAACTGTTGACGCCCCTCACCAACTCCTCCCATGAACCGGGGATGTCACCGCGCCGGTGCGCGGATTCGGCTCTCTCGAAGTGCGTGACCGCCTCATGGAACGGTGCGACTGCGATGGCTTTCTCCACGGCTACGAAAGCTGCGTCGCCGATGCTCGCCCCGTCCCGCATCTCCCTGGCGATGGCCCCGACAAACTCGGGAAGGACGGGATATGTCGCCTCGTATAGTGCGCCAGGGATTGCGTTGATGACCCGTTCACCGTGTGTCTGTCGGGCGGGATCGTCCGACAACATATCCCTGGCGACGTTCATTTCCGTCCACACCATTTCGGCGCCGGTCATGGCCGCCATGTTCTGCACTGTCAGTGACCCCGCCGTCTTCGCGATGTGGAGAGCCAGATCGGAGGCTGTCAACTCCGCATTGTGCTGGTCGGTCTTGTGCTGGTCGTCGGCCTTATCGGCGGGTTCCTTGGTCGGGTCGCCGTTGTGCCCCTGTCGCATGCCGTCGCCGCCCCCGCCTACGGTGGTCCTCGTTTCCCGCGCCATATCGCCGACGGTTGTCACGCCGGCCTTCGCGACGTCTTCTAGGGCGGCCACCTTTGACTCCAGCGTGGGAGTCATGCCGGTTACCGCAGCCTGGGCCGCGTGCACGCCCTCCTGTGCCCCACGGCCGGACGCGGCGATCCCCTCTCCCACGGCAGCCGCCGCCGCCCTGACCTCGTTCGTTGCAGCGGAAAGCCCGGCACTCACCGAACCGACGCCCCTGCTCGTCACGGCGGCGACGCCGAGCCACGCCCGTTCGGCGCGGGAGGACTGATCGGACGCGGTCGCGTCACGGTTTCCTGGCCCGCTCCTTCCCTCCAAGGGGTGGCGGGATCCGTGCCGATCGTCTGCGCCGTCGCGACCACCGGTTCCGCAGTCACCGGAGCGAGCCGTGGGTTTGTCCAGGCCCGGGGCGGTAGCGCCGTCCAGGCCGCTTCGTTCGCTGCGGGTGGACGAGTCGTCACCCCACGCCACGGGCGATTCCGAGAAACCGGCGCGGTCGGTTCGGGCCTCGACGTCGTTCGTGCTCTCGCTCATGGCTGGCTCCTGGTTAACTCAACCGCGTCTTCATTCTGCGTTCCCACTTGTCCTTTTGCTCTGCCCAGGTCGCGTTCGACGCCTTGGTTGTCGACTCGGTGTCCTTTCGCAACTCCTCGGGACTCTTTTCCACCGGCCGGAACAACTGTGGCCCCGACTCGGGCCTGCTTGTGCCGCCCGAGTCACCGCTGGCCCCTGTTTGCCCGTTGCCGGCGCGCCCGAGGTCTAGGCGTTCGCTGCGGCTTGCCGGGTCCGCCGGTGCCGCCCTGGCCCCGTCCTCGGGCTGTTCGTGCTTTCCTTCGCCGCTGTCCGTACCGGATCGACTTCCGTTGGCCGTCGGGTTGTCGCTCTTCCCGCCTGGCGGGTCCGTGGTCATATCCCGGCCTCCGTCAGGACCCGGGCGAGGATTCGCCGGGTGGTCCGGGGTGACTTGCGGAGGTCGTCGGCGAGCATCTGTTGCTCGAAGCAGAGGCAAACTCGTTTGGCATTGGCCACGATCCGCGCGTTCAGTTCCGGTGTCGTGTTCTCCTCGGGGAACTCGGTGATCTCGTATGCCGCGTCCTGGCATACCTGCCAGGTCTCCTCCCGTCGTCCTGCGGCTGACCGGGCGTCGGCGACGTCGGCGGTCCGCCACGATTCGTGGTAGCGGCGGCTCGCGACCACGTCCGCTACCGCGTGCCGGTACAGGCAGATCGCCGGCTTCTGGTCGCACACGTGCTCACACACTGGGTACGGCGAGAACGTCCTGGTGTGCAGTCGGTGGGCGACGTCACGTAGGGCCGTCCGTAGTTGGGCGGTCCGGTCCGGGTCGTACGTGTCGAACTTGTCCAGCAGGACGGCGCGCAGCCGGGCGGTGAGTTCGAGCGCGTCCGAATATTTCCACCCGGACTGCGCGCCGCGCCGCTGTGCGTACCAGTCGGCGGCGTGGCCGGCCAGCGATCGCAGCAGGGCGGGCAGGGCCGTCCGGGGCGGCCGTCTTGCGTTCACCGCCGCGAGCAGGTCTGGCCAGAGCCGGTCGATCGCCCCCGGTTCGTCGATGGTCGCCAGGACGAGTCGGGCGACGGCGCGCTGGACGTACTCGTCGGCGGTGAGCCGGCGCGCGGCGGCGCAGGCCTCGGGCGCGTCCACACAGGTCTGCGCGCAGAACGGGCGGGGCAGGAACAGCGCGCGCACCGTCGGGTCCGACCGCCATCGGGTCATGTGCCCGATGACGGCGTCGTCGTTCGGCGGGGTCGGCGCCAGCGGGTCCTTGACCAGCGGGACGCGTACGAGCATCGGGGCGTCGTCGCCGGTGCTGAACACGGCGGCTTCACCGACCTCGAGTACGGCGAGCGTGCGGGCCTGCTCCTCGGTCATCACCATGGCACCCGCCATCACGGCGCGGTCGTCGGCGGCGACGATCCGGTGGACGACCTTGAGGTCCGTGTTCTTGATGACGCCGGGGGCCAACTGCACCGGCACCTGGTCGGCGATCACCACACCCTGCCCGTACGCGCGGATCTCCGCCAGCAGGTTCGAGAACGTCGCCACCGCCTGACCGCGCGGGTCGGCCGCTCCCTCTGCGGTTGGGCCGGCGACGTTGGCCAGCAGGCGGTGCGCCTCCTCCACCACCAGCAGGTGCGTCAGCCCTGCCCGGTGTCCGGCGGAGCGTCGGTGCTCGGCCAGCCGGACGATGAGTAGCGCCGCGACGAAGGCCTTGTCGCCGTCGTCGCCCAGGCCCTCCAACTCGACGACGGTGGGGTGCCCGAAAAGTTCCTCGTCGGGCAGCGAGCGGGTGACGTCGAGCATCGCCCCCTTGCCGCCGGTGCGCAGTCCCTCGAGGCGGGTGACCAGCGCGGCCCGCAGGTCGCCGGCGATCCGGTCTTCGTAGCCGAGGGTGGGGATCACCTCGTGCACCTTGCTGACCAGGTCCGCCAGGGTCGGATACGCGAGCGTCCGGTCGTCGCCGTCGTGCAGCCGGACGTTCCGGTTGGTCCGCAGATCCCAACCCCGGTCGGCGTAGATGTCGTGCAGACAGCGTTCCAGGATCTGCGGCAGCGGAGTCCACATCCCGAACGCGGCGGCGAAAGCGGCCCGGACCAGGTCGAGATGCTCGCTGACGGTGGTCCCGCCGGGCACCTCGAACGGGTTCAGCAGCAGTGGTGAGACGTCGTCGCGGCCGGCGGTGAAGATCCGCAGCCGCGCCCCCAGGGCGGGGTGTGCGAGGAGTACGCGGTACTCGGTCTTCGTCGGCTCGACGACGAGGAACGGCACCCGGGCCGTGTCGGCGGCGGTCAGCAGCGACAGAACGGTGTTGGTCTTGCCTGAGCCGGTGACTCCGGCGACGAACACGTGCCGGGTGAGCGATCCGAGCGTGACCCGGTAGTCGTTGGCCGTCTCTCGCCGTTGCCGCAGGATCCGCCCGATCGGCAGCCCGTCCTTGCGTCCGGCGGAGCGCGCGCTGTCGAAGTGGGCGACGGTTTCGACGGCGAATCCGGGCGTCTCCAGCTCCGGCAGGTGCGCGTAGGCGGCGAGCTGTGTCGTGGTGAGCAGCGACTGCAGCTCGAAGGGGCGCCGGTAGAGGCCGGGGCCGGGTTCACCGGGCTGGTCCGGCAGGGCCCAGTCGCGGGCGAGGTCCCCGACCTCGACCAGGTCGTGCACCCGGACCGGTTCCGGCAGGGAGCGGACTCCCGAGAAGACGCTGCGCCAGGCGGTCGCCAGTTTCGGGTAGCTCTCCTCGTCGCCGAGCAGATACACCGCGGTCCGCCAGGCTCCGGCGGCGAGCCCGTCGCCGGCGGCGGCCAGCGACACCTTGAGCAGCGCGGCGTAATGCTCGGCCAACGGGCTCGGCGCGCCTTCGGCCCGCGCCCCGGTCTCAACGGCCCGCAGTTCGTTGAGCACCTGCTGGCGTACCTGGGCCACGACCGGCTCGGTCAGCGGATAGGCCAGCACCAGAGCGGTCCAGGTGGTGCCGGCGAGGGCGGCGATGATCCGGTCGACCGGCGCCGACCCGTCACCGGAATCGATGCCGACCGGATCCGGCACGCCGAGCGCGAATCCGCCGGACGGCATGACCTCCGGGTTCGCCCCGGCGAGCGGTGGGCGCCACCCGGCCAGCGGTTCCTCCTCGACGTCCAGTGTGGTGTAGAGGCTGCCCAGCACCGCCCGCAGCACGTCCCGCCGTCGGTCCTGCCGACCCGTTGCCGCCGCACTCGACGACCAGGTACCCCACCGCACCCGTACGCCGTGCGGGTCGCCACGAATCTGGAACATCACTGGGATGCGGTATCCGTACAGGCCGGTGATCAGGTCCGCAGTCCGGGCCCGCCAGGGTTCCTCAGATCCCTGCGGCCGGGCCCGGGGAACCCGGTCCGACCGCCCGACGCCCCGCACCCGCAGGATCCGCCGCGTCTCGGGCAGGCCCGCGGTCCGCGGCACCGCCAGCCGGGGCACCATCACCATGCGCTGCAGGTAGTCAACGCTCTCCGTCGTCGCCCCGATGGTCATCGTCATGCCGTCCTCCCGGTCACCGGCCCGCCACCCGGTACGGTCCGGGTCAGCAGCCCGGAAACGGGTCCCCGTCCCGCCCGGTGTCCTCGCAGAACTCTCGCCAGGCCCGGTCCCGGCTCTCCTCGAACTCCGTCTGCTGCTGATCAACCCGCTCCTGGAACTCCTGCTGCGTGCTCTCCCGCCCCTCCCCGGCAACGCCGTCGCCGTGCTGGAACAGTGCGATGGCCCCGCCGACAAAGAGGGCGAGGACGATGAGGGCTGCGAGAGCGGGCAGGAACATCCGCTGGACCAGGACAGAGCCGCCGGTCGTCAGGTTCTGCACCCGCTTGGTGTGCAGCGTGCCGTCCTTCCACCGGCCGGTGACCCGGACCTCGTCACCCTCGGTGAGTGAGCCGTCGTACCCGGTCGACCGCAGCTGTACGGGTACCGGACGCATCCGGTTACCGGCCCGGTCGTACCGCTCAACGCGGAAGGCCAGCACACTCTCCCCGTTGCCGTTCCCATAGCCTTCGCTGCGCTCCCGAATACCCCGCGCCTGGCCCACCACGCTGCCGCGCCCACACCGGGGGAGATCCCGGCCGGTGGACCGGCGGTCCGCCGATCCCATCCCCCCGGCCCGGTAGATCGAGCCAGTCCGGTAGATCGAGCCGGTATGGGACGACGGGGAGTTCCGGCCGGACGACGTCGGATCCCCCATCATCCAGCCGTAGCTGGCCGAGGTCGCCGACATGTCCGCCGGGGGCCCCGCGCGATGGCCGCGCCGGTCGTGGTCCGGGCGGCCGCCAGCCGACAAACGATCCCTGCCGTAGATCATCTTCTGTCCCCTCCTTCATCGGGGATGGGAGTAGGCGGCGACGCTGTACTCAATCCATTGAGGAGCTTGAAGACTCTCCGGGCCGGATTAGCCAGGAACTCAACACCGGGCGCCGGTGAGCCGGCAGACGCGGATCCGCCACCGTTGGTTCCCCGCCCTGCCGGGTCGATCGGCGATCTCCCACTGAACATCGGTCGCGTTCGAGTGATAACAGCCGAGGCTGGGCCTTTGTCGTTGCTTCGACAGCCAGGGCTTGCGTCATACCACGACGCTAAGCAGCCGCCTCCGACGACGGATCGGAGCCAGCACCGGTCCTCACTCCGTGCTAGCACGCGTTCATGATTGAAGCTGCTCGTTGATCGCGGCGAGGCGGCTGTAGGCACAGCCGGTTGCGGGCCTTCGAAACCCATCCCGACGCTGAAATCGTTACCAGGTTCCCCGGCCTCGGCCCGCTCAGCGGCGCCCGGTTACTGGCCGAAGTTGGCGACGACCGATCACGCTTCGCCGGCGCCGGAGGTTTCAAGGCATACGCCGGAGCGGCTCCGGTCACTCGAGCCTCCGGCAAGAGCCAAGCTGTCCTCGCGGGCCGTGTCAAGGATCAACGCCTCGCTGCTCGTCGGTCTGGTCCTGCCTCTGGGGCCGTTCAGCCTGGGCCTCGCCGTCTACGACACCGTCCCCCGGACGCTGCCTCTGGCGGTCGTCGCCCTATGGGCGCTGCGGCCGGCGCGGATCGGTGGCTGAGCGGCGGCGGGCCGGATTGGACCGGGACAGGCGCCTCATCCTCCGTGCTGTCCCGGATCTCTTACTGGTCGATCCGACCTAGGCTCTGGGCATGAGTCGCCGGCCAGGTGTCAACGTGACCGCTGGGGCGGCCGTCGCCCTGGCACTGTTGGTGACCGTCAGCGATCTGTGGCTCGCCCTCGTCCATCCGATCTTGGCTGGGGCGGTCGATCCGTGGTTGCTGCCGGTGGGCGTCTTGGCCCGGCTCGCGCCGGTGGTGGTGGGTGCGTTGATCGTGATTCGGCGTAACGGTAACCGGGTGGGCTGGACGCTGTTGATCTCGGGCGTCCTGGTCGTTGGAGTCCAGGGCGCCCGGGTCGCGGCGATCGCGGCTATCGAGTCCGGCGCCCTACCGGCCGGGCCGGTCGAGTCCATGGCCTATCTGCTGGCCGCCGCCCCGCAGGCCTTCTTCGGTTTCATCTACGCCTGGCCGGTGGCGATCGTGCTGCTTTTCCCCGACGGACGGCCGGGCCGGCTGGGCCGGTGGTGCTTCTGGGGCATCCTGGCCGCCTGTGCGGTGATGTCGGCCGCCGGGATCGTGCGGGCCCCCGTGACCCCGGCCCCGTACGACGGCGAGCCCAACGTCCTGCACGTACCGGTGCTGGCCCCGCTCGCCGCCGCCGCGTTCACCGTGGCGTGGCTCGCCCTCTGGGGGCTGCTCGTCACCAGCGTGATGCTCGCGGCTCGCCGGCTCCAACGGGCGGCGGGCGAGCGGCTGCTGCAGCTGCGGTGGCTCACCGTCGCCGCGATCCTGCCTCCGATCTCACTGATCGGCTGCGTCCTGGCACTGCTCGGCGTGCTGGAGATGGGGTACGTCGACCTCGCCGTGTCAACCGCCCAGCTGCTCGTGGTGGCGGCCGTCTTCATCGCCATCACCAAACACGGTCTCTACGGCATCGAGCAGCTGATCAACCGGGCGCTGGTCTACGCCACCCTCACCCCGCTCGTCGTCGCGGTATTCGTGGTAGTCGCCGCCGCCACCGGTAGGCTCCTCGGGGCCGGCTCCCCGTGGGTGACCGCACTCGCCACAGCGGCGGCCGCCGCCGTCTTCCTCCCGGCGCGCGCCCGGGCCCAGCGGTTCATCGACCGCCGCCTCGCGCCGCGCAAGGTCGCCGCTGTCGCGCGGTTGCGCGACTACGCCCGGCGGCTGCACCACGGCGACGCTACGCTCGCTGACGTCGTCGCCGTGCTCGGCCGGGCGCTCGACGACCCATCACTGCGCGTCTACTTCGTGGGCGAATCGGGCTGGCGGACCATCGATGACGAGCCGGCCGTGCCGACCGGGAACGCCGGCCGCGTCCTCTCCCCGGTACGGTTCGCCGGGGCCCACGTCGCCACCGTCGAACACGTAGTCGCCCTGACCTTCGAGCCGGAGCTGCTGCGCGTTGTGCTGCGGGAGACGGCGGCCACCCTGGCGATGGCCCGCCTCCAGCTTGACGTCCAGCACCAGTTGCGTGAGGTGCAGGCATCCCGGGACCGCATCGTCCAGGCCGGTCACCTGGAACGGCGCAGGCTCGAGCGCGATCTGCACGACGGAGCCCAGCAGCGGCTGGTCGCTCTCGGCATCGCGCTACGCCGCCTGCAGCATTCGCTGCCGGTCGGCGCCACCGTCTTGGCCCCGGCCCTCGACGACGCCGTACGGCAGGTCGGCGAGGCGATCCGGGACCTGCGGACGATCGCGGCCGGGATCCGGCCGGCGCGGCTGGACGACGGGCTCCGCGCCGCCCTCGACGACCTGGCGCAGACCAGCCCCGTCCCGGTGGAAGTCCACGTCCCGGACCAACGCCTGCCCACCGAGGTAGAGGCGGCGGCGTACTTCATCGCCTGCGAGGCGGTGACCAACGCGGTGAAGCACGCCGCCCCATCCCGGGTGGTCATCGAGGGCAGCGTCAACCGCGCGACGCTGCGGGTGTCAGTCAGCGACGATGGCCGGGGCGGAGCCGCCGCGCGTGCCGACGGCGGCGGACTGTCCAGCATGGCAGACCGGGCGCGAGCCTGCGGCGGCTCCGTCGCGGTCACCAGCCAGCCGGGCAACGGAACCACAGTGGAAATGGTGCTGCCATGCGGATAGTCATAGCGGAGGACGCGGCCCTGCTCCGGGAGGGCCTCGCCGGGTTGCTGACCGACCGCGGACATGCGGTGGTCGGCCGGTGCGGCGACGCCGAGACGCTGCTCGCGCTGGTCGCCGAGCACGATCCGGACGTCGTGGTGACCGACATCCGGATGCCCCCGGACTACTCCGACGAGGGCGCGCGAGCCGCCGTCGAGATCCGCCGGAAGTATCCACGCATCGGCATCCTGGTGCTCTCCCAGCACATCGAGACCCGGTTCGCGATCCAGTTGGTGACCAGCGGCGAGGGGTTCGGCTATCTGCTCAAGGACCGCGTCCTCGACGTCGACGAGTTCCTTGACGCGCTGGCCCGCGTCGCCCACGGCGGCAGCGCCCTCGACCCGACCGTGGTCGCGACGCTGCTGCGACAGGCCACAGCGACCAACCCCGTCGCGACCCTGACCGAACGGGAGCGATCGGTGCTGGAACTCATGGCGCAGGGACGCTCGAACGCGGCCATCGCCAGGCAGCTCTGGCTGACCGAACGCACCGTCGAGACGCACATCGGCTCGGTCTTCAGCAAGCTGGGCATCCCCGTATCGGCCGAGGACAATCGCCGGGTCCGCGCCGTCGTGACGTACCTCGACGCCATCCGCGCCACGATGCCGTAGCCCCGCCGCGCGACCGGCCGCCCCGGCTCTAGCCAGGGAGGCCCAAGCCCGTGTTGGCGATGTGCTGACCAGGGTGATCGTGCTGGCGGAGCTGTCGGGTCGGGTTTCGTAGTCGCGTACGAGCCGGCGGTGGTGCGCCGCGGGTGACCGCGGCCATGTTCAACGCGGCGACGACCAGCCCGGCGCCGTGGTCGGCGCCCATCGCGTAGCCGAGAACGACGCGAGTACAGGTCGATGACGGTGGCCAGATAGAGCTTGCCCTCGTCGGTGCGGATCTCGGTCATGTCGCCGCACCAGGCGAGATCCGGCGCCGGTGCGGTGAACATCCGCTTGACCGGGTCTGTTGCCTTGGACGAGGCATGTTCGATCGCCTGCATGATCGTTGTGGTCAGCTGAACCGGTGAGGTCGCCGTCTCGTTCCCGATCTTGGTCTCCGCCGTCGGTGTTTGCTGGGTTCCGGTTCCCGCCCGAGGTCATCATTCTCGCGGTTCGGTGGTACCTGCGCTTCAACCTCTCCTACCGCGACGTCGAAGAGCTGTTGGCAGAGCGGGGCGTTGAGGTGGACCACGTGACCGTGTACCGCTGGGTGCAGCGATTCACACCGCTGCTGGCCGATGCCGCCCGGTTCCACCGGCACGCGCCTGGTGACCGGTGGTGCGTCGACGAGACCTATGTAAAGGGTCAATGGCGTGTGGCGGTACGTCTACCGGGCGGTCGACCAGCATGGCCAGGTTATCGATGTCCTCGTGTCGGACCGCCGGGATGCCACTGCGGTTCGACGGTTCTTCCAGCGGGCGCTGCGGATGCTGAAGGTGACGCCCGCCGAGGTGGTCACCGACGCCTCGCCGGTCTACCCGGCGGTCCTCGACGACCTCGTCCCGTCGGCCCGGCACCACGTCGAGCGGTACGCCAACAATCCGGTCGAGGCCGACCATAGCCAGCTCAAGCACCGGTTACGACCGATGCGCGGGTTACGGACCGACCGGAGCACGCAGGTGGTCATCGCCGGACACGCGTTTATGCAGAACGTGCGACGCGGACACTACGAACTCGGACACGAGGCGCCACCGGCGCTCCGCATCGCCGCAGCGTTCACCGAACTCGCCCGAGCGATCTGATTCCCAACCGGCACACGAGGTTCGACCTGTCTACCGACTCGAGAACCCAACAGCGCCGTTCGGCCCGCTACGCACCTTCGTCATCGCCGGCTCGAACCACCCGAACCACACCACCCTGACCCGGGCCCTGCAGGCCTACCTGCGCTGGCGCAACATCAACGCCCGCCACCCCGACGTCCTCGCAGCTCAACGCCGCGAGCGTGCCCGCGTCCGCAGCGAAAAGGGCATCCGCTGGGGCGGACGCCCTTTGGCTGCCATGGTCTGACTACCGTGCAGCCCGCAACGCCGCCGCGATCTGAACGACATCCAGGTCGACGACGACCTCATCACCGTCCCACACGCCGCGCGAGGTGATCGCCAGGCCGATCAACGCCAGCTCGGCGGCATCATCACGGAGTTCGTACTCTTCGCGACTCTCTTCGCCGATCCCGCCCACTTCCTCGCGATCCCAAGCAGCAACCGCCGAGTCAGCCACAGACCGAGGCAACCGCACGCCGACTCGACCGATTTGAGGATCAAGATGAATCCCGATCGCTGCCAGCACGGTCCGGTCCTGTTGATACCTCATGTACTGCCCATGATCCTCCACGATCGCCGAGAGTACGGACGCCAAGCCCAACCGAGCCACCTGAACCGCAGCTCAACGACGAGATCAAAACCCACGAGGCGCTGCTCGCTGAGCTGACCGGCCAGCTTGTGCCGCAGCTGGTCGCCGCGTTCGGTGTCGGGGCCGACACGGCCGCGGAGATGGTCATCGTCGCCGGATCCACCACAGGGCCAGGAGCAGGACGAACGCCTCGAACGCCCCTTCCCAGTGAAGGTTGTCGACCAGCAGGTGGGTGAGTTGGGTTAGGGCGAAGACGTAGACCAGGTCGAAGAAGAGTTCAAAGGAATGCGGGCTGTTTCGGGGCATCAGGCGGGCGCAACAGCCGGCGATACGCTGCGATCTCGTCCGTCGTTGATTTCCGGCTGCCGTCGTCACGCTGCGGGAACATTCCGAGCCTGCGCGGAAGCGGTACGAGCGGTCCATGACTTCAGGCGGTGATCAGGCCGTCAGGCCGCCACGACATACGGGAAGCTGTCTGAGCGGGCGTCCTTGGCG
>NZ_JBDJAV010000093.1:0-14789 GCF_039649625.1 Plantactinospora sp. ZYX-F-223 | reverse complement strand
GCGCACACCACACCGCTGCTCCAGGGACTCCGGCGCGGCGGGCCCATCCACCGTCCGCGCAAGGCGGCCGTGACGGGCGACGGGCAGACGCTGGCAGACCAGCTCGCCGGCCTCGACGACGGCGAGCGCCGGGAGCGGCTGCTGCGGGTCGTCCGCTCCGATGTGGCCGCCGTCCTCGGCCACCGCGACGCCGAGGACGTCGACGCGGACGCGCCGTTCGGCTCGCTCGGTTTCGACTCACTCACCGCCGTCGAGCTGCGCAACCGGCTCGGTGCCCGGACCGGTCGGGTCTTCCCGGCCACGCTGACGTTCGACCATCCGACACCGGCCGCGCTCGCCGAACACCTCGACCGGGAACTCGATGCCGGTCCCGCGCACACGCCCGCCCCACGGCCTCTGGCCGGTGGCGGCACCGAGGACTCGCTGAGCGCCCTGGTGTTGCGGGCTTACCACAGCGGCGACGCCGAGCGGGTCGACACCCTGATCCGGGGCATGGCCGCTTTCCGACCCTCGTTCCGGAGCGCCGGCGAGGTCACCAACCCGCCACGGCTCGTGCGACTGGCCGCGTCCGGCGGTCCGGGACCGCACCTCGTCTGCCTGCCGTCGTTCGCCTGGAAACCCTCGGTGTACCAGTACGCCGGCCTCGCCGCCGCGCTACGGTCCGCCGCGTCCGTGTCGGTACTGACCCTGCCCGGCTTCCGGCCTGGTGAGCCGCTGCCGGCCGACCTCGACGCGCTCGTCAACCTGCACCACGCCGTGCTGGAGGCCGAGGCGCCGACCGGGTCGGTCGTGCTGGTGGGGCACTCCACCGGCGGGCAGCTCGCCGCGGCGCTGGCGCAGCGGTGGGACAAGGCCGGCCTGGTCATGCTCGACACCTGCTGGTGGCCTGAGCGTTCCGGCGAGGAATACGCGGTCTGGTCGGCGGCGATCACCCGGCATCTGCTCGACCGGGCCAGCACCCAGGACCGGCTCGGCGAGGAGTGGGGAGACGCCTGGGTCACCGCCCGCGCCCGGTACGCGGAGTTCGATCTCAGACCGGTCGCGATCTCCGCTCCCACGCTGCTCGTATACGCTCGGGAACCGGTCGGCCCGGCAGTGCCGACGGAGACCGAGCGGGCGAGCTGGCCGCATCCGCACGAGGCGGTGACAGTACCCGGCGACCACTTCACGATGCTCGAACGCGCCCACGTCGCGACCACCGCCGCGGCCGTCGACGCCTGGCTTACGCAGGGCTGAGCGATGGCCGGCCACCACACCAGAGAGCCCCGCCGGTGTACGGCGGGGCTCTTCCGGGGGTGTCGGTCAGGGTCAGGTCAGCGCGGCGGTGAACCGGTCGTTGACCTCGCGACTGATGTAGAAGATGCCCTTCTCCAGCTGGTCCGGGGTCCAGGTGACGCACGGCCGGTCGGGATAGGCGACGTAGCCGCCGCTGAAGACCTCGTTGCGGTTGCCGGACGGGTCGAAGAAGTAGATGGTCTGCCCGCGGGTGATACCGTGCCGGGTCGGCCCGACGTCGACCGGCACGTCGTCCATCGCCATCAGGTCACCGGCTCGCAGGATGTCGTGCCAGCTGCTCAGCTCGAACGCGAAGTGGTGGAGCTTGGCGTTCGGCCCCTTCAGGATCGCGATGTCGTGCACCGTGTTGCCCACGGTCATCCAGGTGGCGATGCAGTCGGCGTCCGCGTCGAGCGAGGTCGCGAGGCGCTCGCTGGGGTAGAAGCCCAGGACCTCCCGGAAGAACCGCTCCATCAGGTTGACGTCCTCGGCGGTGATGAGGGCGTGGTCCAGGCGCGGCGCGCCGATGCCCACCAGGTGTCGGGGGAAGACCTCCGGATTGTGGGTGCCCACCTCGGTGCCCAGCACCGTCATTCCGTGGTACAGCTCGACGACGTGCTCCGACGGCAGCACGATCCGGATGCCGTCGCTCACCTCGGGGTTCTCCCCGGCGGACATGCGCGACACGGTGCAGCCGAAGCGGGTCGCGCGGTCCTCGAAACGCCCGATGTCGGCCGGGTCGGCGACCTTGAAGCCGAACTTGGCGACGCCGACGCCGCCCTCCTCGAGGACGACCGAGTGATGGTCCCACTCGTCCCAGCCCTTGAAGTAGGCCCTGCCGTCCTCGGCGAGAACGGGATAGAGACCCATCGTGTCGCCGTAGTGCTGCTTGGCCTCCTCCAGGTCGGTCACGCGGGCGTGGACGTAACCCATTCTCAGTACACCCATGCTGTGGCTCCAATCGTCCGGGGCGGGTCGGTCCGTCAGGCGGGTCCTGGCGTACGTGGAAGGAAGGGGTTGGCACGGCGGAGCCGGTCCTGGCGCAGCTCCACGACGACATCGCCGCACGGGACGGCACGGCAGGTGAGGCAGGTCCCGGCCGCGCGTTCCTCGGCGGCGAGCACGGACTCGGCGACCACGGCGTCGTACCGCACGCTGCCGGCGCGCAGATCCACCTTGCACATGCCACAGCCCCCGCGCCGGCAACCGACGGTGTGGGTGTATCCGGCCCGGGCCAGCGCGGCCAGGATCGTCTCGCCGTCGGCGACCGGCACAGTCAGCCCGGTTGGCAGGACGACGACGCTTCCGGTCATCCCGATGTGCCGAACCGGGGGAACAGCCGGAGGGCGTTGCGGTGGGAAAGGGCGGTGCGCTGCTCGTCGCTAATCTCGGAGTACTTGTCGAGCTCATTACTGAAATGCGTCACCGAGGGCAGGGGCGCATATGGCCAGTCGCTGCCGTAGACGATGTGTGTCGGGTCGGCGAAGGCCAGGAGTGACGGGAGCGAGACCGGACTGGTGGACAACGCGGTGTCGAAGTAGAACTTCCGGAGATCCGCCAGGTACATTTCCGGGGTCAATTCCATGTCGCGTCGGACGTAGGCCATCCGATGCGCTGCGTAGGGCACGAATCCGCCGCCGTGCGAAAGGATGATCCGCATCCGCGTCCAGCGTCGCATTGCGCCGTGCCGGACCAGATTGTGCACCGCTCGGCCGGTGTCGAGGAGAAAGTCCACGAGAAATGGCGGCGCGCCGTCGAGGCCCGGCCCGGGCAGGTGTGACGGGTGGATCAGCACCACGGCGCCGCGCAGGTCGAGTTCGGCCATCACCGGGTCGAAAGACGGGTCTCCGAGGTACGTGCCGCGCACGTTGGCGAGCAGGACCACCCCGTCGGCGCCGAGCACGTCGAAGGAGTGTGCGATCTCCGCCAGGGCTCCGTCGACGTCCGGCAGGGTCAGCGTGGCGAAGAAGCCGAACCGGTCCGGCCGGTCTTTTACCTGCTCAGCGGCGTACTCGTTGACGTAGCGGGCCTTGTCGCGCGCTTCTGCGTCGTCGCCGAGGTGCACCCCGGGAGTGGAGACCGACATGACGCAGCTACGGATGCCGTGGTCGTCCATCATGGCCAGGGCCCCCTCGGCCGACCAGGCGGGCAGCGGCATGCCCCCGGCCGTCAGGCCCCTGTCGGCGAGCCAGCGGGAGTAGCCCGGCGGCACGATGTGTTGATGGACGTCGATTCGCTCTGTGCCGGTCACGTCGGTTCCTTCCGCGGGCACCACAATTTTTCGAATGTGCACGGGCGAATGGGCACGCGATATCGGCGCAAGTGCCGGTGTGCGGCGACGAGTGCGAATTAATCCGCTGTCGATTCGAGATCGCCGGGTCGGGTCCAGTCTTGATCGTGGACTCGCGTCGCGGTTGGTATTCCCCCATGCATTGGCGGACCGGAGAATCGGCCGCTGTTGTCCAGACGCTAGCAGTAGCCGGCAATATCATCAATCAATGTGATTTCGATCACACCTCATATTGACCGCTGTCTGGGGTCGGTGTACTGTCGATTTGCATAGACCAGCGATCTATCAAGCAGTCGCTGCCACGCCTTCGGGTCGACTTCACCGAGCGTGTCCTTCTGCTCTGCACTGGCCAGGTTCGGGCGCATACGCGGTGCCGCAATGAGTTCGCGAATGCCGCGGGTTGTGAAGACCCGCAGGTGAAACCGTCGGCTTTCCCGCGCGTCACCTGGCACAGACTCCGTCATCCAGTGTCTCTCTGCGGGGAAGGGACCCGAACGTGCGATATGAAGCCAGCGGTACGACTGCCGAACCGATCGCCATCGTGGGGATGGCGTGCCGGTTCCCCGGTGGTGTGGACTCGCCCGCGGAGTTCTGGCGGCTGTTGACCGACGGCCGCAGCACCGCCGGTGAGCTGCCCGACGGGCGCTGGGACGACTACCTGCGGTCGGACCCGGCCAACGCGGCAGCGCTGCGTACGGTGAACCGCCGCGGCTCGTTCCTGCACGACGTCGCCGGGTTCGACGCCGGGTTCTTCGGCATCTCGCCCCGTGAGGCCGAGCTGATGGATCCACAACAGCGGATGACCCTCGAGGTCAGCTGGGAGGCCCTCGAACACGCGGGTATCCCGCCCCGCGCCCTCGCCCAGCACGACGCCGGCGTCTTCGTCGGCGTCGGTGCCGACGACTACGGCCGCCGGTTGCTGGAGGATCTGACCGGCATCGAGGCGCGCACCGGGATCGGCAGCGCCTACTGCGCGGTGGCCAACCGGGTCTCCTACACCCTCGACCTGCGTGGGCCGAGCCTCGCCGTGGACACCGCGTGCTCCTCCTCGCTGGTCGCCATCCACCTGGCCTGCCAGAGTCTGTGGATGGACGAGACACCGCTCGCCCTCGCGGGCGGTGTCATGCTGATGGCCGGTCCGGGCCTGACGATGGTCCTCGACGCGGCGGGCGCCACCTCGCCGGGCGGGGTGAGCCGGTCGTTCGACGCCTCCGCCGACGGCTACGGCCGCGGCGAGGGCTGCGGGATCATTGTGCTCAAGCGGCTCGGCGACGCGCGCCGCTCCGGCGACCGGGTGCTTGCCCTGATCCGCGGCGGCGGCATCCACCAGGACGGCCGCACCAACGGGATCATGGCACCCAGTCGCGAGGCCCAGGAGCACCTGCTCCGCCGGGTGTACCGGTCGACCGGCATCCCACCGGCCAGCGTCAGCTACGTCGAGGCGCACGGCACCGGCACCGAGCTCGGCGACCCGATCGAGGCCGGGGCACTCGGAGTGGCGCTCGGTGCGGGATCCGGCCGGCAGACCCCGTTGTTGATCGGCTCAGTCAAGACCAACATCGGGCATCTGGAGGCCGGCGCCGGGGTGGCCGGGGTCATCAAGACCGTCCTGGCGTTCCAGCACGGCCGGCTGCCCGCCACCCTGCACCTGGCCGAACCCAACCCGAAGATCGACTGGGCGGGCACCGGGCTGCGGGTGGTCGACCGACTCCAGGACTGGCCGCGCGGCGACGAGCCGCGTCGTGCCGGGGTCTCCGGATACGGCTACGGCGGCACCATCGCGCACCTGATCCTCGAGGAGGCGTCGGAGCCCAAGCCGGCCGACGCCGTCGGCACCGACTCCGAGGTGCCCCGCGTCTACCCGATCTCCGCCGCGAGCGGCACCGGGTTGGCCAGGGCCGCCGCCCGGCTGGCCGCCTGGCTCGACGGTGACGGCGCCACGACACCGCTCGGCGCGGTCGGGCACACCCTCGCGGTACGCCGCAGCCACCTCAGTCACCGTGCCGCGGTAGTGGCGGCGGACCGGCCCGCTCTGGTCGCCGGCCTCACCGCGCTGGCCGAAGGGCGGCCGGACGCACCGGTCAGCGGCGTCACGCACGAGCCGTCCGACAGCGCGGCCGTCTGGGTCTTCTCCGGCCACGGATCACAGTGGATCGGCATGGGCCGCGAGTTGCTCCAGACGGAGCCGGCGTTCGGCAAGGTGCTCGACGACTTCGACCCGGTCTTCACCGCCGAGATCGGATTCTCCCCCACCGAGGTGCTGAGCAGCGGCGAATACCGCGGCGTCGACATGATCCAACCACTGATCTACGCGATGCAGGTGGGCCTCGCGGCGCTCTGGCAGGCCAACGGGTTACGTCCCGCGGCGGTGATCGGCCACTCCGTCGGCGAGATCGCCGCCGCCGTCGTCTCCGGGGTGCTCAGCCCACTCGACGGCGCACGGCTGGTCTGCCGCCGGTCGGTTCTGCTCCGCCAGGCCGCGGGCGCCGGTGCGATGGCGATGGTCGCCCTGGGTTTCCACGAGGTGGCCGAACGACTCACCGGGCGCACCGACGTGGTGGCGGCGATCGCCTCCTCCGGCAGCTCCACCGTCGTTTCCGGCGAGCCGGAAGCGGTCCGCGCCCTTATGGCGGAGTGGGGGAGTGAGGTCGCGGTGCGCGCCGTCGACTCGGACGTGGCGTTCCACAGCCCGCAGATGGACCCACTGCTGCCCGCGCTGCGCGCCGCTGCCGAGGGCCTCGTGATCCGGCCGCCGGCGTTGCCGCTGTACACCACCGCACTCGCCGACCCGCGCGACGGCGCGGCCCGGGACGGCGCGTACTGGGCGGCGAACCTGCGCAATCCGGTGCTGCTGCACACGGCTGTCCTCGCCGCCGCCGCCGACGGTCACCGTACGTTCCTGGAGGTGTCGCCGCACCCGGTGGTCGCGCACTCGATCCGCGAGTCGCTCGACGAGGCAGGGATCGACGGCACGGTCCTCACCACGTTGCGGCGCAACCGACCCGACCAGGTGACGTTCCTGGAGAGCCTGGCGGCGGCGCACTGCGCCGGGGTACCGGTCGGCTGGGAGGGGATCTACCCCGGCGAGGACGTCGCCGAGCTGCCGCCGCGCGCCTGGGAACACCGTTCCTACTGGGCGACCAACACCCCGCGGCTGACCGCCCTCGGCGACCGGCACGAGCCGGCGAGCCACACCCTGCTCGGCGGGCGGACCGTGGTCAACGGGGTCACTCCGGTCGAGCTCTGGCACACCTACCTCGACCCGGCCACCCGCCCGTACGGCGGTGACCATCCGGTGCAGGGCGTGGAGATCGTGCCGGCGGCGGTGCTGTTGAGCACGTTCCTGGCGGCGGGGTCCGCCGAGGCACTCACCGAGGTGGCACTGCGCACCCCGGTGACGGCCGACGCGCTGCGGGAGATCCAGGTGGTGCGCCAGGGCGACGTGGTCAACCTCGCCTCCCGCCTGGTCGATCCCGAGGCCGGGGACGGCCCGCGAGACGAGGCCTGGCTGGTGCACACGACCGCCCGGACCGGTACTGCCGGCACGCCGCCGGCCGCGACCTCCGACCCGGACGGCCCGACCACTCCACTAGACCCCGGTTTCGTCGTCGCGCGTCTCGCCGAACTCGACGTTCGCGGCATGGGATTTTTCTGGCAGGTCACCGGTCTGGCGCGAACCAGTGACGGTGGACTACGTGCCGAGGTCGACGCGCCCGGCGGCGGCACCGGAGCCGGACGCTGGGCCTGCGTCCTGGACGCCGCGCTCTCCATCGCGTCCGTGGTCTTCCCCGGCGAACCGGTGCTGCGGATGCCGGCGGCGATCCGTGGCGTCACCGTGACCGGCGAGCCACCGACGCGGGTGACCGTGCACGCGCGACCCGGCACCGGAACGTCCGGTGTGGACACCGCCGAGGTCGCCGTCACCGGGCCGGACGGCACGATCGCCGTCGTCCTGACGGGGCTGCGGTACGGCGTGCTCGACGGTGATCCGCGCGCCGAGGCCAGCCCCGGACGACTCGCATTCGACCTGGCGTGGCGGCCGATCCCGCTGCCCGCGTCCACGCCCTCGGACCACGTCGTGGTCCTCGGAGATCCGTCGCTCGCCGGGCTGCTGGAGGTGCCGATTGCGGAGCGGACACCGCAGCAGCCCGGTACCGTGCTGGTGGCCCCGCCGCCCGGCACCACCGCCGCCGACGCGTCGGCCCAGGTTCTCCGAGCGGTACGGGCAACGGCCGCGCTGCCGCCCGGTGACCGGCGGGTCTGGGTCGTCACCCGGGGCGTGCGTGCGGGCTCGGCCGCGTCGCTGGGACTGTCCGCGCTGTGGGGACTCGGCCGGATCCTCGCCACCGAGTACCCGGACGTCATGGGCGGCATCGTGGACCTGCCCGAGGCGCTGACGGCCGCGACGGCACCGGCCCTGCGTGCCGTCCTCGGCGCGCCCTCCGGTCCGGAGCTGCTGTCGGTCGACGACGGCGCCGTCCACGTGGCCCGGCTCACCCCGCTCGACGGACCCCCGGTGCGGCCCATGTTCGAGTGCCGGTCCGACGCGACCTATCTCATCACCGGCGGCCTCGGCGTGCTGGGTCTCGAGGTCGCGCGGTGGCTGGTCAACCGCGGCGCGCGACGGCTCGTGCTGGCCGGTCGTACGGCGCTGCCGCCCCGCGAGCGCTGGCACGAGGCCGATCAGCAGCAGCAGGCACGCATCGACGTGGTGCGGTCGCTGGAGGCGGCCGGCGTCACGGTCCGTACGCTCGCGCTCGACGTCGCCGACACCGACGCGCTCCGGCAGGCGCTGCGGCCGGACATCCTCGGTCTGCCCCCCGTTCGCGGTGTCGTGCACGCCGCCGGGGTGGTCGAGAACCGACTGGCCGACCAGGTGGACGAGGCCGCGCTGGCGCGTACGCTGCGGCCCAAGGCCGACGGCGCGCTCGCCCTGCACACCGTATTCCCGCCCGGAACGTTGGACTTCCTCGTGCTGTTCTCCTCCGCCGGCCACCTGCTGGGCCTGCCCGGCCAGGCCGCGTACGCCGCGGCCAACTCGTTCCTCGACGGGCTCGCCCGGCACCGGCGGGCGGCCGGGGACACCGCGGTGACGAGCTACGCCTGGACGTCGTGGCGTGGCCTCGGCATGTCGACCTCGTCGGTGCTCATCGACGGCGAGCTCGCCGCGCGGGGCACCGCCGACATCACGTTGCGGGAGGCCTTCCGGGTCTGGGAGCACGCCCACCGGCGCGACAGCGGGTTCGTGGCCGTCCTCCGGCCGATCCCGGTGCCGGTCGGCGGCCGGCGCCCGGCGCTGCTGGCGGACGTGACGGTCGAGGCGCCGCCGTCGTCGGCCCTCGACTCGCCGGCGCCGGCCTGGGCGGACCTCGACGACGCCGAACTGGCCGAGCACATGGTCCGGGCGGTCCGCTCCGTCGTCGCCGGTGAGATGAAGGCGGACGAGAGCGACGTCGACCCGCACCGGCCGCTGCTGGAGATGGGCCTCGACTCCATCATGGCCGCGTCCATCCGGCGTCGGCTCGAGCAGGGACTGCGGCTCAGCCTGCCCAGCACGCTGCTGTGGCGTCACCCGACCGTCACCGCCGTCGCCGGGCACCTCGCCGACCTCGCGACGGCCGGGCGCACCACCACCGAATCGACGTCCTGACCTGAGGAGCAGTTGCCGTGACCACTGACACACCCACCACCCGGCCGTTCACCGGAGCCGAATACCTGGAGAGCCTCCGCGACGGCCGCGAGATCTACCTGTACGGGGAGCGGGTCGACGACGTGACCAGGCACCCCGCGTTCGCCAACCCGGCCCGGATGACCGCCCGGCTCTACGACGCGCTGCACGACCCGGCCCGCCGCGACGTGGTCACCGCGCCCACCGACAGCGGCACCGGGTTCACCCACCCGTTCTTCCGGACCCCCCGCACCGTCGACGAGCTGGTCGCCGACCGGGCTGCCATCGCCGAATGGGCAAGGCTCTCCTACGGCTGGCTGGGCCGCAGCCCCGACTACAAGGCGGCGTTCCTGGGCACGCTGGGCGCCAACGCGGACTTCTACGCGCCGTACGAGGAGAACGCCCGCCGCTGGTACCGCGAGTCCCAGGAGAAGGTCCTCTACTGGAACCACGCGATCGTGCATCCCCCGGTCGACCGTCACCTTGCCGCGGACGCCGCGAAGGACATCTTCGTGCACGTGGAGAAGGAGACCGACAACGGCCTGGTGGTCAGTGGCGCCAAGGTGGTCGCCACCGGCTCGGCGCTGACCCACTTCAACTTCATCTCCCACTACGGGCTACCGATCAAGAAGCGGGAGTTCGCGCTCGTGGCGACCGTACCGATGGGCGCGCCCGGGCTGAAGCTGATCTGCCGTCCGTCGTACTCGGCCACCGCGTCGATGATGGGCAGCCCGTTCGACTACCCGCTGTCGAGCCGGCTGGACGAGAACGACACCATCTTCATCCTGGACAAGGTGCTGATTCCCTGGGAGAACGTGTTCCTCTACGGAGATCCGGAGCAGGTCAGCACGTTCGTGCCGCGCTCCGGCTTCCTGGAGCGGCTGACGTTCCAGGGCTGCATCCGGCTCGCCGTGAAGATCGACTTCATTGCGGGCCTGCTGCTGAAGGCGCTCGACATGACGGGTACCGGCGGATACCGCGGCGTGCAGACCCGGGTCGGAGAGGTTCTGGCCTGGCGCAACATGTTCTGGGCGCTGAGCGACGCCGCGGCCCGCAACCCGCAGCAGTGGCAGAACGGCGCCCTGCTGCCCCGGCTGGACTACGGCCTGGCGTACCGGTGGTTCATGACGATCGGGTACCCGCGGATCCGGGAGATCATCGAGCAGGACGTCGCCAGCGGCCTCATCTACATCAACTCCAGTGCGGAAGACTTCGGGAACCCCGAGATCCGGCCCTACCTCGACCGCTTCCTGCGCGGCTCGGCCGGTCAGACGGCCGTTGACCGGGTGAAGCTGATGAAGCTGCTGTGGGACGCCGTGGGCACCGAGTTCGGCAGCCGCCACGAACTCTACGAGCGGAACTTCGCGGGCAACCACGAGAACGTGCGCGCCGAGATCGTGGCCGTGCAGGAGATGACCGGTCAGCTCGACGGCTACCGGGGCTTCGCCGACCAGTGCCTGGCCGAGTACGACCTCTCCGGCTGGACCGTGCCCGACCTCGAGTCGTACGACGATCTGCGGGCGCTGCGCAAGGAACTGTGGAAGCGGAGCTGAGGTGGCGTCGCCGTACTTCGGGCACGTGGTCGAGGGGACGGAGACTGCGCTGGACGACGGTCCGGCGGCACCGACGGTCAACCCGTTCACCCGGCAACCGTGGGCGGCCGCGGCGGCCGGCGACCGCGGCGTCGCCGCGCGGGCGGTCGCCGCGGCCCGCACCGCCTTCGACTCCGGGCCGTGGCCCGGGATGGGTTTCGGTCGGCGCGGTGCCCTGCTGCACCGCCTCGCCGATCTGGTCGAGGAGCACGCCGAGGAACTGGCGCTCGCCGACACGCGCGACATGGGCAAGCCGATCGGGGACAGCCGTGGCAAGGACGTGCCCCGGGCCGCGCAGAACCTGCGGTTCTTCGCCGACCACGCCCGGCTCGGCGCGGCGGAGACCTACCCGATGGACAGCGGCCACCACGCCTACAGCCGCTTCGAACCGGCCGGTGTGGTGGTCGCGGTGAGTCCGTGGAACTACCCGCTGATGCTCGCCACCTGGAAGATCGCGCCGGCCCTCGCCTGGGGCAATACCGTGGTCCTCAAACCGTCGGAGCAGACACCCGCGTCGGCGACCATCCTGGCGCGGCTCGCGACCGAGGCCGGCCTGCCACCGGGCGTGCTCAACGTGGTGCACGGCACGGGCGACGCCGTCGGCGGGCCGCTCGTCACCGACCCGCGGGTCGATCGGGTCACCTTCACCGGCGGCACCGCCACCGGCCGGGCGGTCGCCGCCGCAGCCGCTGCCAACCTGACACCCGTCAGCCTGGAACTCGGCGGCAAGGGTGCCAGCGTGGTCTTCGCCGACGCCGACCTCGACCAGGCTGTTGCCTGGTCGACCAAGGCAATCTTCACCAACGCCGGCCAGATCTGTCTCGCCGGCAGCCGGCTGCTCGTCCAGCGCGACATACACGACGCGTTCCTGGCCCGGTTCGTAGCGGCGGCCGAGGCGCTGCCGGGCGGTGACCCGGCCGACCCGACGACCCGCTTCGGCCCGCTCGCCTCCGCCGGCCACCACCAGGCCGTCCTCCGGCACGTGCGCCGCGCCGAGGAGGCCGGTGCCCGGGTGGTGACCGGCGGTGACGGCGAGGGCTGGACGGTGCGGCCCACGGTGCTCACCGGCGTCGGCACCGACACCGCCGTGTGGCGTGAGGAGATCTTCGGTCCCGTGGTGACCGTGACACCGTTCACCGACGAGGTGGAGGCGGTCCGTCTCGCCAACGACACCCGGTACGGCCTGAACGCCATGCTCTTCACCAGCGATCTGTCCCGGGCGCACCGAGTCGCCAAACGCCTGCGCGCCGGCACCGTCTGGATCAACTGCTTTTTCGTCCGAGACCTGCGCGCGCCGTTCGGTGGAGTCGCCGACTCGGGGATCGGTCGCGAAGGCGGTGCCTTCAGCCGTGATTTCTTCACCGAGCCCAAGGCCGTCGTGATCCAGATTGACGAAGGAGACCGCCCGTGAGCCAGTCCGAGGAAGGTATCCGTTACCTCACCGCCGCCGACGTCGCCGGACTGGTCAGCCGGCTCGACGTGCCGGCCGTGATCGGCCAGACCCTGGTGGCCTACGCCAAGGGTGCCGCCGGGCTGTCCCCCGAGGCGGCCCTGCGCTGGACGACCCGCTCCGGGCACGCCGCCCGCAGTCTCATCCTGCCCGGATGGGCAGACGGGGCGTACGGCTGCAAAATCATCAACGCCTCGCTGGGGAACGCGGAGCGGGGGCTGCCCCGAGCGGCCGGTCTGGTGGTGCTCGACGATCCGGAGACGGCCCGGCCCATCTGCATCATGGAAGGCGCCCGGATCAGCGCCCTGCGCACGGCGGCCACCTCGTTCGTCGCCGTTACCGCCGTTCGGGGGCTGGCCGGCGTGACCCGGCTGGCGATCCTGGGCTGTGGCCGGCAGAGCGAGACGCACCTCGAACTGCTCGCTCCGGTCACCCCGGCCCTGCGCGAGGTGCGCCTGTTCGATCTCGATCGGGGCCGCGCCGAGCACTTCGCCGCCCGATGCCGGGACCTGTTCGGCACGGGCCGGCAGGTCCGGGTGACGCCAACGGCCCGCGAGGCGGTCGAGGGCGCGGAGCTGACCGTGGCGGCGACGACCACCACCGAGCCGTACGTGGACCTCGACTGGGTGTCGCCTGGCGGGACGTTCGTCAACGTCTCGCTCGACGACGCCACCGAAGGGCTGCTGCTCGGCGCCGACCACCTCATCGTCGACGACTGGGAACTGGTCTGTGCCGACGACCATCGTCTGCTCGGCCGGTTGGCGGCCGCGGGTCGGGTGATCGGGCCGGACGACTCCTCGCCGGACGATTCCTCGCCGGACGGGCCGCGCCGGATCGACATCGAGATCCCGCGTCTGCTCGCCGGCGAGTACAAGCGTGCGATCACCGCCACGGACCGCGTGGTCGTCAACCCGTTCGGTATGGGGGTCAGCGACATCGGTCTCGCCGCCGCCGTCCTCGACCTCGCGCGCCGGACCGGTGTCGGCACGCTCCTGCCGTACTGATGCCACCGCCGTCACCACGTCCCGGTGCCGAGGTGTCCCCCCTGGACATCCCGCAGCTGCGTCCTGTCCTGGGCACCTTCGCCACCGGGGTCACGGTGGTCACCGTCGGTGGTACCGATCCGCACGGGATGACCGCCAACTCCTTCGCCTCCGTCTCGCTCGACCCGCCCCTCATCCTGATCTGTCTGGAGAAGACCACCCGTACCTTCAACGGTGTCGTGGCGGCCGGGACCTTCGCGGTCTCGGTCCTCGCCGCCGACCAGGACGCTGTCGCGCGGCACTTCGCCCGTCGCATGCGCCCCAGCGGTCCGGCCGGCTTCGGCGGGGTCCGGTGCGTCGACGGCCCACACACCGGTGCGCCCCTGGTGCGTGACGCCGTCGCCTGGCTGGAGTGCGCCCTGTGGCGCACGTACGACGGCGGTGACCACGCCATCGTGGTGGGCCGCCTGTTGTCCGTGCGGCGCGTCCACGACCGCCCTCCGTTGCTGTTCCACTGTGGGCGGTTCCATGCCGGTCCCGACACGGCAGCGCCAGCCTGAGCAATGACCGGCACGGTGCACACCCGCTGCCGGGTCGGCACCGTGCCGGGCACCTGCCGATCAGGTCGTCAACAGGTGAACCTCGCTTCGCCGCTGGACTTCGAGAGTCACACCGGCGCCGCCGTGGTAGGACGGAATGAAGGTCCGGTAGGTGTAGGTGGTGCCACCGCCGCACGCATGCGCGAGGTAGAAGCTTGTAGGGTGCCGAACTGGATTCCGGCTGCTGACCTGCGGTTTCAAGGATTCGTTCCGGCGGCCCGGTCGCTACCGACGCGAACGCGAAGCAAACGTCCGGTTAGAGGGCGTCTGATTCACGTACTTCGTCGGTTATGTGGGTTTAGCCGTATCGCCAGGTTGGGGTGGTTTCGGTGGTGAGGCGTTTGGCTAGGTTGTCGATCATGGCCAGGGTGATCATGCTGGCGGAGTTGTCGGGTCGGGTTTCGTAGTCGTGTACGAGCCGGCGGTGGTGCATGAGCCATCCCAGGGTGCGTTCGACGACCCAACGCCGTTTGACGACGCTGAATCCTTTGGTGTGGGGTTCCTTGGTGACGGTCTCGACGTCGATGCCGAGTTGGGCGCCGTGTTCGACGACGCGGTTTTTGAAGCCGGCGTCGACCCAGGTTTTGGTCAGGGTGGGGTAGGCGGCGGTGGCCTGGTCGAGTAGGTCGATGCCGATGGTGTTGTCGCTGGCGCTGGCGGCGGTGACGATCACGGCCAGCAGGAGACCGAGGGTGTCGGTGATGATGCCGCGTTTGCGGCGTACGATCTTCTTTCCGGCGTCGGTGCCCTGTGTGGACAGTGGCACGTTGGTGGAGGTCTTTACGCTTTGGCTGTCCATGATGGATGCGGTGGGGTGGATGGTGTGGCCGTGGTGGTCGCGTACGAGGCCGGTGAGGTTGTAGTTCAGTTCTGCGAAGATGCCTTCCTTGCTCCAAGCGGCGAAGTAGCCGTAGACGGTCGCGTGGGGCGGG
>NZ_JBDJAV010000092.1:0-14938 GCF_039649625.1 Plantactinospora sp. ZYX-F-223 | reverse complement strand
CCGCCCGGTCGGTGGGGTTGGTGTCGCGTTCGTTCCACCGCAGCATCCGGGCTAGCCGGATTGCCACGTCCGGGATCATCGGTGGCGCCGTTCGGGCGAGTGCCTGGATCTCGTCTTCGGTCGTCGGGTCGAGTAGGTGGCGGGCCATCGGTAACGTCCCCCGTGCGTCCGGATGGCCGGGTGTGTTGGCGTTCAGGTTGTCGGCGGGGGTGGGGTCGCCGTCCGGCGTCGCTGCGCCGTTCAGCGTCCCCCGGTCGCCTTCTGGGCGACGGCGCGGGTTACGTGTCGTCTGGCTTGTGGCCATCTTCCTCCGCTGTGAATGCCGCCTGGCGTGTCCGCTGTGTTGTGGTCATGGCTGTTTGCCTTTCTGTGAGTTGAGAACGACGCGCGGGCGTTACTATCCGCGCTTCCCATAGCCTCAATTAACGGCCCATCCGTCAAAAGTCGACACAGGAGTATCGAGCCCCGGAACTGACCGGAAATGAGGTATGAGAAAGTTGGCAAATTCATGCTGATCTGTTCGCGTAAATGTGATAGCATCCAGCGATTTGGGTTACTGCTGCCTCCTGGGTTTGCTGCCACTGGCTAGCGTCCGGTAGTGGCTGGAAGCGAACAGGGATGGCGAAGCCTTGCCTGCTGCCTGCCCCGAGAGTAAACCGGATGGGTCGAGCGCGGACGTAGGCTACTGGGTCTGCGTGCCGTGTACTGCCCTCCTCTGTATATCAACTTCAGGCTTGGGGTCAGCGTTAAGCAGCCGAGGAGTGGCTGTCTTCATGGCCTCCCGCACCGCCTTTGGCCACTCCTTGTAGTTCTGCTGCACAACGGCTGGCCGAGACAGACTTTCGGCGGGTTTCTCTCCCTTGGGCCGGACCCGTCTAGCAGGACCACCCTGGAGCCAGTGGGCGCAAGGTAGCGATCACTCCGCAGGCCGACGTAGTTACTGTAGCCTGCGATGCCGACGTCCTGGCCGCCTACCGGCCCGCGAGGGAAGGCGGCGTCTTGGTGAAAGGTTTGCATGATCGAAGAGTTCTGCGGAAGCTGGTGCCTCAGTATGATTTGGGCGACCTGGCGGGATCATGTCTGCTACTGGTTTGACGGCCTGTTTGATTGGTAAATGAGGCGCAATGGCTGTAGGGGGATCATTCGTGTCTGGTGTGGGTTCTCTTTGGGCGCACAGTCCTGCTCCTGGGTGTGGCCGGTGGCATTCTCTTGCCGATCACCTTCGTGGCACTGCGGAGTTGGCGCGACGGTTTGCCGTCTCGTTCGGCGGGGGTGATGTGGCGTACTGGCTTGGTGCGCTGCATGACGTGGGTAAGGCGGCCTGTGCCTGGCAGGACAAGCTTGCTGCTGTCGCGTCCACCGGCGATGCGGTCGGTATCGATCACAAGTCACTTGGTACTCGGGTCGCGTACGAACGTGGGCTGGGTGGGTTTGCTGGTGCGATTTTCGGTCATCACGGTGGGCTGATCGATACGCCTAGCCTGCGTGCGGCGTTCCGGGGGAGGCTTGCCGAGGCACCCGGTAATGTGGCGTCTGCTGAGCGGGAACTGTCCGGACTGTTGCCGGACCTGCCGGAACGGCTCGACCAACTGGTGCCGGCGGGCTGGCAGGCAGATCCCCTGGTGGGGGAAATGGCGCTGCGTCTGTGCTATAGCGCTCTGGTCGACGCGGACAGCCTGGACACCAGCGCGCACTTTCAGGGGCTGGCGAGTCCGCGGTTGCGTCCAGACGCCGACTTCGGCCATCTCTACAAACTGTTCGATCAGCGGCGGCGTGGCGAACTCGCCGGGCGCGGCGGTACGCCGATCGGCAGTCTGCGGGAGCAGGTCTACGCGGACTGCCTCGCAGCGGCGGAGCGGGATCGTGGAGTGTTCCGCCTCGGTGCGCCGACGGGGGCCGGGAAGACCCTTGCGAGTGGCGGGTTCGCGCTCCGGCACGCGGAGAAGCACGGTCTTCGTCGAGTGATCGTCGCGGTTCCGTTCCTCACCATTACCGAGCAGAACGCTGCCGTCTACCGTCGGTTGCTCGACGAGGACGGCGCCGAGCCGGTCGTTCTCGAACATCACAGCCAGGCTGACTTCGATGATCCAAAGGTGGGCCGGTGGGCGCGGCTGGCGGCCGAGAACTGGGACGCGCCGTTCGTCGTCACCACCTTCGTCCGGCTGTTCGAGTCGTTGTACGCGCGTAAGCCGTCGGCGATGCGCCGGCTGCACCGGCTGACCAACTCGGTGATCGTGTTGGACGAGGTGCAGGCGCTGCCGCATGCCATGCTCGCGCCGATCCTCGACGGGCTCCGGCTGCTCGTGCGGCACTTCGGCACGACCGTGTTGCTCTCCTCGGCGACACAGCCGAGTTTCTGGGCCCTCGATGAGTTCAAGGACGTGCCCTGCACCGACCTGATCCCCGACACTGCAAAACTGGTCAGCGATCTGCGGAGGGTGCGGTACGAGTGGCAGCTCGACCCGAAGCCGACGCTGGCCGGCATTGCCGGCCAGGCCGCGTCGGAGCCGGCCGCGCTGGCCGTGGTCAACACGACTGCGGACGCGAAGGTGGTGTTCGACCAGTGGCGGGATGCGGAGCCGGAGGGTGTGGCTTGGCACCTGTCCACGCGGATGTGTCCGGATCACCGGCGGCGGGTGCTGGAGAAGGTACGGACACGCCTCAGCCGGGGTGAGCGAGTGCTGCTCGTGGCTACCCAGCTGATCGAGGCGGGGGTGGATGTCGACTTTCCGGTGGTGTTCCGCGCGTTGGCGCCGGCTGACTCGCTGCTTCAGTCGGCTGGGCGGGCCAATCGTGAGGGGCGGATGGCGGACGGTGGCCGGGTGGTCGTGTTCGCGCCCGAGGACGGTGGGCAGCCGCCCACGTACAAGACGTTGGTCGGCTGCGCCGGGCGCCAGTTCGGTCCGGACAGGGCCGACCCGGACGACCTGGCGGCGCTCGGCCGCTACTACCGCGACGTGTACGACCTGCTTAACCTCGCTGACGGTCAGCACGTCGGGCAGCGTATTCAGCAGGCGCGGCGGCGGTGGGAGTTCGAGACCGTGGCGGAGGGCCCTTTGGATGCGAGCACCAAGCGGCGGGATCGGAAGCTGGCGTTCCGGATGATCGACGATGACGGGATCAGCGTGGTGACGCCGCAGGGTGCCGAGACACCTGAGTTGCGGCGTGAGCTGGAGCAATTGGTCGAGGAACTGCGCCGGGCGCCGGTTCCGGACCTGGCGGGGCTGCGGCGGTTGCAGGCGTACACGACGAACGTGCACCCGAGCGCGCTGCGCCGGCCCGGCGTTATGGCGCTGATGCGGCCGATCTTCGGCAACGACGTGCGCCGAGGCGTGCTGGTCGAGTGGGTCGGCGAGTACGACGACGCCACCGGCATCAGCATCGACCCGAACCTGGAACAGTTCGTAGTTTGATCACGCTGTTGAACAGCGACGTTGTCGATCCTATTCGTCTGTCAACATTGCTTATTGATCCATGACTCTCTCTGATTCTTGATCAATGCTGGCGCCCAATTTCCCGGCGGCGCGGAAAGTGTCGTACCGCTGAGGCATGCTCGCACCCGTTGTGCGAGGGGTTCGCTGATCTCGTGATTCAGTGAATTATCGATCGTATGTTCGATTGGCTCTCATCTGATGTGGAGGGATCCGTGCTGTGAGGACGGATGTGGTCAACGGGCTGACCCTGAGACGAAGCCCGGAGGGTGATCTGCCGGTTGTTGTGCAGGTCGGTGGTGAGGCGGCGCTGTTCTCGCGGCCGGAGTTGAAGGTGGAGCGGGTCAGCTATCCGGTGATGACCCCATCGGCTGCGGTGGGTGTGCTTGAGTCGATCTTCTGGAAGCCGGAGATGCGGTACCAGATTGTGGCGATCGAGGTGCTCAAGCCGGTGAAGCAGTTTACGGTCCGGCGCAACGAGACGTCTGATGTGGCGCCGCTGTCCGAGGCGATCAAGGGCATCCGGCGGGTGGACACCGCCGCGCACCGCGACCAGCGCAATGCCGTCTGTCTGCGTGATGTGGCGTACCGGATCCACGCCCACATTGGACTGGCCGCGCATGCGGACAAGCCGGTGGCGGCGTATCGGGACCAGCTTCGGCGTCGGGTGCGCAAGGGGGCGTGTTTCCAGCGGCCGTACCTCGGCACCCGCGAGTTCAGTGCCGACTTCGGCTGGCCGGACGACACCCCGCGTGCGGACGTCAACGAGGAGATCGGCATCATGCTGCACTCCATTCATCGTGACGGGAGGCCTGGTCAGCCGCGGATGGAGTGGTTCGCCGCCCGGGTCGTCGCCGGCGTGCTCTACGTGCCTGAGCATGGAATGGAGTTGGCGCTGCCGGTGGAAGGCGTGGTGACGTAGTGCTGCTGCAACGGCTGGTGGAGTACGCCGATACCAGCGCCGACGTCGTCCCGGCGTTCTTCGCCCGCAAACCCGTGCGGTGGAGCCTGGACATCGACGCGAACGGCGTACCCCGGGGTGACCTTGTCAGCATGGCGGACAAGGACGACCCGCAACGTCGTTTCGGTACGGTCCGGTTGGTGCCGGCGGTGACCCGGACCGTCGGTATCTCGCCCGTACTCGCGGTCGACAACGGCGAGTACGTCTTCGGCTGGACCTCCGAGGGGGGCGCCAAGCCCGACCGGGTCGCGAAGCAGCACGACGCCTTCCGCGCCCTGATCGGCGAGTGGGCCGCCGCCGAACCTGACGGCGCGGGCCCGGCTATCGCCGCCTTCTACCGCAACGGGCACGCCGGAAGACTCACGCCGCCGGACGACTGGAGCAGGGGTGACCTGATCGGCTTCTCGGTCGACGGGGTCTACGCGGCGGATACCGGCGCGGCGCGGCGGTTCTGGGCCGGAGTCGCTGGTGACCGGAAAGGTTCCGGCCGGTCCGGCTTGTGTCTGGTCTGCGGGCAGGTGCAGCCGTTGCTCAAGACCGTGCCGCAGCAGATTCCTCGGCGGTGGGTGCCTGGCGCCACGCAGAGTGCGTCGCTGGTCAGTATGAACGAGGCTGTGCACGGCTACGAGCTGCAGAAGTTTCTCACCAACACCCCGATCTGCACCGACTGCGGGCTTAAGTTCATGACCGCGCTGACTGGTCTGCTCTCCGACCCGCTGCACAGCACCGCTCTGTCCGGCCAGAACGCCCGGCTTGCCTGGTGGGTGCTGGGCGGTTCGACGTTCGACCCGTGGGCGACGGTCGAGCAGTTGGACCCGACCGTGATCCGGAACCTGATCGCAGGTCCCGTCAGTGGCGAGGAAGCGGCGGTCGACGATCTGTCCCGGTACTGCTCGGTGACCGTGGGCGGCAACGTCGCCCGGGTGGTCGTACGGGACTGGGTCGAGCAGCCGATTCGTCAGGTTAAGGACAACATCCGGGCCTGGTTCGCCGACCACGAGATCGTCGACGCCTGGACCGGCGAAGTTGTACAGGTCAAGATCTCGCAGTTGGCGCGGGCGGCTGGGAGGTTCGAGACCGGACGCAACGGCGGTCCCGGGACGTGGACGAAGTTCGGGGCGTCCGGGGAGCATCGCCCGCCGGACCTGTTCCATCGGCTGCTCGGTGCCGCGCTGCTCAACCGGCTGTTGCCGCCGAAGCTGCTCAACCATGTGATCAACCGGATCCGTATCGACGGCCGGCTCGACCCCGCGCGCGCCGCACTGATCCGACTCGCCCTGCGCCGCCATCCAAACCTTCAACACGAACGAGAGAGGCTGACGCCGACCTTGAATGTGGAGAACAAGCAGCCGGCCTACGTGTCCGGCCGCATCTTCGCCGTCATGGACGACCTGCAACGGACCGTGTTCCGGGTCGCCAACCAAAGGCTGAACACGACCTTCGCCGAACGCTACTTCGGCCGGGCCATCGACAACCCGCAGGTCGTCATCGTCTCCGGCCGCCGCAACGTGCAGGCGTGGCTCAAACGGCTGCGCGGACCGCTGCGCCGGCCGAACTGGTCGGAGGCGTACGAGCGCCGACTCGACGACCTGTTCGTCCAGCTCGACGCGATCCCGCGCGGTGCCGTGCTGACCGACAAGGCCGAGTTCATCCTCGGCTACCACCAGCAGCGGGCCGAGATGCGGACCGAACGACTCGCGGCAGCTGCGAACAAGAAGAAAACCGACCTGCCCCCGGAGCCCGACGACGCGGCGCCGAGCACCGACGACGAAGGAGACGACGCATGACCGCCGCACACCTCGACCCGACCCGCCGCCACGACGCCGTTCTGCTCTTCGACGTCAGCGACGGGAACCCGAACGGGGATCCGGACGCCGGCAACCAGCCGCGTACCGACGACGAGAGCGGACAGGGGCTGGTCACCGACGTGGCGATCAAGCGCAAGATCCGCGACACGGTGTCGCTGCTGCGCGGTGACGACCCGCGCTACGGCATCTTCGTCGAGGCCGGCTTCGCGCTCAACACCCGGATCGAGGAGGCGTTGAAGGCCAACCCGGGCAAGGCCGAGCAGGCGCAGCGGTGGATGTGTGAGCACTACTTCGACATCCGGATGTTCGGCGGCGTGCTCAGCACCGGCAAGGGCGGCGGCGCCGGTCAGGTACGCGGCCCGCTCCAACTCACCTTCGCCCGCAGCATCGACCCGATCCTGCCCACCGACCACACCATCACCCGGGTCACCCAGACCCGGCAGGACGACATCGACAAGGGGGAGCGTACGGAGATCGGCTCCAAGTGGACGGTCCCGTACGGCCTGTACCGGGCGCACGCGTTCTACTCCGCGCCCCGCGCCGCGAAGACCGGCGTTACCAGCGACGACCTGGCCGCGCTGTGGCAGGCCATCACGGTCATGTTCGACCATGACCGGGCCGCCACCCGGGGTGAGATGAAGCTGTGCGGCCTGTATGTGTTCAGCCATCCCGACGCGTTCGGCGTCGCCCCGTCGGCCGCCCTCACCCAGCGAATCACGCTCAGGCGGGTCGACGACAACAAGGCGCCGCGCGCCCACACCGACTACAGCCGCAGTATCGATGGGTCGGGGCTGCCGGACGGTGTGGAGCTGACCAGGCTGGTCGATCTCTGGCCGTGACCGACGACCACCCGACGGACAGCGGCGCCGACCTGCGGGAGGTGCCGCTGTCCGCGCTCGAGCACTACGCCTACTGCCACCGGCAGACCGCTCTCATCCATGTGGAGGGCGTCTGGTCTGAGAGCGTCGAGACGGTACGCGGCGACCTCAGCCACACCACCGTCGACCTACCCGGAATCCAACGCCGCCGGGGCCTCACCGTGATCCGGTCACTACCAGTGTGGAGCCACACCCACGGCCTACGCGGCATCAGCGACATCGTCGAATTCGAGAAGGGTACGGCAACACCGGTCGAATACAAGGTCGGACGCTACAAAGCCGGCGGGCCTGCCGAACTGCAACTCGGCGGGCAGGCACTCTGCCTCCTCGAAGCCGGCTTCGACGTACCAACCGGGTATATCTACTCGGTCGCCGAACGGCGCCGACACCCCGTACCCATCGACGCCGACCTGCTCGACCGGGTCGTGGCCGCGACCGTCGCCGTACGCCGACTACTCGACACCCCGACACTGCCGGCGGCACGCAACGACGCCCGCTGCAGGCGCTGCTCCCTACGCGAGGACTGCCTGCCCGAACTGACCGACGGCCGGCGGCAGACCGGACCCGACCTGTTGACCCCACGACCATTGGGACAGTGGCGTGACTGAACTACTCAACACCCTCTACGTGCAAACCCCCGGCACCAGCCTGCACCTCGACGGCGACACCGTCCGGGTCTACCACCCCGACCAGCCCGGACGCCGACTGCTGCCACTGGTCCGACTCGACCACCTGGTCCTGTTCGCCGGCGTGACACCCAGCGACGACCTCCTGCTGCGCTGCGCCGACGACGGCCGCTCGGTCAGCTGGCTCACCGGCAGCGGACGATTCCGGGCCGGCCTGGTCGGCCCCACCCACGGCAACCCCCTGCTCCGCCAAGCCCAACACCGGACCGCCGACACGCCCGAGCGGCAACTACCGATCGCGACCGCCATCGTCGCCGGCAAGATACACAACGCCCGACAAGTCTTGCTCCGCGCTGCCAGGGACACCAGCGGACACCGGCAGACCGCACTGCGGGCCAGCGCCGAACTCCTCGCAGGCCGGCTCGACCTACTCGCCACCGCAGCCCGCACCGACGAAGTGCTCGGCGTCGAGGGCATCGCCGCCCGCGACTACTTCGCCGCCATGCCATACCTCCTCGGCGACAACAAGGACTGGAAAGCGTCCGGGCGGAACAAACGACCACCCACCGACCCGCTCAACTGCCTACTCTCCTTCCTGTACGGCATGCTGCGCGTCGCCGTCCACGGCGCACTCGACCAAGTCGGACTCGACCCCTACATCGGCTTCCTCCACGCCGTCCGACCAGGCAAACCCGCCCTCGCCCTCGACCTGATGGAAGAGTTCCGCCCCCTCCTGGCCGACCGACTCGCCCTCACCATGCTCAACCGACGCGAACTCACCCCCACCCACTTCGAACAACTACCAAACAGCGCCTACCGGCTCACCGACGGCGGACGCAAAACCGTGCTCGCCGCCTGGCAGCAGAGCAGACAACGCACCTGGCCACACGCCCAACTCGGCCGAGAGGTACCCGCCGCACTACTGCCACTGGTACAGGCCCGACTCCTCGCCCGACACCTACGCGGCGACCTGGCCACCTACCAGCCATGGACGGTGAACTAGGCCATGGACCTGCTCGTCACATACGACGTCGAAACGGTCACCCCGAAAGGGCAACGCCGACTACGCAAAGTCGCCAAGATCTGTGAGGCGTACGGCCACCGCGTGCAGAAGTCGGTGTTCGAAGTCGTCTGCCGCGACACCGATAAGGTACGCCTAGTCGCCGCACTCCAAGAGGTCATCGACCCCACCCAGGACAGCGTCCGAATCTACCGACTGCCCGCTCACGCGCTCGACGACGTCGAACACCTCGGAAAGCCACGACTCATCGACCCACGAGGACCGCTGGTGATCTAGGAACCCCAAGTGAACACGGGAGCCCAGGGGGTTCCGAACCAAGAAAAACGGATCAGATGAACAAACCGGACCGCGAGCGAGTCGAAGGCCATCGTCAGATCGCTATCTCCGCTGCTCGCGAACCGCTGCGCCCGGACCCCGCGCCGGGCGAGGATCGCAACGACGAGGGGGCGCTCGCCTGGGCCGGCGTCGCCCAGCTGCGCCCGGACCCCGCGCCGGGCGAGGATCGCAACACGATCGAGGCAGTCCGCGCCCCCGCACCGCTGATCGCTGCGCCCGGACCCCGCGCCGGGCGAGGATCGCAACCTCTCCGGTGTCCAGCCGGTCTGGCCACCTCCGCACCGCTGCGCCCGGACCCCGCGCCGGGCGAGGATCGCAACCGAGCGTCGGGCATCAGGTCATCCACGGTGCGCGGGTGCTGCGCCCGGACCCCGCGCCGGGCGAGGATCGCAACATGCCCGGCCCGCGCTGCCCGCTGCACACACCGGCCGGCTGCGCCCGGACCCCGCGCCGGGCGAGGATCGCAACAAGCTTGGTACGTGGAAGACCGAGAAGCGCGCGACGGTAGCTGCGCCCGGACCCCGCGCCGGGCGAGGATCGCAACTCCTTCCCCTAGGCCACGGTGACGAGCACCGAGACGAACAAGCTGCGCCCGGACCCCGCGCCGGGCGAGGATCGCAACCGCATTCACCGGCCGCGTCAGAGACGGTGGTCGACCCACGGCTGCGCCCGGACCCCGCGCCGGGCGAGGATCGCAACCGCTCCCGCAGATCCCACGGCGAACCAACCAACCGAAGGCTGCGCCCGGACCCCGCGCCGGGCGAGGATCGCAACCGGCACCGATGCGGCAGCTTTGATCCACAGGCCGAGCTGCGCCCGGACCCCGCGCCGGGCGAGGATCGCAACGGTCCGCGCCGTGTATCCGAGACACCAGGGCCCGGAGCTGCGCCCGGACCCCGCGCCGGGCGAGGATCGCAACGCGCTCCTCGAACGGGACGACCCAGGGGTGGGTGCCGGTGCTGCGCCCGGACCCCGCGCCGGGCGAGGATCGCAACGTGTTGCTGACCTACCGGCCCGACGCGCCGGCAGGGATCGCTGCGCCCGGACCCCGCGCCGGGCGAGGATCGCAACACAGGGTGCGGGGTCGGGGGTGGCGAGGATCAGTGCGAGCTGCGCCCGGACCCCGCGCCGGGCGAGGATCGCAACCCCCGAGTTGGGCCTCCATGTCCTCCCACTGGTGAGCATGCTGCGCCCGGACCCCGCGCCGGGCGAGGATCGCAACGACTGACCGTACTGCCACTTGATCTTTTTGTCGTCGATGCTGCGCCCGGACCCCGCGCCGGGCGAGGATCGCAACGTCGGGTGTCGCGGTGGCGTCCGCCACCGCAGTCACCGCGCTGCGCCCGGACCCCGCGCCGGGCGAGGATCGCAACGGGTTGACCGGGCGGCCCTTGATGACCCGGAACGGGGCTGCGCCCGGACCCCGCGCCGGGCGAGGATCGCAACCGCTGTCTGGGCAGCGGGTACTCCCGCAGGTGCGCGTCGCTGCGCCCGGACCCCGCGCCGGGCGAGGATCGCAACGAGCTGAAACCGGCGGCGGACGAGCTGGCGAACCGGCTGCTGCGCCCGGACCCCGCGCCGGGCGAGGATCGCAACTATAGAAGAACCCTCCCTACCCTCCGGAGACCTATCAGGCTGCGCCCGGACCCCGCGCCGGGCGAGGATCGCAACTCGTCGCTGGCGGTGGAGTACACCTCGCCGTCGAGTTTGCTGCGCCCGGACCCCGCGCCGGGCGAGGATCGCAACACCTTGGTCTCGACGGCCGGCGCGGGCGCCGGGACGGGCTGCGCCCGGACCCCGCGCCGGGCGAGGATCGCAACTTGGCCAGCACCGCGCAGACCGCCTCCCAGGTCTCCATGCTGCGCCCGGACCCCGCGCCGGGCGAGGATCGCAACGACGGGCGTGCCGGCTGGGCCGCGACGGGCTCGGTGCCGCTGCGCCCGGACCCCGCGCCGGGCGAGGATCGCAACACCTGCACCCGGTGCTCGCCCCGCTCGGAGGTGTACCGGTGCTGCGCCCGGACCCCGCGCCGGGCGAGGATCGCAACCAGGTCAGGGGGCACAGTCGATGCACTCGCCGAGCGAGCGCTGCGCCCGGACCCCGCGCCGGGCGAGGATCGCAACTCGCGCTACTGAACGACCAACAGCGATTGCGCGCCAGGCTGCGCCCGGACCCCGCGCCGGGCGAGGATCGCAACTGGGGATTCCTTGACCTAGTGGACCGACGACTACGTCGCTGCGCCCGGACCCCGCGCCGGGCGAGGATCGCAACGGCGGCCCGGCATCCGTCTCGGACTCGACGGCGCGGGAGCTGCGCCCGGACCCCGCGCCGGGCGAGGATCGCAACATGCCGGGGTTGCCCTCCAGCAGGTACGGCGACTTGAGGCTGCGCCCGGACCCCGCGCCGGGCGAGGATCGCAACCCGGCCGCCCGGGTCCAGTCGGCCAACTCCTCCGGGCTGCGCCCGGACCCCGCGCCGGGCGAGGATCGCAACCGGATGATCGCCGGCCACCGCCAGCGCGGCCAGCAGTAGCTGCGCCCGGACCCCGCGCCGGGCGAGGATCGCAACGCCGTTCCGGCCCGCCGTCGGGCAGGCCGAGCCATTGCTGCGCCCGGACCCCGCGCCGGGCGAGGATCGCAACCCCGGGTTCTCCAGGGGAGACGACCCCCAACGTCCCGGGGCTGCGCCCGGACCCCGCGCCGGGCGAGGATCGCAACTCCACCACGAACGCCTTGTACGGACGACCGCGCAGCTTGCTGCGCCCGGACCCCGCGCCGGGCGAGGATCGCAACCTGGCGGGCCAGCACAGCCGCGCGGCGGGCCTCGAGCTGCGCCCGGACCCCGCGCCGGGCGAGGATCGCAACCACCGCTACGTGGTCGGTGACATGCTCCAGGTGCTCGAGCTGCGCCCGGACCCCGCGCCGGGCGAGGATCGCAACTGGCTCGGGTGATTCCGATCCGATCCCGAGCCCACTCGCTGCGCCCGGACCCCGCGCCGGGCGAGGATCGCAACATCACGTCTCCTATTCGTAGCTGAGTCCGTCTAGAAGCTGCGCCCGGACCCCGCGCCGGGCGAGGATCGCAACCGGGCCGGGGAGACGGTGTGCAGCTCGGCGCGGCGCGCTGCGCCCGGACCCCGCGCCGGGCGAGGATCGCAACGTCCCGCTCGCAGAAAGTGCAGGTCGAAACCGTGCCGTGGCTGCGCCCGGACCCCGCGCCGGGCGAGGATCGCAACGGCCGAGCCTCGGGCCGCGGCGGCGCCGGGTACAGCCAGCTGCGCCCGGACCCCGCGCCGGGCGAGGATCGCAACGACGACCCCCGCTTCGTCCTGGTCCACGCCGACGAGTGGCTGCGCCCGGACCCCGCGCCGGGCGAGGATCGCAACCATGATCGGCCGGTGTAGTCGCGTCCGCAGAGCGCGCGCTGCGCCCGGACCCCGCGCCGGGCGAGGATCGCAACCGCCCGGACGGGATCGAGTCCGGCCAGCCCCCCGTCGCTGCGCCCGGACCCCGCGCCGGGCGAGGATCGCAACGACGGTGAACGCGGCGACCTTGCGGCCGTCGGTGTCGAGCTGCGCCCGGACCCCGCGCCGGGCGAGGATCGCAACTGGAGCACAACGCACCGCTGGCAGTCAGCTTCGGAGGCTGCGCCCGGACCCCGCGCCGGGCGAGGATCGCAACTCGATCATCGCCAACCCGGAGCACCAGGGCGAATGGAAGCTGCGCCCGGACCCCGCGCCGGGCGAGGATCGCAACGAGGAACCGGCGTTGACCCGGGTCACCGTCGCCGCGCTGCGCCCGGACCCCGCGCCGGGCGAGGATCGCAACTACCGCGCCCAGCTCGACCGGCCCGACGGCGCGTCGCCGCTGCGCCCGGACCCCGCGCCGGGCGAGGATCGCAACGTGCCGGTGCAGGTGCGAATCCTGCTTGTGCTGGCCGCGGCTGCGCCCGGACCCCGCGCCGGGCGAGGATCGCAACAGACGTCCGTCCGTGGGAGGTCAGATACCTCTAGGTGCTGCGCCCGGACCCCGCGCCGGGCGAGGATCGCAACGAGCCGGATCCGGGTGTCCGGCGGAACCTCGGGGATCGCTGCGCCCGGACCCCGCGCCGGGCGAGGATCGCAACCCCGACGAAGACGGCCGCCGAGGGGGACGACTCCACGTGCTGCGCCCGGACCCCGCGCCGGGCGAGGATCGCAACTCCGCGAGGCTGGTTACCTCGTCCCTCTCGCCCTGGCTGCGCCCGGACCCCGCGCCGGGCGAGGATCGCAACAGCCCAAGAAACCACGACGTATCTCCCGACATCTCGGCGCTGCGCCCGGACCCCGCGCCGGGCGAGGATCGCAACATCCATCGCATCTCAGGTTCCGTAAGCCGTCGGGTTGGCTGCGCCCGGACCCCGCGCCGGGCGAGGATCGCAACTAGCCAACTTCCTCCCCCTCTTCCTCGTCCTCATCCGAGCTGCGCCCGGACCCCGCGCCGGGCGAGGATCGCAACGCGGTTGCCGTCAACGAGAATCGTTGCTTTCAACATCGCTGCGCCCGGACCCCGCGCCGGGCGAGGATCGCAACGACCTGTATCCGGGCGAGCCGACCGCCGCTGACCTGTCCGGCTGCGCCCGGACCCCGCGCCGGGCGAGGATCGCAACCCGGCGTACGAAAGGAAGATATCGACCGGGAAACGTGGATGCTGCGCCCGGACCCCGCGCCGGGCGAGGATCGCAACCGTGATCCGCGACCTGATGCGCGGCGTACAGGGCGACGCTGCGCCCGGACCCCGCGCCGGGCGAGGATCGCAACCCGATCTGGACTCGCTCGAAGGGCCGTCCGACACTGAGCTGCGCCCGGACCCCGCGCCGGGCGAGGATCGCAACCGATTTTGGTCGAGTTCGATACGTGCGCTCCAGCAGCTTGCTGCGCCCGGACCCCGCGCCGGGCGAGGATCGCAACATTGAGAACTCCACAGAGGCAGCGTTGACCGGTCTGCAAGCTGCGCCCGGACCCCGCGCCGGGCGAGGATCGCAACGGCCCGAGGACACCGCGCCGCTGGCCGTGCTGGTCGACCTGCTGCGCCCGGACCCCGCGCCGGGCGAGGATCGCAACTCGATCCGCCCGGCCGGTACGCGGCCCTGCTATTCGGTGCTGCGCCCGGACCCCGCGCCGGGCGAGGATCGCAACAGGGCGGGATGCTCGCGTCCGCGGCGCTGGGCCTGTGCGCTGCGCCCGGACCCCGCGCCGGGCGAGGATCGCAACTTGATAGCGCCGTTGGGCTTGGTGGTGGCGGCCAGGGCTGCGCCCGGACCCCGCGCCGGGCGAGGATCGCAACTACGACGTGCAGCGTGAGCTGACCAGCGCACGGCGGGCTGCGCCCGGACCCCGCGCCGGGCGAGGATCGCAACGTCAAGGCCATGGACACGATCCGGTTCGCGGTAGTCGGCTGCGCCCGGACCCCGCGCCGGGCGAGGATCGCAACACCGGCTCCGGAACGTGGATCAAGCCGCCAGGGATGGCTGCGCCCGGACCCCGCGCCGGGCGAGGATCGCAACCGCTAGCTCATGAAGTTGATGCCGGACCAGTTGCCGAGCTGCGCCCGGACCCCGCGCCGGGCGAGGATCGCAACCAACAGCGCGGCAGCCTGTTCTAGCTTGGCACGTGCGGCTGCGCCCGGACCCCGCGCCGGGCGAGGATCGCAACCCGGCAAGCCTGTGACCAGGCAAAACGTCAGGGCCGCGGGCTGCGCCCGGACCCCGCGCCGGGCGAGGATCGCAACCAGCGTCCGCAATACGATCGGATCGTGAACACCGGCGCTGCGCCCGGACCCCGCGCCGGGCGAGGATCGCAACGTGCCGCGCACGAACCATCCGGCGTCCGTCCGGGGT
>NZ_JBDJAV010000091.1:0-15073 GCF_039649625.1 Plantactinospora sp. ZYX-F-223 | reverse complement strand
CACCGCCTGGACGTACATCACCCCGTTCCTGATGGACCACACACATCTGTCCAGCGGCGTGATCTCCCTGCTCTACGTCCTCTATGGTTTTGGTGGCATAGTCGGCTCAATCGTCGCCGGATCGCTGTTCAAGCGCGGAGTGATCGGCAGCTTCGCCGGGGCAGCGACAGTGGTGGCCGCTCTGCTCATCGGGCTGGCGTACGCGGGCACCAAACCCTGGCTGGTTGGCCTGTTGGTCGTGATGTGGGGCTTGTTCTGGGGAATCGTGAACCCGGGAACGCTGGTCTGGATACTCGACGCGGCCCCGGGAGCCCCGGAAGCCGCGTCGGCGGTGAACGTGACAAACCTTCAGATAGCCGTGGCGGCAGGGTCCGGCCTCGGCGCGATCCTTGTTTCGTCAGCAACCTTGCAGACGGTGTTCCTCGCGGCGGGCTTGATCGTCCTTGCCTCCGCCCTGCTCGCCAGGGTGGCGGCACGGTTCGTGACACTCGCGCGGAGGGAATGAGGAGACCGGAACGAGGCGAGGGGCCGGGCACGTACGCCGAAATCTCCAGAAGCGCCGGCATGGTTCAGGGCAAGAGAAAGGCGGCTCGATGCAACACGTAACGCCGGCGACCGACCTGGGCCGTAGGTACAGGAGAGCGAGGAAGCAGTAGCTGCCGTGACTCGGCACGAGTTCGCTGTCCCTCATCCCTCACGGACGAACGCGGATGATCGTCTTCCCATTGAGCCCTTTTCATCGTGGTTGGCGGGCGGTTTCGACTTGGTGTAGGACGAGGATGGCCTGCACGATCGCGGTGGCGCGGCGGGGGCAACAGCGAAGCTTGATCAGGATCCTCCATGTCTTGAGGGTCGCGACGGCGCGTTCGCCGACCGCGCAAATCTTGGCGTGGTGGCGGTTGACGGGTCTTCTGCCTGCGCGACAGGCGGGGCCGATGGCGATGCCGCTTGAACGGCGTCCGGATGCTTCCGCCGGCGCCTTGGTATGCCTTGTCCGCGAACGTCATGACGTTCGCGCCGCTCAGCGCTTCGATCAGGCCGTGCGTCCGGGCGGCCGTCAGATCGTGTACCGAGCCGGGCAGGGCGGCCGACGCCCAGATCAGGCGGCCCGCGCAGTCGGCGAGGACCTGCACGTTGACGCCGTGCCACCGGTGCTTGCGGAAAAGTACGGCTTCTGGTCGGCGACGCGGCCGATGGGGATCAGCGTGCCGTCGAGGATGGCGTAGGCCAATCGTGCCGCGCGACGGATGGCGGTCTGGAGGTCCTCGGCATGGGTGGCGAGCAGGTCGATGGCTTCGCGTACGTACCGCCAGGCGGTGCTGAGATCGACGGCGAAACCGGCGGCCAGCCGGGCGATAGTGTCGCCATTGCGGAGGTGGGCCAGGGCGAGCAGGGCTTGCCGGCCGGCGTCGAGTCGCCGCCACCGGCAACGCCGGCGGGACCGTTCGGCGCGGATGAGGTCGGCCAGGTGGTTAAGGGTGCGGCTGGACAGGGCGATCGTAGCCGGGTAAGACAGCACAGCGAGGCTCCCGGTTGGGGCATCTGATCTTGGTCGACTGCTGTCTTACCGGGAGCCTCGTCCCATGTCGACACCAACCCTGCCGACCCGCCATGACCAGCGGCGTCACGATGAAAAGGGCTCATTGATCCGCTCGGTCGAGTTGAAGACAGCGACAGCACGTTGAGGGTCGCGACCTGACCGATGTGCGCCCGCAGCCGCCCGTCCGCCACCGGCCGGGCCCAGTTGCGCGCGATCGGACACGACGAAGCCGACCGCCCGACCATCAACCGGCCGTACCTCAGGCATGCCGGCGACCGTCCCCCAGCGTTCCTCCGGCTCGGACTATGCCCGCAGACCGCTGTCCGATGTCGCCGCCGAAGACATCGAACACCAGATCGACCCTGCCGACGTCGCCCAGCCCGTCGTTTTCAAGATCAACGAACTCCTGCATGCGAAGTCGCGCGTCGTCTGACGATGGGCAGAGCGTCCAGTATCGATACGTAAGCACCGCACTCGCGTGGCAGCTGTGCCGCCACCGAACCAACTGCGCCGGCCGCACCGTGCACGAGGACGCTCTGACCAGCAAGGAGGTGGCCATGCTCGAACACCCCCTGCCACACAGTCAAGCCCGCCATCGCGACGCCCGCGCTGGCCACGACGTCGCCGATGTTCGTCCGCAGGCGACTACCCGGAACCCGCGGGACGACTTGAACCACTTGTGAGCGCCGGAACGGCTACGTCATGTCGTACCCGAAGGCGGCGAGGTGCTCGTCGTCGTCTTGACCGACCGGTTTAGAGCAACACGACCGGGCCGCCCACGAACCCATACGTGAGCTCGCCGAACGCCTCGTCGCCGAAGGCAGCGATCCATCGACCACTCTCCGCGTCGTTGATGACATCGCACTCCCAGTGGACTCCACCCCGCTGAGAGCCTACTTCTCGGAGCAGCGATGAGTGCCGCGTTGCCCTCTTCACGGGTGCCCGCCTCGACTCAGGTCCGTTGTCGCTGTCACACCCTCTGTCAGAGACGACCAGATTGGTCTAGGACCGGTGTGATCCTTGGGTCACTCCCGGGTGCCTGGGATCGATGAGGTCGGCGTACTCGGGGTTGTGCTCGATGAAGTGGTGCACGATCGGGCACATGACGGTGACCGTCTTTCCTTGCGCGCGTACGTCGTCGAGGACGCGTCGGATCAGTTCGGTAGCGATACCCTGTTTGCGGAACTCGGGAAATACTGAGGTGGCCAGCAGCACGAGTCGGTCGTCGCCGGCGACCTTGTAGGGCAGGCCGGCGATCTCGCGGTCGCCGACGACGGCCTCGTAGATGCCGGCCTTCTCGTCGTTGACGACGGTGAAGGCGAAGGCATGGGGATCATCGATTACCCCGTCGATGAGGACGATCTGGTCCTGACTGGGGATGCCTTTCCCGTCGGGGTATCCGGCCTCGTCGGGGTACTCGGAGGCGTAGCGCGTCGCCTCGGTTGGATCGGTCATGGGAGGTCCCTTCGTTGATTGCCCGTCCGGGGTGTGCCGTGTCCTTACGGACGAACGCGGATGATCGTCTTCCCCTTGACCCGCTCGGTCGGGTTGAAAGCGGCAACGGCGTCGTCGAGGTCGGCGACCTGGCCGATGTTCGTTCGCAGCCGCCCGTCCCGGACCCGCTGGACGACCTCACCCAACTGTGCGCGATCGGCCTCGACGACGAAATCAACCGCCAGGCCGTCCGTCGGCCGGGCCTCAGGCGGGCCGGCGATGGTCAGCAGCATCCCTCCCGCGCGAATCAGACCAGCGGACCGCTTCTGGATGTCGCCGCCGATCACGTCGAAAACCAGGTCGACTCCGCCGACGTCTTCCAGCGCGTCGTTGTCGAGGTCGACGAACTCGTGCGCACCGAAGTCGAGAGCGGTCTGACGGTCTGCGGCACGTCCGGTGCCGATGACATAGGCGCCGGCCTCGCGGGCGAGCTGGGTTGCCATCGAGCCGACTCCACCGGCCGCACCGTGTACGAGGACGCTCTGCCCCACCTGGAAGCGGCCGTGCACGAACAGCCCCTGCCATGCGGTCAGGCCCGAGATCGGCAGGCTCGCGCCCACCGTGAAGTCGACGTCGCCCGGCAGCGGCGCGAGGTTACGCGCCTCGACGACCGTGTACTCCGCGAGGGTGCCGTCGCGCGTCCAGTCCGTGAGGCCGAACACTCGCTGTCCCACCGACAGCCCTCTCGTGCCGTAGCCGAGAGCGCTGACCACTCCGGCCACCTCGTGGCCGGGGATCGACGGCGTGCGGTCCCGGCCGAGGCGATCGGTCCAGGTTCCGGGCCACGTCAGCTCGCCGGGGGTGAAACCCGACGCGTGAACCTCAACGAGGACGTCGTTGCCCGCAGCCTCCGGCTCCGGACGCTCGGCCAGCGTCATCCCGGCCGTTCCCGCGACCTGATCCGTCACCACAATCGCCTTCATCCGGCACTCCCTGTATCCGATCCTTGCCTGCGCGGCATGCGCCGCCCAGCCCACAACTGGACGATTTCGTCCAGACTAACAGAGCCGTAAAGCCGGGCAAGCAGGCGAACGCCGCAGTGAGATTCGCAGAGGCCGGCATGCCCGCGAGGGCGCCGCGGCGTCCTCGAATCGGCGGACGCGTCGGACCCAGTATCGGGGCGGTGTGTCAAACCGCTTGGGCATTCACGTAGTTTCGTCGACGAATTTCCGGTCACTCGGCGAACGGCGGGCGAAACAGGCAGCGTCGACCAAGGAGCGGGGTGAACCGCGCCGCATCCGCCGGAAGACGGCGACGTGATCGACCTCGACACCAAGCTCGACCAGCAGCTCCTCCACGTCCCGGAACGAAAGATTGAAGCATAGATACCAGCCGGCGCGACCCCGATCACCTCCGTCGGGATGAAGCCCGGCGACCGCCGATGCCGGCGGAGACCAAGGGTCTCGATATCCTGATCGCTTCGCTCTTTAACCCCGCACCGAACCCCGGCCACCGGCAATACAACAGAGCCCGATGATCTCGCGGAGACGGCACCCGTTCAATCAAGCTGGCGGTGTGCGTTCGCGCTTCGCCATCACGCGAATGCAGCATGGCGCCAAATGGACTCTAAGGTCCCGTTCCCCATGGAATGTCTAGGGTACTGGATACACTTGATCGATGAGCGACGAGCAGGTGGGTGCCCCGACGAAGAACCGGAGGATCAGCCAACGGGGCATCGCGACGCGAGAGCGGATCCTCGAGGCGGCGAACCGGCTGATGTTCGTACGCGGAGTGAACGCGACCACCCTCGACGACGTCCTCGAGGCAAGCCAGACGAGCAAGTCTCAGCTTTACCGCCACTTCGCCGACAAGCAGGAGCTCGTGCGCGCGTTGGTCGAATATCGAGGCGCGCTTGTGCTCCAGCGCGAGCGCGGAGGGCTCGAACGACTGAGATCGTTCTCAGGGCTAGTCCGGTGGCGTAACGCGCTGGTCCAGGCCAACTCGCTGAACAACGGCAAATACGGGTGCGGCCTCGGGTCGATGGCTATCGAGCTGTCCGATCAAGATGAGCGGGCCCGATCGATGCTGGCGGAGACGTTCTCGGCATGGGAAAAGCTGATCAGCGATGGTCTGCATCGGATGCGGGACAGCGGTGCACTGCGCCAGGACGCCGACCCGGAGAAGCTGGCCACCGGGTTGATGGCGGCATTGCAAGGCGGATACCTGCTGGCGAACGCCGCGCACGACGTCGCACCCATGGAAGTCGCTCTGGACATGGCGTTGGAACACATCAAGTCGTTCCTCTTGGAGCCGTCCGACGAGCCGATCCGTTAGTTGTTCCCTGCTCATCGTAACCGGGCTGATCACGGCGGGTGCAAGCAGCCCGGAGATCGATGGAGGCGGGACTTCAGGTAAGGACCGGCTGATCCGGGCATCGACCGCGCTGCCGCCAATACAACCGGGCGTGGCGGTTCCTCACCCGCCTCGACGCGAAAATCCGGCGGCTGGAAACGGAACTGCGGAGGCGGGACTGATGCTCGCCGGACGCTCCGGCCCTCGCCGCCGACACCACCGCCGACCGGTTCCGGGATTATCCGGCGGCTGCGTGTTTCGTCGCCTACTTCGTTGCCCGCCGGAACCTGCGCCGCCAGTTTAGCCTCGCCGGCCCGGTCCCGCCTGCCACTACGGCAGGTGGCTGAGGAGGGGACTTAAGGGGGGCTCACTGTCGTCCTCGCGCCACGGCTACCAGCGGTGACATCCGCGCCGCGGCGTGCCGAGGAGGAGCAAGAACTGTTGAACCTGTCCTTGTTGGCGCCACCTGCCAGCCTCGTCGACAGCCTGATTGGACAGCGCAGCATTAGGACCGACTGGAGCGTGAGGGGTGCTGTGGCACACGTAGGCGTAGCGCAGTGGCTGACCATCGATGCCGTGCTCGACAACATCCACGCCGTTGAGAACGTCGACGGGGACCAGTTCGTGGCCGCCCGGGCGATCCGGCTTCGCCAACTGGGGTGGGACGCCAACGCGAGCCACCCGGAGCGTGGTCGGGGTCCGGTGGGCTGGCCGCCGCGGGACGCCCACCTTGAGCTGGCGTTGACCGACGGCGATCTGGAATTCATCCGCGATTGCCTGGACCGCAATCTCGCCACGACCCGCTTCCTGATCGACAGCTTGCCAGTCGATCACCGCAGCCGTGCGGAGCAAGAGGAGTCCCTGCGCCTGGAGCTGGCGGCACTCGACGTGCTTGACGCTATTCAGCCCGACCCGCCAGCTTGAGCGCCATCACCCGGCATCACGGGTTCGCGGCCGCGAAAGTGGCGTTCGATCCAAACGGCGCACGTCGCCCTTTCCCGTTCCCGTCTGACCTGGCTTCAGATAGAAGCGCAGCGGCGGTGCCAGGACGCGGCAGCATGCGGATCTGCGATGGGTGTGCGTCCGGCGGAGCGTGGGGTGCTGGCAACGATGCGAACCAGGCGCTCAGAAGACGTAGAAGGAGTAGCTGGAGGGGCGGCTTCGGTCGTAGATGGCACGCAATCGAGGCTGTTGGACCTCGGGCAGCCTGGCCAGGATGCTGAGGAAGATCTGTCCGTCCGGCTCGAACCGGTAACCCGGGAGCAGTGCCGGTGGGGCCTCGGGCGGGATCGGGACCGATCGCCCGACCGGTTTCGGCGGTCGGTGGAAGGCGAGGTGCCGCCAGGCGTCCCAGGCCAGCGGAACAGGCTTCAACGGTGGAGCTACCGGCCACCGTTCGCCGGTTTGCGGATGTTCCGGGATGAGGGCGAAGTCGCCGTCGGCATCCGGAAGGCCGGGCCCAGCCAGGACCAGGGTGCGCCCCGTGCTCGGGCTGACCGGGCCGACGAGACGGTCGAGTACGGGCTGGAAGACTTCGGCGACCTGGCGCTGCGGAATCATCATCGGGTCGCCGCCCGAGGCGGCCAGCAAGTGTGCCAGCGCCGAAGCGACGGCGGCTGCCCACATCGGGTTCCAGCCGCCGCCTGGTTCGCACGGCGGGACACCGGGCCGTTGGTCGATCAGGTCTGCCCAGTCGAGCATCGGGTGCGGGCCGGGAGCGTCGTCTACCACGCATGTGGTGAGTGGATCCAGCCAGGTCGCCTGCCGCAGGCCACAGTCGTCGATCCGGATGGCCACCGGCGTGCCGCAGGTGACGCAGACCATGTTGGGCTCGCCGCCGTCGAGGCCGCAGCATGCGGAGTCGCCGACCAGCGCCGGGGCGATGACGGCGCCGCGGATGTCCCCGGGGGTGAGTAACACCCGGCCGACTGGCCCGGTGGAGACGCTGAACCTCGGCGCGTACCAGCCGAGCGCCTCGATTTCACCAGCGTCGAGGTCGGCCCACCGGCGCCACGGCGGCCCGGACGGCAGCGGATCCACCGCGAAGGTGCCGGGTTCCACGGCCGGGGGTAGTGAACCGGGCCCGTTCCCGTACTTCTGGTCCGCATGGACGGGCATGGCCACCCTCGACACCGGAACCGTCAGAGTGGTTCCGCAGCCCCGGCAGCCGAAAACCGTCATGCATCCCCCAGCGTCGACTGAGGCCAATCTAGTTTGCCGGCGTAGGTCGCCGGTCGAGCTGCGCGGCGCTCGCGCGGCATTTCTGTACCGGCCCGGCGCGCCTTGTTATCCCAGAGCCGGTATCCGCCGGGTACGCCCCTGGCCGCGTACCGTCACTACTCATCCCGTGCAAGGTAGCAAGGCCGCAGGCAGACCGCATTCGACTTCCCGTACCAGCGGACGGCATCCTCATCTGCCGCTTGGCGGGTGTGTTGGCACTGCCTGTGACCGTGACGCACCGTGAGGTATGGCTACCTCTCACGCTTTCGGTCCCGGTACCGTCTCTCCTGATCGCCGCGTTCTCCGTGCGGCAGTTGCCGCCTACCTCGGTCGCTACCGAGGCGACACGCGGTCGCACACCGAATCCGATCTACGCGTCTTCTGACCTGGTGCACCGGCCAAGACCTAAATCCACTGTCGGCCGCGCGCGTCGACGTCGAGCGGTACGTGCGCTGGCTTCAAGACGTGCGGCGCTTCCAGCCCTCGACCGTGTCCCGCCGCCTATCGGTAGTGATCGGTTTCTACCGGGTCTGCGTTATCGACGACATCCTCCCGCACTCACCCGCCGACTACGTCCGCAGACCGGTGGTCCCACCCGAATCACCCACCCTTGGCCTGGGACATCTGCAATTCGAGGCACTGATCACCACCGCACGACAATCCGACAACCCGAACGACTTCGCACTGATCGCCATGCTCGGCCTGCTTGGGCTCCGAATCTTCGAAACCTGCGGCTCGAACATCAGCGACATCGGAGAGGAGCACGGCCACCGCGTCCCGCGGGTGCGAGGCAAGGGCGGCAAAGTCGTCCTCGTCCCGCTACCGCCAGCGGTGGCCAGGGCCGTCGACCGCGCGGTCGACGGCCGCCTAGACGGGCCGATCCTGCGCAACCTCCTCGGCGCCAGGATGGACCGCCACGCCGCGACCCGCCGGCTCAAGCACCTCGCCGCCCACGCCGGGATCCGGATGCCGAGGATGCACCCCCACATGCTGCGCCACACCTTCGTGACAACCATGCTCGACGCTGGCGTCAGCCTGCGTGACGTACAGATCGCCGCCCGCCACGCCGATCCCCGCACCACCATGCGCTACGACCGGGCCCGCAAGAACCTCGACCGCCACCCCAACTACATCCTCGCCGCCTATATGGCCTCCGGAACGTAGCGCCCACACGAGCGGATTTGCCGATGCGCGTGCACTCGCTCCGCACTTGCCGCTGACCGGTGACGGCGGGACCCGCACTCATGCCGGGAACGGCTCCACGTGCCCGCTCTACCCTCGACCGACTACTCTGCGAGCCATGAGCAACGCGGCCGGGGCGAAGGCGACCCGCGAGGAAGAGATCGCGTTTCTGGCCATGGAGCAGGCGCTCGGGGTCGACATCAAGCTGGCGGATGCCGGCGCTGGCGACAAGATGCCCGACGGCTCTTGGGTATACCCTGACGGCCACGAGCGCCACGGCATCGTCGAGGTCACCTCGCCCCCGGCCACAAGCCTGATGGTGCGATGGGCGCGCGCGAAAAAGGCGGGACTGCCCCAGACCGAGAGCGGATCGATCCCCTTGCGCTTGAACGAGCTCGCGCAGGTGTGCGATGAGATGCTCGCGGCGGACTGGGCTCGGGAGAACATCCACAAGCTCCTGGCCCAACCGGCCGAGGAGCGGCACCTCTTCCTCTTTGGGCGGCGTCACGACGAAGAGCACTACTTCTTCCGACTGTCCGATCTTGATGACGACGGGAAACCCGAGCCCGTCGATGACCTTGTCCTCCCGCAGGGCATCTCGGACGTATGGTTCCGGGGCCGGGCACGACTGGACCGTGACCAACCACGTGACCAACCAGTGGGCACGGTGGAGCTCGGGTTGGCGCGGTTTCACGCGGAGTCGGGTTGGCACCGCTACGTGGTCCGGATCGAGGACCGGCACCTGCCGACCCCCAATCGGCATATCACCGATGATCGAGTTCCCGCTGGATGGCGACGTCCCAAAGTTCGATCTACCAGGCCGGCCGATGACTGAGGCCGACCGGGTCGGCAATCACGTATCGGGTGCAGGCCTGCTCGTGCCGCGGATCCTCGTGCCAGCGGTCTGATCCGCGAGCGGCCCACCGCTGGACGCCGAACCCGTCCTCATCTGCCGCGAGGCGGCGGAAGAGCCACGGCGTTCGTCACGTCCGTACACCGGTCGCAGGGGCCCCCTGTCGGGCCTCCGGCGCACGCTCCTGGCTCTTGAGATGGTGTGATCGAGGATGAGCCGGGTTCGAGGCCCGTGGTTTGGACGGGCGTTTCGGCTCGTCCTTAGGCTTCGTGGTCATGACCGGGTCTTCTGCCATGTTGATGTTCGCCGCGCTGCTAGACCGGTCGGTGGCGCGGATCGGGGAACTTACGGCCGATGGCCGCTACTTCGATCGGCAGGCTGTTGCCCGAATCGCGGACGTCTGGGACAACAACACCTTCCCACTTTTCAAGACGGTGCTTACCCGTCCTGGATGGTTGCGTGAGCGGCGCGCGAGGGTCGCGCTCGTGTGGATGGCAGACCTGGCACCGTCCCGTCGGGCGTGGATGATCGAGCAGGCCGCGATCGCCGGCCACCGGCTGGAGCCCCTACTGCCCGAACTCGTCGACCGTGTCGTGCACTACCGCGACTACCGGGGACAGGTATGGCCCGGCGTCGTGCCGCTGACCACGACGGCGGTTGCGAGCGTCCTGCAAGACTACGACCTGACCCGTGCCGAGGTCCGCACTGTGCGGGTGGAACGCGCCGGTCAGGCACTCTCCGGCTACGTCGCCCTGGCGGCTCCGCGCCGCTACGCCGCCTCGGACGACCACGGGGACGCCGTCGTTCAACTGTTCCTCGACGACGTCCGGGCGGTGCGGTTCGACAGCGATGACGCGGCCGGTGCGACCGTGGCCGCCGATCCGGACGTGGTCGAGGTTCGGGTCGGCGCCCAGGGTCACCTCCGCGCCGCCTCGGCCACCGTCGGGTTCGACGACCCGTCGTGGCACCTGTCGCACGCCGGCCGGGCCGCGGACGCGGACACCCCCGACCACAGTCCGGGCCGGCACATGCCTCGGCAGATCAAGCAGTCACCGCTGCGGGGCGGGGCGTTGGATGCCGCCATGGTGCTCCACCGGGCGATGCTGGAGATCCGGTCGGTGCGCTACTCGCACGCCGTCGGCCGGGTTCCCCTGCGGGAGCTGTGTGACGCCCTCACCGGAGCCGGCACTAGGGTACTCGCCGCCACCAGCCAGCCCCGCGCGGCGCGCGACCAGGCGTTCCAGAGGTTGGCCGAGGAATGGATCACCAAGAGTCCCAGCCTGGCCGACCGGATCGCGGACCGGTTCCCAGCCGACCACTGGGCCCAGGCGGTGGCTCCGACCGGCTCACGCCAGCCCACGGTGGTTGACCTACCCGCACAGGCCCAGCTCACGTTGGCCGCCTACACCGCCGCCCACACCCAGTTCGGCGCGGCACGCGACGCCACAGCGGTGGTCAACCTCGCCATTCCGGACGGTGACGGCAGATGGGGACTGCGAGCGGTGAAGTTCCCGCGACCGGCGCGTCTGTCGCTACACACAGCCGCACTCACCGCCCCCCACGCCCTCTCGTACACCGCCGAAGTATCACTGTCCCTCGGCCACGGCGCTTTCACCGTCACCCGCCCTAGCCCGACTCCCACTGCCGCTGATCGTGTATGACCTGGTACCCACGCCCGGTCGTTTCGCGGACGGACGTTACAGCGTGTGACGGATGCGCGGAGGCAGTCGACGCGCGGTCATGCCGAGAACCGGATATACGATCATGTTCGGCAAGCTGCGAACATGCGGGCGCTACTGGGCGTTCCACAGGCCGGGGTCGTCGTAGTGGTTCTTGGCGCCCTAGCGTAAGACTGTCCGTAGCTGGGCGAGGTCTTCGGCGTCGGCCGGAAGGCGCAGGTGCTCCAGCAGGGTGAGCGCCTCCGCTGGTTGAAGGTCGCCGTAGACCGCGTGATAACCGGCCAGCAGAGCGTGGAACACCGCCGGGTGTAGCTCAACGACAGCCGCGGCGGCTCGGAAGATGTCGTGCTTGTCGGCCCAGCGAACCGTGCCCGAGTCTTCCAATACGTGGCGGGCGCGGCGGTGCAGCGGGCCGTGGGCTAACCGCGGCAGGCGATCCTCCGCCGCCAGAGCTGCATCCGCATCTGCCGCTGATGAAGCGCCAGCTCCTGCGGCGGCCGGAGTTTCCGCAGCCGGGTGACGGCGGTTGGTTCGAGGCCGGATGCCAGGCCAAGGCCGCGGCAGGATGACGCCCGAGGCAGGTACCGTGCTGCGGTGCCGACCGACATCTACGGCTTCCTCGAGGTCCGTCGCCCCCACCTTGACGACAGTGCGGGGTCATGGATCTGTCTGGTGGATCTAGCTCCCTTGCACGACGGCATGGACTACGCGGCACTCGGTTGCCTGTTCGGGGTGCGGAACTGGCTCTCTTGGGAGCCGGTCGCGGCCGACCGAGGTCTGCCGACCGACGTGTCGGCCGCGGTGCGGAACGATTACGAGAAGTGGTCCCGGCTTGACGGCGCTGTCCATGGCGCCACCTGGGTTTCCTGGGCCGAACTTCGTGACCTCGACCTGTCGGTTCCCGCGCCTGGTCGGGGCGTGTTGGAGATTTAGGAGAGGCCACGGATAGATCATCCCGAATGCGGTCGGTGGCCGGCCGGGAACCCCGAGTGGTACGGCCTTCGTCGACGAACCCGGATAGGCGACGAGTGGCCCGATGACGTCGTCGAGAGGTACGGGGTCCCGCCGATCGGCAGTACCCCGGCCGAGGGAGCGCCCGGGTGCTGGGCAACCGCCGACGCCAGATTCCGGTACGACTCATGGACGCGTCTGGACGTCATCGGACCAGGTACCGGCTGGGAACATATCTTCGGTGTGATGCGTGCGCTCGGACAACGCTTCGGCGACGACGGGGTCCGTCTGGTCGTCTGGTTCGACTAGAGCGCGTCTGACGGATCATGGTGACTTGCGGTCGCGTTTCGCTTGGAGCCAGACGAGGATCGAGGCGATGGTGACCGTTGCCTCGTAACGACTTTTCAACTTGTCGTAGCGGGTCGCGACCGCCCGGAACTGCTTGAGTCGGTTGAAGGCGCGCTCGACCTGGTTCCGGTCCTTGTACCGTTCCGTGTTGAAGTTCGGAGGCCGGCCGCCCCGGGAACCCTTACGGGCGCGGCTGGCTCGCACATCCTCCCGCTCCGGGATCGTGTGCGGGATACCCCTGGCGCGTAGCGACCGCCGGTTGGCCTTGGAACCGTACGCTTTGTCGGCGGTGATGTGATCCAACTTCTTGCGGTGTCGCCCCACGCCGCCGGGTCTGGGCACCGCGACCGCGTCGACCAGCGCCACCAGTTCCCTGGTGTCGGCCGCCTGGCCGGGCGTGACCCGCTTGACCAGGGCCCGGCCCCGGCCTTCGGCCAGCAGGTGCACCTTGGTGGTCAGCCCGCCTCGTGACCTGCCGAGACCTTGGACCGTGCGGGAATCCTGCGCGGTGAGCCCCCTTTGCGAGCGCCAGCGGCGTGTTGGTGGGCGCGAACGATGGTGGAATCGATCTGCCCGCGCCAGTCCAGGTCACCAGCGGCGTCGGCCTCGGCCTGCAGGTGTTGCAGGATCCGGTCCCAGGTGCCGTCGGCTTCCCACTGCGCGAACCGGTGGTAGCAGGTCTTGTAGGGGCCGTACCGGTCCGGGACCTGGTGCCACTTCGCGCCGTTGTCGATCCGCCACAGGATCCCGTTGATCACTTGACGGTGATCCCGCCACCTACCACCCCGTTGGGGCGCCAGGGAAGGCAGCAACGGCTCCAGGCGAGCCCACTCGTCATCAGTCAGATCACCAGCCACGCCCAGCACAACGACCGAGAAGATCCGTCAGATGCGCTCTAGCACGCACCGGCCCGACTCCGAAGAGTGCACCTCGTACGTCCGGCCGAGCAGCGTGGCGGGCGGCGGGCTACGTGAGAACGGCCTGGACGCCGGCGAACGACAACCGCTCGCCCGAGACGGGCAACAGCCCGAACAACCTCCCGCGCAAGCATCATCAATCGTCGTTCAGGTACCACACCGAACTGACCGAGACAGGCAAGATCAGCTATCCGGATCTGCCCGGACCGGGTGCGGGCCGTTGGCGTGTTCGTCACCATGCCCACCAGTCAGGGTGCCGGGTGTCTGAAGACGTGCCGTCATGCCAGGTGCCTGGGGGCATGCTTGATCGGTCGATCGGGCCTGGCGGCGTGAGTCGGCCCGCCTCGTAGTCGGTCAGCCGGCGCAGTATCTCGGCGCGGTCGTGGCTGGGAAAGCGGACCAACAGCAGCCGTAGCCTGAACTGCGACTCGCGCTGCTGGTCGAACGTTGCTCTGTCTATTGGTCGGGCGGACACGTCCCACGAGTCCGGTGCTGCCCAGTGCGTTATCCGCGGGTAGAAGGCGTCGCGAGGGCCAGCTTGGGCGAGCGCGGTCAGGAACGCCAGACCGTCGTCGATTGGGAAATCGATGTAGGCCCACCCCATTTGCGCAGCGATGATCGGGGCCATGTGTGGCAATTGTTCCGGCCAGTCAGCGTTGCTCTCCCCGGCATTCTGGCAACAGGTCCACGTTTTCAACCCCAGACGCCAAATGATCTCGATGATCGGCGCAAGCTCCTCGTCGATGTCGGCACTAAGGTCGCCCACGCTGACCGGGCGGAAAGGGTGTAGGTTCTCGCTTACCCGCGTGATCTTAGTGATCATCAACCCCGGCGTAGGTCGGCAGCATCGGCATCTCGCCCGCCGATGCTCCTCGATGGTGGCCTGCCCGGATCTGCCGCAGAGCGTGCGGGGCAGCCGGCCGCGCACGGTCACAGGGCGTGGCGGCACATGGCTGGCACGCAGCGTCCGCCCGCGCCGATGAACGCGCACCTGATCTTCGCTGACCGCAGATCGGGGGACGGGAGGATGTGGTCCGCTGCCGGTGTGCAAGCCGCGCCGCAAGGCAGAATGCCCGACGTGGACAGAGATCGTTTCTGGGAAATTGTCGACGTCGCACGTGCGCGGGTGGACGATGTCAACGAGGTGCCTGCGGCGCTCGTTGAGGTGTTACGGGGCCGGCCGCTCGCCGAGTTGGTGGCCTTCCGCGAGGTGCAGGACGAGTTGTTCGAGCGGGATGCCTACCGCTGGGACCTGTGGGCCACCGCGTATGTCATCAACGGCGGCGCGTCCGATGACGGCTTCGAGTACTTCCTTGGCTGGCTGATGGCACAGGGGCGGATGCGGTGGGAGGCGACGCTCGCCGACCCGGACTCGCTCGCCGACGTCGTCGACGTGGACACCGGTGACCTCGACGGCGAGGAGATGCTCTACGTGGCGCCGAGGGCTGCCGAGGACGAGGAGGCGTTCTGGACCGCGCTGCCGGACAAGGGTGAGCATCTGCCGCCTGGGCCGGCGGGAGAGCACTTCGACTTTGACGACGAGGAACGGATGCGCCGCCTCCTGCCTCGCTTGACCGCGGTCTTCTACGACGAGCAT
>NZ_JBDJAV010000090.1:0-15597 GCF_039649625.1 Plantactinospora sp. ZYX-F-223 | reverse complement strand
GAAGCCGAGCGGTGCGCCGTACTCGGAGCCTCCGTTACGCAGTGTTACCGATTACGGCCGCCGTCGAATTCAGTGCGACGAAGGTGTCGGCCGCCCATGACCAGCTGAACGGGCTGTTCAGCGAGGCCGCCGAGGAGTATGGCGGGCGGGTTAGTCCGTGGACGGCGGGAAGGCGCGGTTCTCGTCGTGGGGCGTCCGGTTGGTGAGGCAGTGGTGCAGGAGGCCGACGAGTCGGTTGAACAGGTTGCGTTGGGCGGAGGCGCGCTCGAACCCGCCATGTCCGGCGAGATCCTGGAGCTGCACCACAGCAAGCACCACGCCGCGTAGGTCAAGGGCAGCAACGACGCCCTCGACCGACTCGCCGAGGCGCGGGAGAAGGGCGACTACGAGACCCTGGTCGGGCTGGAGAAGACCTTCGTGTTCAACCTCTCCGGCCATGTACTCCGCTCGATCTTCTGGAACAACCTCTCCCCCGACGGCGGCGACCGCCCCGACGGCGACCTCGCCGCCGCCATCGACGAACACTTCGGATCGTTCGACGCCTTCGGCAAGCAGCTCTCCGCCGCCCCCAAGAGCGTGCAGGGGGCGAGGCGGGTGACCTGCCAGGAGCGCGGGCCCCGGTCCCGACCGCCGCCGAAGCCGTGCAACGGGCCGCCGGGGTCGTCGCCACCCGACACCGCGGTGACCTCGACGGCGCCGAGGCCCTGCTTGCCGCCTTCCCTACCGCACAGGCCAGAACTCTCGGCTTCTATCTCCTGGCCGACCTCGCCCTCGGGCTGCTGCGTGCCCAGAGTGGACAGTCGATGGACGAGCTGATCCGGGAACGCTCCCTGCACCTGGCCACCGCCGCCGGCCGACCACCCGGCGGTGGCGAGCGACGGTAGCGCCGGCACACCTTCCCCGCCCGGCGGGACGGACCGCCGCCCGTCCCGCCGGGCGGATCCCGGCACGCGTACGGCATCCGGCGTCGGTGATCCGGGCAGCGTTCGAGGAGCGCTTCCTCGACTCGCTCAACAGTCGCCGCTGACCCGGTTCCGGCGCCGGGAACGGCGGCCGGGAGACAATGACCCTGACGTCTCCGTCACCCTCCGCAGAACGACTCGACCACTTCGATCTCCCCGGGGTAGACGTCGGTGTCGGTCGCCACCGCCCGCCAGTAGACCTGGCGCTCAAGCAGCTGGGTGCTGACCCGGTGGATCCAGGGATGCTGACTCGGAGGCGTGGCCCGGTGGATGGTGGGCTCGGCGTTTACCACCCGGTACTCGAAATGGATCACCCCGTAGCCTTCGGCGGCGAGAAAGATCCCCCTGGGGCCGGTGCACACTGGCGAGTACCGCCAGAGACTCGCGTCGTTCGCATGCGCCGGCGTGGCCAGCAAGGTAGTCCCTAGTGCGACGAACGCGAGCGCGAGGCCCGCCACTCGTCGGGCTTGTGCGGCAACACGCATCATGCTCACTCCTCTCCAGGCAGGGGTACGCCCCCCACGTTGATCGTGATGAGCGGTGAGTCTGCCAGCACGCTCCTTCACATCGACTTCATGCCGAACACGTGCGCAACGCCGCAGGCCCTGGGTACTCATCGGGAGGTCGGCGGGGTCAGCCGGAGCTGACGTGTGCCGCCAGCAGCCGCCATCCGGGGCCGTCGGTGTGGATCCAGGTCCGGGTGTACCGGACCCGGGCGGTGAACGGCGGCGCCGGGAGTGCGGGATCAGCCGGTATCGGGCGCCTCAGCGGGACGAGGGCTCCCAGACCGCGCCGTCGTGCGCGAAGAGCACCCGGGTCGGGTCGAGCCGCATCAGCCGGGGCAGCCACTCCGGCACCGGCGGCAGCGGTTCCGCCACCCCGTCCCGGGCCGCCCCCAGGGCGAGCTGGGCCGCACCGAACTGGAAGGCGAAGTCGTGGGCCTGCCCGGCCAGGATCACCGTGCCGTCCGGTTGGCGTACCACCAGCGACTGGTGCCCGACGGTGTGCCCGGGGGTGGGCACCACCCACACTCCCGGCCAGATCTCGGCCTCGCCGTCCAACTCCTCGTAGCGGGCGGCCGGGAAGTCGACAAGTTCGGGGATGGTGTGACCGGGCTGGCGGGCCACGGCCAGTTCGGCCCGCTGCACCACGACCGGCCGGCCGGCCAGCGCCGGGTTGCCACCACAGTGGTCGAAGTGCAGGTGGCAGTTGACCACCAGCGAGATCTCGCCGGGCCCGACCCCGGCGGCGGCCAGCGCGTCGAGCACCGGCCGGCGGACCGGGCGGTAGTGCGCCTCGGTCTCCGGATCGACCTCGCCGATCCCGGTGTCGAACAGCAGCAGCCCCTCCGTCCGCCGGACCAGGTAGCCGTACGCCGGCTCGACCCGGGGATGCGGCTCGCCCGCCTCCGCCGCCGGCCGGACGAAGTAGCCGAGGTCGAGTCGGCGTACCGCGGTGTCGGGCTGGTTCACCGGTCCATCGTCGCGGCCGGCGGCAGCCCGGCAAAAGACCGGTTCACCATTGGCGTAACGGTGCCACGGCGACGGCCAGCCATACGCCCACTTGACCGGTTGAGTTCCGATCCAGTTACCTGCTTGAATGTCTCGGGAGCACCGGGCCGGGCACGTCTCACCTCTCGCACCGTGACAGGAGACAACCATGCTCCGCAGGCCCCTGCTCAGCACCGTACTGGCCGCGCTCGTCGTCGCGCTCGGCACGGTCGTCATCGCCAGACCCGCGCTGCCGGCGGAGGCGCCGGCACCCGTGCGCATCATGCCGCTCGGTGACTCGATCACCGGCTCCCCGGGCTGCTGGCGCGCCATCCTCTGGAACCGCTTACAGAACACCGGCTACACCGATATCGACTTCGTCGGCACGCTCGGCCCGCAGGGCTGCGGACAGCCGTACGACGGGGAGAACGAGGGGCACGGCGGCGCCCTGGTGACCACCGTGGCCGACCAGAACCAGTTGCCGCCCTGGCTCGCCGCCACCCGCCCGGACGTCGTACTGATGCACTTCGGCACCAACGACGTCTGGAGCAACCGGGCCACCGCGACCATTCTCGCCGCGTACGGGAAGCTGGTGGACCAGATGCGGGCCAGCAACCCGGGCATGAAGATCCTGGTCGCGAAGATCATCCCGATGGCGCCGAGCAGCTGCGCCGAGTGTGGCCAGCGAGTGGTGGCGCTCAACGACGCCATTCCGGGCTGGGCGGCGTCGAAGACCACCGCCGGATCGCCGATCGTGGTGGTCGACCAGTGGACCGGCTTCAGCACGGGCGCCGACACCTACGACGGCGTGCACCCCAACGCCGCAGGTGACCAGAAGATGTCCGACCGGTGGTACCCGGCACTGACGGCCGCACTGGACGGCGTCACCCCCACGCCGCCGCCGACCCGGACGCCGATCCCGCCGCCGAGCACCACCGCGCCGCCGCCCACCAGCACTCCCCCGCCGGCCGGCGGCTGCGCGGCGTCCTACCGGAGCATCGGGCAGTGGCAGGGCGGCTTCCAGGGCGAGGTGACGGTACGCAACGACGGCACCGCACCGAGCCGGTCCTGGACGGTCGAGCTGGCGTTCGGTTCCGGCCAGCAGGTCAGCCAGGCCTGGAACGCCACCGTTTCGCAGAGCGGCAGCACCGTGACCGCCCGGAACGTCGGCTGGAACGGCTCGCTCGCCCCCGCCGGTACCGCCGCGTTCGGCTTCATAGCCAGTTGGACCGGCAGCAATCCGGCCCCGGCGGTGAGCTGCACCTTCGGCTGACCGACCCGCCGGTACCGCCCTGGCAGAAGCCCCGTGCCGAGGACGTCCCCGTGCCCAGGAACCGGCCCTGCGTGCTCCCGGCGTAGCGGTCGGTCCCCTGGGCACGGGGAGCGGGGTACCCGGCCGCGCCGGGGCGCCTCCCCGGCCAGGTGCACGGCCGGCGCGCGGTGCGGCTCAGCCTGCGGTGACCTTGTAGCCGGCGACCGACGGCCAGCGGACGGTGAGCACCACCGCCGGTTCCGGGGCCAGCCAGGAATGGTCGACGCCTGGTCCCCAGACCACGTAGTCGCCCGGCCTGGTCAGCACCACGGTGCGGTCCCGCAACTCGACGTGGAACCGGCCGGAGACCAGCACCAGCAGGGCGGTACGTTTCTCCCCGGTCACCCACTCGGCCCGGGTGTCACCGGCCGGGTGAACGCCCCACTTGACCTCCACGTCGGCGCTGTGCCGTACGTCCACACCGGGCATGAAGTGGCCGAGCAGCCAGCCCCCGTTGTCCGCGCCGTCGACGCCCGCCTGGCCCACGTAGATGCCGTCCCGCACCCGGCCCTCCCCTCCACAGGTCGGGCAAGTTATCACGGGGACGGCCCGGTCCCCACCGCCGGGGACCGGGCCGTCCGTGCCGGGTACGGCTGTGGTTACCAGTTGCTGCCCAGGAAGCTGGGCTGGCTCTGCACGTTCAGCTCCTTGAACCTGGTCAGGTGCGCCGTCCAGATCCGCCAGTCCCGCAGCTCCAGTACGTCCAGACCCTTCTGGATGTCGTTGGAGTAGATGTGGCCGTTGTACCAGTACGCCGACCACGAGCCACCGATGAGCCGGCGGTCCGTCGTGAGCGGGCCCCGCTCCCAGTAGGCGATCTCGACCGGGCGGGCCGAGTCGGTGAAGTCGAACACCGAGACACCGCCCTGGTACCACGCCTGGACCATGATGTCCCGACCCAGCACCGGAATCAGCGAACCGTTGTGCGCGACGCAGTTCTCCAGCGTGGTGTTCAGCCGCGGGATCTTGTAGTAGCTCTTGAAGACCAGGCTGCGGCCGTCGCCCCGACCGGCGATGTCGTAGATGGCGTTGGCGCCCCGGGTCGGCGCGACGGTCTCGACGCAGGTCGCCCCGGAGCCGCCACCGAGTTCGTCGGTGAAGACCACCTTGGTGCCGGAGTTGTTGAACGTCGCCGAGTGCCAGAACGAGAAGTTCACGGTGTCCCGTACCCGGTTGATCACCCGCGGTGCCTCCCGGTTGGCGATGTTCAGCAGGATGCCGTCACCCATGCAGGCCCCGGCGGCCAGGTCCTTGCTCGGGTAGACGGTGATGTCGTGGCAGCCGCTCGTGGTCGAGCTGCCGTTGCCACCCGGGTTGCCGCCGTCCGGGAACAGGTTCGGCACCGCCACCACGGCGGCCTGGGTCGGCTTCTTCACCGGCACCTTGACGATCGAGATCGAGTCGTGCGGCGTCGCACAGCCGGCGTAGGTGTCCGACGGTCCGTACGAGGACACGTAGAGGTAGACCGACTTCTTGTCCTTGCTCGGCACCAGGGTGTGGGTGTGCGAGCCGCAGGCGGTCTTCACCGCCTTGATGTAGCGCGGGTTGCGCTTGTCCTTGATGTCGAAGATCTTGATGCCCTCCCAGACCGTCTCGCTGCGCGGCACGCTCGTGCTGGCGCACGAGTCGTCGCTGCGCGGGTCGTCGGTGGAGAGGAACAGCAGGTCACCGTAGACGGAGATGTCGTTCTGGGAACCCGAGCACTGGACCTGCGAGACGATGGACGGCCGGGCCGGGTTCTTGACGTCGTAGATGACGAAGCCCTCGTAGTTGCCGGCGAAGACGTACCGGCCCTGGAAGGCGAGGTCCGAGTCGAGGGCGCCCTCGGTGGCGAAGGTGCCCTGCTTCGGGACGTTGGCAATCTGGCGGAGGTTCGGGCTGCTGGAGATCTCGTCCACGCCCGGGATGGCAACGTCCGTTGTGGTCTGGTCCGTTGCGGCCACTGGTTGGGCGTTGCTTGCCGGAGCAACGGCAACGGTCACCACCAGGATGGAGATTGCGGCGAGCCCGACGATCCGTAGTCGCCGCGGCCCTTGTGGGGAGAGTTTGAACATCTGGCGGCACCCTTCGAAAGGGGTTGACGATTGTGCAGACCTTACCTGGAGTCAGAGTACGTCGATGTGATCCCCATCACATTATTAATGATCAAGGAACTTCCTCTGATCATGCTCCGACCAGGTGCGGTCCACAAGGCACCAACCCGGTGCATCGGCCGGGGACAAGCCAGGATGAGACAGCTCCAAACCGGACGGATCCCGGAGAAGGCGACGAGCAGTCCACAGGTTGCCGCACCGGATAGTCGACCTCGCCCGCACCGCGAGCCTGGCCGACGGGTCGCCGGGACAGCCGGTATACAGGGGCAATGCGCAACACGACCCTGGCCGGACAGATGCGGACGGCGGCCACCGCACTGCTGGACGCGCTACCGGGGCCGGCCCGGGCGCTGGCCGCCCGCCCGTTCGACGACGAGGCCGGCCGCCGTTGGATCGAGTACCGGCCACTGCCCCGGCCGGGTGCCTGCCTCGCCGACCTCGACCGGACCGGCCGCAAGGCGACGCACCGGCTGCTGGCCACCGCGCTGAGCCCGCACGCGTACGCCCAGGCGGCCACCGTCATGGCCCTGGAGGAGGTACTCGACCGGCAGGAAGACTGGCGGCGGGGCCGGCACAGCGACGACTACCGGATCGTGGTCTTCGGCGACCCGGCCCGGGACGACCACTGGTCCTGGCGGTTCGAGGGACACCACCTGTCGGTGACGATGACCGTCGCTGGCGACCGGGTCTCCCCCGCACCGCTCTTCCTCGGCGCCAACCCGGCGACGGTGAGCTACGGCGGCCGCCCGGTCAGCCGGCCGCTCGGGCCCGAGGAGGATCTCGCCCGCGCCCTGCTCGACGCCGTCGGCCCGGACGGGCGCGGCGCGGCGGTCGTCGCCGACGAGGCACCCGCCGACATCCGCAGCGGCACCCGGGCGCGGTTCGACGGCCGGATCGAGCCGGTCGGGCTCCGGGCCGGCGGGCTCGGACCCACCGGCCGGGCGCTGCTCGACCAGCTCGTCGCGCTCTATCTCGACCGGCTCCCGCCCGACCTGGCCGGCCAGGAGGCGGCCCGGGTCCGCCGGGGTGACCTCTATTTCGCCTGGGAGGGCCCGACCAGGCCGGGCGGGCGGCACTACTACCGCGTCCAGGGCGAGGACCTGCTGATCGAATACGACAACACCAGCGAGGACGGCAACCACGCGCACACTGTGCTGCGCCGCCCGCGCGGCGACTTCGGTGCCGATCTGCTCGCCGAACACCGGGCCACCGGCCACCCCTGAGACAGCGACGCGGAGCCGGGCCCTCGTCGCCCGCTCCGACCACGGGTCGGCCGTCGGGTCAGCCGCCGCGGCGCCGGCCGAAACCGCCGGCCACCGAACTCGCCGGCGGGCCGAACCCGTCGAAGCTGGTCGGCTCACCGCGCCCCTGGTCGAACTGCCGGACCAGGCTGCCGCCGAGTCGTACCCCGACCGCGCCGAGCAGCAGTCCGAGCAGCTCGACCGCGACCAGCCCACCGCTCGCCCCGTGCTCCGGCTCAGCCGACCTGATCAGGCAGGCGAAGACGAAGAGCACCGCGACGGCGGCGTTCACCAGGTTGAAGACGATCGCGGTGCGCCGGGTCGGATCGCCCGGCACGTCCCACAGGTCGACCATGCCGGCCGCTGTCGCGAGCCCGCCCGCGACCAGAGCCGCGACCGCGGTCCAGTAGCCGACCAGCCCCAGGATCGCCGGGCCGCCGAGCACGTCGGCCAGGTCGAAGACCGTGGCGCAGACGAACAGCCCGAACGGAAAGGTCACCAGCATGGGCTGGATCGGATGTCCGTGCACCCGCAGGCGGCTCTGCATGGTGGCGCCTCCCCGGCTCGCTCTCGACCAGCCCCAGCGTGCTACCCCCGGGCCACCCCGCCGAAACGGGCCGCATCGCGTGGCCCACGCCGGACGGTCAGCCGTCGCGGCGCCGGGCCACCGAGCTGACCAGCCGCTCGGCGACGTCCCGGAGCGGGATGGCCAGCGCCGCCGAGGCGGACCGCAACACCCGTAGCGCCTCCGTGGCCGGACAGCCACGTTGAGTCATGATAACCCCGACCGCCTGATCGATGACCTGCCCTGCGCTAAGCCTCTCGTCGGGTTCGCCAGCCGAGCCGGTCTGCCGGGACCGGTCCCGCACCGCGCCGAGCAGCAGCCCCGCGTGTTCGGCCAGCAGCATCGCGGTGAGCTGCTGACTGGCGGTCAGCACTCCGGGCTGGCGGGCATACAGGTTGATCGAGCCGACCACGTGCTCGTCGACGTCCACCGGTACGGCGAGCACCCCGCGTACGCCGAGGGCCAGCGCGCGGCCGGTCCACGGCCGCCACCGGGTCTCGGTGCGCAGGTCCCCCGACCAGACCAGTTCCCGGGAGCGGATCGCCACCATCGCCGGCCCGTCCTGGCCGTGCCGGACGTCGTCGAGGTCGCCGAGTCGAGGCTCCGAGGCCGCGACCGAGGCGGGCGCCCCGGCCCGCAGCACGGTGACCCCGCACCAGGTCACTGCCGGAATGGCGTCCCGGACGGTACGTACCAGCCGGTCCAGCGCGGCGTCGAAGTCGTCGCTCGCGATCAGCCCGGCAGTCACCTCGCGGAGCAGGGCGGCGGTCTCCAGCACGCCCGGGGCTTCGGTCGACGGCTCCGTCGTCGTCCTCAGCCTCAGCACCGGTCCGAAACCCCCGCCACCACCGCGGCTGCCGCGGTACGTCCGGTTCGTGCCGTCGCCTGTCTCATGGTCGCCTCTCCCCCGCCGTTCCCGATCCCGTGCCGGTACGGACCTGCGCTACTACCCGAGCGCCGGGTGGACAAACCACCCGTTCCAGGAAGAGAACGATCCCGCCCGTCCCGGGGTTGCCGTCAGGCTTCCGACGATCAACCCCGGGATCGCGGTGTGGTCCGGGTCAGCGCGAGCCGGAGCTGAGCCGGCGGCCGACGGCGGCGATCAGGCGGTCGAGTTCCGAGCCGAACGGGTTGTCGTGCACCAGGTAGGTCCAGGTGGCACTCGGTCGCGCCAACTCTCCCTCGCCCGGCTCCCAGTCCTCGTCGAACTCGTTCTCCTCGAAGGTCTCCACCGTACGGGTCTCGATCTCCGGCACCAGCGCGTTGAACGCCGGCACCGCCGACCGGTGGAACTCGTCGAGCGGGTCGAGCCGGCCGAGCGCCCGCAGGTGTACGCCCTCGCGCACCTCGGAGAGCTCGGCCAGGTGCTGGGCCCAGAGCCGGTCGAGGTGGTAGAGCGCGATCGACCGACCGACCTTGGAGAGGAGTTCCTCGTCCATCTCCTTGGCCCGGTCCGGGAAGCGCTCGGTCAGCATCTCCGCCGCCACCTCGGTGGTGAGCAGCCGCTCCCGGCGCTCGGACAGCGCCTTGCGCTGCTGCTCGATCACCACGCTGTACCGCCAGGTGTTGCGGTGGATCTCGTGGTTGACGCCCTCGGCGATCCGCTGGGCGTGCTCGACGGCGAAGTCGACCTGCTCGTCGGTGACCAGACCGTCGGCGTTCATCCGCGGCGACGGCGGGATCGCGTCCGGGGCGTGCCGGATGACCAGGTTGTCCTCGAGGCTGACGAAGAAGACCGAGCGACCGGGGTCGCCCTGCCGGCCGGCCCGGCCCCGGAGCTGGTCGTCGACCCGCCGGCTGTCGTGCCGGCCGCTGCCGATCACGAAGAGGCCGCCGAGCTCGGCGACCCGGTCCCGGTCGGCCTGGTCGCTGCCGCCGAGCCGGATGTCGACACCCCGGCCGGCCATCTGGGTGGAGACGGTCACCGCGCCGTACTTGCCGGCCTCGGCGATGATCGCCGCCTCCTCGGCGTCGTTCTTGGCGTTCAGCACCGTGCACGGCACCCCGGCCTCGCGCAGCGCCTCGGCGAGCCGCTCCGACTCCTGGACGTCCAGGGTGCCGATCAGCACCGGACGGCCGGTCTCGTGCTGCTCCTGGATCTCCTGGATCAGCGCCTCTTCCTTCTCACCCCGGGTGGCGTAGATCCGGTCCGGGTCGTCGATCCGGACGCAGGGGGTGTTCGGCGGGATCACCGCGACCTCGAGCGAGAAGAACTCCCGCAACTGGTCGCCGACCAGCACCGCCGTGGCGGTCATCCCGCAGACGGTCTGGTAGAGCGCGACGTACGCCTGCACGGTGATGGTGCCCAGCACCTCACCCTCGGCGGTGGCGTCCAGCCCCTCCTTCGCCTCCACGGCAGCCTGGAGCCCGTCCGGCCAGCGGCGGCGCTGGGCGACCCGGCCGCGCATCTCGTCGATCAGCTCGACCCCGTCGTTGCGGACGATGTAGTCGACGTCCCGGTGCAGCAGGGCGTGCGCGTGCAGGGCGACGTTGACCGCGGAGAGCTGCTCGACGTGCTCGTCGTCGTAGAGGTCCACACCGCCGAGCCGGGACTCGACCTCGGCCAGCCCGGCGTCGGTGAAGGCGACGCTGCGGCCGTCGTCGGCCACCGTGTAGTGCCGGCCGGCGCGCAGCCCACGGACCACCGCGGCGGCCTGGTGCACCGGGTCCTGCTCGCCCGGCACCGCGCCGGCCAGCACCATCGGCACCCGGGCCTCGTCGATCAGGATGGAGTCCGCCTCGTCCACGATCGCGGTGGTCAGCGGCGGCTGCACCCGGTCGTCGATGTCGGTGACGAGCTGGTCGCGGAGGAAGTCGAAACCGGCCTCGCTGACCGAGACGTAGGTGACGTCGCAGGCGTACGCCGCCTGGCGCTCCTCGCGGGTGGACGCCTCGGTCACCCAGCCGACACTCAGCCCGAGCAGCCGGTAGACCGGCTCCATCCACTCGGCGTCCCGGCGGGCCAGGTAGTCGTTGACGGTGAGCACGTGCACCGGCCCGTTGCCCCGCCGGACGTGCCCGTACGCGGCGATCGTCGCGGTCAGCGTCTTGCCCTCACCGGTGGCCATCTCGGCGACCTTGCCGGCGAGCAGCGACATGGCGCCGAGTAGCTGGACGTCGTACGGCCGCTGGTCGAGCCCGCGCCGGGCGGCCTCGCGGCCCACCGCGCAGATCTCGACGAAGTCCTCGGCCTTGCCGGCCGCCTCGGTCAGCTCGGCGTCGTCCAGCTCGGTGAGTTCCTCCTCGCGCGCCTCGATCGTGGGCAGCAGCTTCTCCAGCGGCGCCAGATCAACTGTGGTGCCCGGACGCTGGAGGAAACGCCGGACCCTGGTCTTCAACCGTTGCGACACACCCATGACGGGCAACGGTACGCGAACTCTCCGGCAAAGTGCGGCCCGCCCGGCCGCGTGCCGGGTCCGCTCTCGGCCGGGCCGGTGGCCGGATGTCCGTACCGCCCGACGCCCTTCAGTCGGTCCGGAGTGCCGCCTTGCGGCGCGGAGGCCGAATTATGGGCGAGATGTGCCCGGATGGGCGGAATGCGAGCGGGGCTCCGGAGCCCTCCCCGGAGTGCTCCCGGACGGGTACCGGGACGGTTGATCCGGGACCGGCGGGGAAGGCTGTAGGGCTGCACCGGGCCCGGCCGGGCACCGGTCGAGGCAGTGGGGGAGGTCGTCCCATGCGGCGCTCGCGTACACCCGTGTCACCGGCGCTGGAGGCGTGGTCCACCCACCGTACCGGGGTGGCCGACCAGTGGACGCCGCGACAGCTCGCGTACCTGAAAGGGGACCGCACGGTCAGTGTGGTGATCCCGGCCCGGGACGAGGAGGCCACCGTCGGCGCGATCGTGGCGGCGATCCGGGCCTGCCTGGTCGAGCAGGTCGAGCTGGTCGACGAGGTGGTGGTGGTCGACTCCCGGTCCAGCGACCGGACCGCCGTGGTGGCTGCGGCGGCCGGGGCCCGGGTGGTCGGCCAGGACGAGATGACCCGGGGGCTGCCCCGGCTGGACGGCAAGGGGGACGCGCTCTGGGCTGGGCTGGCCGCGTCGACCGGGGACCTGGTCACCTTCGTCGACGCCGACCTGCGGGAGTTCCAGCCCCACTTCGTCACCGGACTGCTCGGCCCGCTGCTCACCGACCCGTCCGTCGCGTTCGTCAAGGGCTTCTACCACCGCCCGCTGGTCGGCACCAGCGGAGTGGAGGCGGAGGGCGGCGGCCGGGTGACCGAGCTGGTGGCCCGTCCGCTGTTCAACCTCTTCTGGCCGGAACTGGCCGGCTTCGTCCAGCCGCTGGCCGGGGAGTACGCCGGCCGGCGGGACGTCCTCGAACGGGTGCCCTTCGTCTCCGGTTACGGCGTCGAGACGGCGATGCTGATCGACCTGCTGGAGATGTGCGGCCTGGACGCCCTCGCCCAGGTCGACCTCGGCGAACGCCTGCACCGGCACCAGGACACCGAGGCGCTCGGCCGGATGTCCGGGCAGATCATGCACACCGTGTGGCAGCGGCTGTGCCGGCGGGGCCTGGTCGAGGAGACCGCGCCGCCGGGGAACCTGCTGGTGCAGTTCCGCCGGGACGGCAGCAGCGCACTACCCAACCTGGACCGGGAGATCGTGGTCAGCGACGTCTCCGTCCGGGAGCGTCCGCCACTGGTGGAACTCCGGCCGTCGTCGTCCCGGGGGGCGGCGGTATGAGCGGGCATGCCGCTCCGGCCGGGCCGCGCCGCAGGACGGGGCATGCTCCTTCGGCCGGGCGGGCCGGGGAGGACAGATGGGCCTGACCGTGCTGATGAACGCCGGGCCGTGGCTTCCGGTGCCACCGCCCGGGTACGGCGGCATCGAGAACGTCGTCGCCACGCTGGTGCCGGAACTGCGCCGGCTCGGCGTACGGGTGGTGCTGGCCTCCACCGCCGACGCCACGCTGCCGGTCGACGAACTGCTGTCGGTCTTTCCCGACGGCCAGTTCGGGGCGCTGCAACGGCCGTACAACCAGGTCTGCGGGATCTCGCACGCGCACCTGTCCGGGGTGGTCCGGGCGCTGCGCGAACGGGACGACATCGACCTGGTGCACGACCACGTGGAGGCGGTCGGGTTGGCGGTGCTGACCGCGATGGGTCCTGGGGGCAGTCCGGCGCTGCACACCCTGCACTGGGACCTCGGCAAGCACCCGGACCTCTACGGCTATCTGGACGGCGGTGACCGGGTCCGGGTGAACGGCGTCTCGGCGGCGCAGCTCGCCCGGGCGCCGCAGGCGCTGCGCGACCACGCGGTCGGGCACGTGCACCTGGCCACCCCGCTCGCGGTGGACGCCGACCGCCGGCCGCCGGCCGAGAAGTCCAACCACCTGGTGATCCTCGGCCGGATCACGCCGGGCAAGGGGCAGCACGTCGGGGCACGGCTCGCCCACCAGGCCGGGTTCGACCTGGTGCTGGCCGGACCGGTCGGGCCGTACCGGCAGCCCGAGGAACTGGCCTCCGCCGGGCCGGAGGCGGGACAGAACCCGGACGTACGGTACTGGCGCGAGCAGGTCGCCCCGCTGGTGGATGGCGACCGGGTGCGCTGGGTCGGGATGGTGGCCGGGACCGCCCGGGACGAGCTGGTGGCGGGCGCCCGGGCCAGCCTCTTCCCGCTGTGCTGGGAGGAACCCGGCGGCACGGCGGTGATCGAGTCACTGGCGCTCGGCACCCCGGTGCTGGCGATCGGCCGGGGCTGCCTGCCGGAGTTGATCGAGCACGGCCGGACGGGCCTGCTCGCCGACGACGAGGACGGCCTGGCCGACCTGGTGCGGGAGGCCGCCGGGCTGGACGAGCGGGACTGCCGCCGGGAGGCCAGCCGCCGGTTCACCCCGGCGACCATGGCCGAGCGGTATGTCGAACTGTACGAGCAGGTACGCCGGTCGGCCGCCGCCGCGCCGGGCTGACCCACGCGGGTCCGGTCCGGGCAGCGCCGGGGCAGGACGGTCCGGCGCCGGCCTGGCTGTCCCGGCGCAGCGCGACCGGGGAGACGACACACGGAAGGGTCCAGCGCAGTGCACAGAGCCAGTTCGACGGTGACCCGGCCGCACACCGGCCGGTCACCGGTGAGCACCGCCGCGGTCGGGGTCGCGGTCGCCTTCCTGGCGCTCGGCGTACTCGGCTTCATCCCGGAAATCACCAGCAACTACGACGAGCTGCGGCTGGCCGGACACGGGTCCGACGCCCGGCTCTTCGGGCTGTTCCAGGTCTCCCTGCTGCTCAACCTGGTATACCTGCTCACCGGGGTGGTCGGGCTGGCGCTGGCCCGGACGGCCACCGGAGCCCGTGGCTTCCTGATCGGCGCCGGCGCGGTCTACCTGGTCCTGGTGGTCTACGGCAGCGCGATCGAACAGGACAGCGCGGCGAACTTCCTGCCGGTCAACGACGCGGACAACTGGCTGCACCTGGGCCTCGGCGTCGCCATGATCGCGCTCGCCACCCTGGGTGGCCGGCGCCGGCCCCGCCGCTGACCGAGCAGCAGTGCCGGTTTTCACCCATTAGAGGCAAAGAGAGCGGAAATTACTAGCCTGCCGGGTTTTGCCGTTGGAATACCGGGTAGCCGCCCCCTCGTCCTAGCTGCGAATCAGGTACGAGGTGAGCCGGGCATGCCGAAGCGGGTGGTCACCGATCCGGGGCAGGAGCGCGGGCCGCTGGTCCTGGCACCCGCCCGATCCGGCGGCTATCCGGGCCCGGTACGCAGGGCCATCCGGGGCAGCGCGCTGATCCGGCTGCTCGGCACCACCGACGCCAAGCAGATCGGCCTGCTCTACCTGGTCACCGGCTTCGGCTTCTTCCTCGTCGGCGGCGCCATGGCGATGCTGATGCGGGCCGAGCTGGGCCGCCCGGGGTTGCAGTTCCTCTCCACCGAGCAGTACAACCAGCTCTTCACCGCGCACGGCACGATCATGCTGCTGCTCTTCGCCACCCCGCTGGCGTTCGCGTTCGGCAACTACGTCGTGCCGTTGCAGATCGGCGCCCCGGACGTGTCCTTCCCCCGGCTCAACGCGCTGGCGTACTGGCTCTACCTGCTCGGTGGTTCGCTCGTGCTGCTCGGCTTCCTCACCCCGAACGGCTCGGCGGACTTCGGCTGGACCGCCTACACGCCGCTGAGCCGGGACCAGCACTCGCCGGGGATCGGCCCGGACATGTGGGTGATCGGCCTGGTCCTCTCCGGGCTCGGCACCATCCTCGGCGCGGTCAACCTGATCACCACCATCCTGACCCTGCGGGCGCCCGGGATGACCATGTTCCGGATGCCGATCTTCACCTGGAACATGCTCTTCACCGCCCTGCTGGTGGTGCTGGTCTTCCCGCTGCTCGCCGCCGCCCTGCTCGCGCTCTACGCGGACCGGCGGATGGGTGCGCACGTCTACGACCCGGTCAGCGCCGGGCCGCTGCTCTGGCAGCACCTGTTCTGGTTCTTCGGCCATCCCGAGGTCTACATCGTGGCGCTGCCGTTCTTCGGCATCATCACCGAGGTCATCCCGGTCTTCAGCCGCAAGCCGATCTTCGGCTACAAGGGCCTGGTCGCCGCGACCATCGCGATCACGATCCTCTCGATGACCGTCTGGGCGCACCACATGTTCGGCACCGGCCAGGTGCTGCTGCCGTTCTTCAGTTGGCTGAGCTATCTGATCGCCGTACCGACCGGGGTGAAGTTCTTCAACTGGATCGGGACGATGTGGAAGGGGCAGTTGACCTTCGAGACGCCGATGCTCTTCTCGGTCGGGTTCCTGGTCACCTTCCTTTTCGGCGGGCTCACCGGGGTGCTGCTGGCCAGCCCGCCGGTGGACTTCCACACCACGGACACCTACTTCGTCGTCGGCCACTTCCACTACGTACTCTTCGGCACCATCGTCTTCGCCGCCTTCGCCGGGGTCTACTTCTGGTTCCCCAAGATGACCGGCCGGCTCCTCGACGAACGGCTG
>NZ_JBDJAV010000009.1:0-227748 GCF_039649625.1 Plantactinospora sp. ZYX-F-223 | reverse complement strand
ACACGCCAGCGGGGTCGAACGCCGGGGCACCCAGGCCAGCGGCCGGTTCTGGACGGCCGCCCGGATCGTGCTGGCGCTGACCTGCCTCACCCTGGCGTTGCACTGGGTGCAGAAGTCGCCCTGCCAGGACGGCGCCTGGCAGAACAACATCCAGTACACCCGGTTCTGCTACACGGACGTGCTCGCCCTCTATTACGCGGAGGGGCTCAACGAGGGCAAGGTCCCCTACCGGGACCACCCGGTGGAATACCCGGTGGTCACCGGATACTTCATGGGCGCGCTCGGCCTGCCGGTGCACAACATCGGAGTGGACCGGCCCGAGATCAACCAGGCGCAGTGGTTCTACAACCTCAACGCGCTGGTCCTCGGGGCGCTCGCGGTGGCCACCGTGGCGATGATCCTGTCGTTGCGCCGCCGCCGGCCGTGGGACGCCGCCATGTTCGCGCTCTCCCCCGCGCTGCTGGTCACCGCCACCGTCAACTGGGACCTGCTCGCCATCGGGCTGGCCGCGATCGGCATGTACGCCTGGGCGAAACGACAACCCCTGGCCGCCGGCATCCTGCTCGGGCTGGCCACCTCCGCGAAACTGTGGCCGCTCTTCGTGCTCTGGCCGCTCTTCCTGCTCGGGCTGCGTACCGCCCGGGTGAAGGAGATGCTGGTGACGATCGGTTCGGCCATCGTCACGATCGTGGCGGTGAACCTGCCGATCGCGATCCTCTATCCCGACAACTGGCGACGCTTCTTCGACCTGAACAGTGAGCGGGCGGTCGACTGGGGGACACTCTGGTACATCGGCCGCTACCTGGACAGCAAGTGGAACAGCGGCAGCCCTGGCGACCAGGGCCCGTTCCAGTGGCTCAGCAACAACATCCCGACCCTGAACACCGTGTCGTACGCCCTGATCACGCTGGCCTTCCTCGCCATCGGCGCGCTGGCGCTGTTCGCCAAGCGCCGGCCCCGGCTGGCTGCGCTGGTCTTCCTGATGGTCGCGGCGTTCCTGATCTTCAGCAAGGTGTGGTCGCAGCAGTTCAACCTCTGGCTGCTGCCCCTGCTGGTGCTGGCCCGGCCGCGCTGGGGCGCCTTCCTCGCCTGGCAGTTCGCCGAGGTCGGTTACTTCGTCGCGTTCTACGGCGAGCTGCTCGGGGCCGGCGGCAAGCAGGTCTTCCCGGAGGGCGTCTTCGTGTTCGCCGCCACGCTGCGGCTGACCACCGTCGTGGTGCTCTGCGTGCTGGTCGTCCGGGACATCCTGCGGCCCGAGGGCGACCCGGTCCGGAGCAGCTACCTCGACGACCCCGACGGCGGGATCTACGACGGTGCCCCGGACGCCTCCTGGCTCGCCCGACTCCGTGGCCGGCCGGCCCCGGCCGAACCGGCGCCGGCCACGACCTGACCCGTGCCGGCCTAGCGGTACCGGCTTAGCCGTGCCGGCCACGGCCCGACCGGCACCGGCCGGGCCTGCGCCGGCCACGACCCGGTCCGCACGGTCGCGGCAGCACCGACGGGATCGTGGACCGAGCCGGGAGCGCGGACGGCGGAGCGGCCCGGATCAGAGCCGGTAGACGACCGTCTCCCCGACGTCCTCCCGGCTGATTCCCAGGCTGTCGACCGGCAGGTCGACGGTGGCCTGCAACGGGGTACCGGCCACCCGGTCCCGGAGCACGATCACCGTACGCACGCCCATGGTGCGCAGGAAGTCGATGCTTGCCTGGTCGGGGAAGTTCGCGGTGGCCTGGCGTACCTCGGCGAGCCGGTTCGGCGTGAACCCGCTGCCGCCGTTGACGACGTCCTGGAACCGGCTGGTCGACCAGAGCATCACGTGCTGGTCGGTCTTCTGGTCCGAGGGGAGCACCAGGATCGGGCCGTTGGCGACCCGCATCGACGCGGGCTGCACCGGTACCACCGGATGCGGCGTGGTGTTGAGCCCCTCGGCCAGCACCAGCACGATCGGCAGCAGCGTGACCAGCCGCAGGAACGGTCCCGGCCGGGGCGGCACCCGCTCGGCGGCCGAGATCTGCCGGGCCCGCTCCGCGAACGCGCCGACCGAGCCGGCGGCGAGGACGCCGAGCAACAGGGTGACCCAGATCATCAGCCGGCCCGGCGTACGCAGACCGTCCCAGCCGGGCAGGTGCTCGAAGAGCGGCAGGTAGGTCCAGGTGCCGCCGAAGAACCGGCTGCCCATCGCCAGCACCCCGGCGGCGAGCACGGCCGCCAGCAGCAGTAGGCGCTGGCGTACCGTCCAGATCGAGAAGAAGAGGCCGGCGAGGGCGAGCGCGAAGAGGACGTACCCCGGCAGCAGGGTGGTCTCCGGCAGTCCGGGCAGCCCGCCCCGGACCGGCTCGTGCAGGTCGCCCCAGATCAGCGACTCCGGCGGAGCGGTGAGGAAACCACCCGGCGGCGGGGAGTAGTTGTGCAGCTCCTCGGCGGTCCGCCGGGCGTGGGGGTGCAGTTCGGCGACCTTGAAGTACGGGATCGCCAGCAGGGCACCGGTCGCCGCGAAGATCGCGCCGCCCCAGAAGTCGGCCAGCAGCAGCCGGAACCCGAACCACTGCCCTGGCCGGCGCAGGATCCGCCGGACCAGCCAGCTCAGCAGCACCACGACCGCGATCAGACCCATCACGTACGCGAAGACGAGACCGATGCCGAAGCCGAGGCTGAGCTGCCAGGCGGCGACCAGCCAGCCGGCGAACGCCCAGCCGGAACGTCGACGTTCGGGTCGGTAGCCGTGCCGCAGCGACCAGCCGTGTCCCCGGGCCAGCATGGCCAGGGCGAGCGGGATACCGCCGTTGGAGAGCACGTGCAGGTGACCGGCCTGGCCGAGCAGCCAGGGCGCGTACGCGAAGCCGATCCCCGCCACCGCCGCCCCGATCCGTCCCGCCCCGAGCTGCCGTACCAGCGCGTACGCCCCGAGCGCGGCGAGCGCGTGGGCCAGGACGAAGAGGATGTTGTAGCGGAGGATCGCCGCCTCCGGGCCCTGACCGATCATGCCCGCCGGGGCGTACCCGAGCAGGGTGTCGGAGAAGGCGAAGGTCCAGGTCTCCGGGAAGAACGCGTTGCTCTGCCACAACTGGGCCGGCTTGGTCAGCAGGATGTGCCCGGACCAGGCGACCTGCCAGGCCTGTAGCGCCGGATCCCAGTAGTCCTGCGGCAGCGTGTGTCGGGGGTAGCGCAGCGTCGGCCAGGTCATCAGGACGGCCAGGGCCAGTGCGCCGAGCCCGGCCAGGGTCCACTCGTGTACCACCCGACGGCCGACCGCCCGACCGATCCGCCGGATCCGCCCGGGTACCACCTCGGGAGCCGGCGCGAACGCGGCGAACGGGTCGGCGGGCTTCGCCGGCTGGTCGTCACCGGCCGCCTTCTCCTTGCCGTCCTTGCCGTCTTTGTCGTCCTTCTCCTTGCCGGCCTTGTCGTCCTCGGCCTGGCTGTCCTTCGACGTCTTGTCGTCGCCGCCCGCCGCCTCGCCCTCGGCGTCGTCGCCCTTGCTCTCCTCGGCTTTCCCGGCTTCGCCTCCGCCGCTGCCGGACTGCGCCGGCTCCCCGGGCGGGGTGTCGGGCTTCCCGCCTGGCGCCGGGTCGGAGAGCTGCGCCGTCGTTGACGTCACCGCCGTCGCCGGGGCGCCGCCATCGCCGGCTGCCCGCGCGGTCGACGCCGTACCACCGGAGACGGTGGGGTGCGAGCCGCTTCCCGAAGCCGGTACGGCCGACCGCAGGGTCGTGGCGGTCCCGGCCTCGGTCGATGTCGTCCGCTCCCCGGCGGCGCCGGAGTCCGCGCTGGTGGGCGTACCCGATCCGGCCGTCGTGCCCAGGGTCGGGTCCGGGTTGGTGCCGACTGGCGCGGCGCCGGGCCGGGTTGTCTCGTTGGCGTTGGACTGGTCCGTCGACATCGGGTCCTCGTCCCTACCGGCCTACGCGGTCGCGGAGATAGGCGATGTCGGTGGCCTGACCGTCGGCCCCGCCGGGCGTCTCGACGATGACCGGCGCGCCGGCCGCCCGGACCACCGCCACCACCAGTTCCGGATCGATGGTGCCGCTGTCGAGGTTCTCGTGGCGGTCCCGGCCGGAGTCGAAGGCGTCCTTGGAACCGTTGGCGTGGATCAGGTCGATCCGGCCGGTGATCGCCAGAACCCGGTCGACGATGTCCAGCAGGTCCTCGCCGCCCGCGTGCGCGTGGCAGGTGTCCAGGCAGAAGCCGACGTCGTATTCGCCCACCGCATCCCAGAGCCGGGCCAGGTTGTCGAACCGGCGGGCGCAGGCGTTGTCGCCGCCGGCCGTGTTCTCGATGAGCACCGGGACGTCGTGCCCGCCGGACTCGGCGGCCTGGGCGAAGGCCTTGCGCCAGTTGTCGAAGCCCTTGGCGATGTCGTCTCCCGCGTTGACGTGCCCGCCGTGCACGATCAGGCCCTTGGCGCCGACCGCGGCGGCGGCGGTGGCGTGTCCGAGCAGCAGCTTCCGGCTCGGGATGCGGATCCGGTTGTTGGTGGTGGCGAGGTTGATGACGTACGGCGCGTGGATGTAGACGTCCACCTCGGAATCGCGCAGCCGGGCCGCGTCGGCCCGTGGCTGCGGTGTCTTCCAGTCCTTCTGCGGATCGGCGAGGAAGAACTGGACCGCGTCCGCCTTCCGGAGGGCCGCCTCGTCCAACGGATCCGTGGCATCGACATGGGCTCCGATACGCATGAAGGCGAGCCTACGTCGCGCCGGTCGGTCGGGCGGGGACGGGCGCACCTGTCCGGCCCGGCAGCTCGGGCGCGGCGGTCCCGGGGCGGTCCGCGTCACCGCCGGGGGGATGGATCGTTTCTCCAGGTGAGATCCGTTCGCCCGGCGTACGGGCCCGGATCGAGCCACGAGTTGTGCCGGAAAGAGGGAAGACGTGACCCTGTCGCTCCGCCGCCGAGCCGCAGCAGCGGTCCCCGCACTCGCCGCGGGCGCACCACGGCTGCTGTCCGGCTTCGCGGTCGGGGCGTCGGAGCCACTGTCTGGGCCGGGGTCATGCCGGTCCGTGTCGTCCCCGCCGGGTCGGTCGGGCGGGTCGAGGTGGGGTCGGTGCCGCATGGTCCCGATGTGGCCGGCCCCCGGAGCGCCAGGGCGCCGCAGGACGCGGCGCCGGGCAGCTACCCTCCGCCGCCCGACCGACTCGGCGGGGCTGCCGCCGTCCGGGTGCGCCCGGGTGGCCCTTCCGGCCCGCCGGACGGGTCCGGCTGCTGGGCGCCGGTGGCCGCGGTCTGTGTGGTCGGGGTCTCGACAGGAGCAATTCGGGCGATTCTCGCTCAACGCACAACACAGACTGTTATCGCGTAAGATGACAATACAATAGGCTCCGCGGGGCGCCTTCCATCCAACTCATCGGTGTGGTCGTTCCTCCCCAGGTCCCACCCAAAGAATGCGGACGGGATGCGCCCCGCGGCTCTGCGTCGAAGAGCCTCCTCCGGTCAACGCGACCGGAGGAGGCTCTTGGCGCCGGTCCGAGCGCGGGGCGGCCCGGCGGGCATGGGGTCCGCCGACGTCCGGCGCCGGTGGACCGGGTATTCTGCTCAGGTTGTCCGCGCGCGACGGGATCCCTCCCGATACCGCCCGGCAACGACGCATGACCTCCTGCCACGGAAGGACCGTGGCCGCTAGCCCAGAGGAGGTGAGCACGTCTTGCGTCATTACGAGATCATGGTCATCCTCGATCCAAGCCTCGAGGAGCGCACCGTCGCCCCGTCGCTCGACACGTACCTCAACGTGATCCGGACCGCGGGTGGCTCGGTGGAGAAGCTCGACGTGTGGGGTCGTCGGCGCCTCGCGTTCGAGATTGACAAGAAGGCCGAGGGAATCTACGCCGTCATCGACCTGCAGGCGACGCCTGCGGCGGTGGCCGAGCTGGACCGGCAGCTCCGACTCAACGAGTCCGTGCTGCGCACCAAGGTCATCCGGCCGGAGACGCGCTGACGCGTTTCCGGCACGCCCGGATCAGCCTCATCCGTCCTGTCGTACTGCTCTGGCAGCCTTTCAGGGACTGATGAGTGCGCGAGGAGATGGTCATGGCAGGAGATACCACCATCACGGTCATCGGCAACCTGACCGACGACCCCGAGTTGCGTTTCACCCCGTCCGGCGCCGCGGTCGCCAAGTTCCGGGTCGCCTCGACGCCCCGGTTCATGGACCGGACGACGAACGAGTGGAAGGACGGCGAGCCGCTCTTCCTCTCGTGCACCGTCTGGCGGCAGGCGGCCGAGCACGTCGCCGAGTCGTTGCAGCGCGGTGCTCGCGTGATCGTGTCGGGCCGGCTCCGGCAGCGGTCCTACGAGACCCGCGAGGGCGAGAAGCGCACCGTCATCGAGCTGGAGGTCGACGAGATCGGCCCGTCGCTGCGGTACGCCACGGCGAAGGTGCAGAAGATGTCGCGCTCCGGCGGCGGCGGGTTCGGCGCCTCCGGCGGTGGTGGCGGTGGCGGTGGCCAGGGTGGCGGCGGAGGCAACTTCGACGACCCGTGGGCCACGGCGGCTCCGGCCTCCTCGCGTACGTCCGGTTCGGGCGGCGGCAACTTCGACGACGAGCCCCCGTTCTGATCCGGGTGGCTAACACCCGGGATCGCAAACCAGGAGCAAGAGCAATGGCAAAGGCTGCGGCACTGCGCAAGCCGAAGAAGAAGGTGAACCCGCTCGACAAGGACGGGATCACCTACATCGACTACAAGGACACGGCGCTGCTGCGCAAGTTCATCTCCGACCGCGGCAAGATCCGCGCTCGGCGGGTGACCGGGGTCACCTCCCAGCAGCAGCGGCAGATCGCTCGTGCGGTCAAGAACGCCCGCGAGATGGCGCTTCTGCCGTACACGGCCACGGCCCGCTGAGAGGAGGCACCGACATGAAGATCATCCTGACCCAGGAGGTGTCGGGCCTCGGCGGCCCCGGCGACATCGTCGAGGTCAAGGACGGCTACGGCCGCAACTACCTGCTGCCGCAGGGCTTCGCCATCGCCTGGACCAAGGGCGCGGAGAAGCAGGTCACGGTCATCCAGCGGGCCCGCGCGGCCCGGGAGATCCGGGACCTCGGTCACGCCAACGAGGTGAAGGCCCAGCTTGAGGGCCTCAAGGTCAACCTGACCGCGCGCGCCGGCAACGGCGGGCGGCTCTTCGGCTCGGTGACCCCCGGCGACGTGGTGGACGCGGTGAAGGCGGCCGGTGGTCCGTCCCTCGACCGGCGTCGGCTGGAGCTGCCGGGCGCCATCAAGTCGGTCGGCAGCCACCAGGTGCGGGTCAAGCTGCACCCGGAGGTCACCGCGCGGTTCGACCTGAAGGTCGTACCGGGCAAGTAGCCGGCCAGGCGACAGACAGAGTTCCGGGGTGCCGTCCGATCGGGCGGCACCCCGGAGCCGTCTTGCACCCGGAGCCGTCTCGCCAGCGGGCGGGACCAGACCTCAGCCGACCGGTTGACCACTGATCGCGCTGAAGAAGACGGTGGAGAGCCCACCACCGACGACCGCTGCCGCGAACCCGACGGTCACCGCCCGCCAGGTGCGGTTGAACCAGCGCATCAGGGCCGCGACCACCAGACCGGTCGCCAGCGCGGCGAGGAACCGGGGCACCCCGGCCAGCAGCGCGGACATCGCCTGGCCGCGCTCCGATTCACAGGCACCGGAGACCTCCGGTACGCAGTCCACCGGCACACTGGTGTCGAGCGTGAGTACCCAGACGAAGACGGCCAGCACGGCGACCGCGTACCAGGCGGCGGTGTAGAGGACGGCGGTGAGCGGGCCGCTGGGCCGCGGATCGAGCAGATCGTCTTCGAGTCGTCGACTCAGCGGACTGGGTCGGCCCGTCCTGGTCGCCGAGGTGAGCAGGCTGCCGCTCGGTGCGCGCCGGGTGGCCGTACCCGCTCCGCTGACGCTCCGGGCGGAGCCGACCGTACCGGCGCGACCGCGACCCGGTGCCGGCCGCCGGGTGGGGGTCGGGGGCTCGCTCGCCCGGCGTGCCGGCGACACCGGCCGGGCCAGTGGCGGGTAGGCGACCGCCGGAGAACGCGGCGCCGAGTCCGGGATACCCATCCAGCGCGGGTCGTCGCCGGCCAGCCTGGTGCCGGACCAGAACGTGTCGCCACCCTCCGGCCCGGTGCGGTCCGCGCCCCGGGAGCCGCCGTCGGTGGTGTTGTCGCGCCCGCTCCCGGCATCCCGGGCCAGCCCGGCGAGTTCGCCGTGCCGCCACTCGGTGGTGTCGGTGAACCTGTCCCACTGGCCGGTGTCGGTGAACCTGTCCCACTGGCCGGTGTCGGTGCTCCGGTCGCGGCGACGGCCGGTGCCGGGACCTTCCGGCGGCTCGGAGTCGGTGACCCGATCCAACATCCCGGTGTCGGTGAGCCGGTCCCATGGCCCGGCCTCGGTACGCCAACCCGGGCCGGCATCCCCGCCCCGCTCCGGCCCGGGATCGGCGTGCCGGCCCCGGCCACCCCGGTCCTCGCCGACCCGGCGTACCGGTCCGGCGTCGGCCCGGTAGCGGCGGACGGGCTCGGCGTCCGGCTCACGTTGCCGTCGGCGGGCACTGGCGCCCCCCGGACCGGGCAGCGGATCGGCGCTCCGCGACCGCCGGCCGGTACCGCGGCCCGGGTCGCTCTCGCCGGGCGACCGTACCCAGCGGGGATTTGCTCTCGACCGCTCGGTCTCCGGGCCCGGCTCGGTCCCGGCGATGGCGTCCGGCTGCTCCGCGACCTCCGTCGGGTCCTCCGCGCGGTGCCGGGAACGCCGCCGTCCGGCGGTCGGCACCGGGCCGCTCGGATCGTCGGGCTCCCAGCCGGCCGGCTCGGCGCGGCGCCGTCGCCCCGGCGCCCGCCGCGCCGAGCCGTACGTCGTGCCGGGCTCCCGGTCGCCGGTCCGGTCCCACCGGCCGGGCGCGGAATCGTCGGCCGGCTCCCGCCAACCGACCGCGGTGTCACCCCGATCGCGCCGGCCGGTCTCGGTGGACGGCGAATCGACGGCTCCGGCACCCCAACCCGAGGTGGGTACCGCGGTCGGATCGTCGTCCGGGTCGGCCCGGCGCCGTCGGCCCCGGCCGGAGGTCGTGGGAGGGTCACCGAGCAGGCCGCTGTTGGCGCCGGCACCGGTGGTGGGTGCGGCGGCGGCCCATCCGCCGGAGGTGGGCGCCTCGGAGATCCATCCGCCGCTGGTCGGGGCGGCGGCGCCGGCGCCGGTGGTGGGGGCCGCGCCGACCCAGCCGCTGGTGGGGGCCGCGCCGACCCAGCCGCTGGTGGGTGCGGCGGCGGCCCAGTCGTCGGCCTCGTCCCCGCGCCGGCCCGCACCGGCGCGACGCCGGCCGTGTCGGCCGGCCGCCCCGCTGTCGGTGGCCTCGCTCCGGGTGCTCCCGGTCGCGTCGCCGCGCCGCCGGTCGCCGGCACCGCGCCAGCGGTCGTCGTTGCTCTCGCCGCCCGGTGTGTCGTCGGCCGCGCCGCTCGGACCGCGCCAGTATTCGCCGGTGCTGTCCCAGGTCACCTCGGGGGCGACCCGTCGACGCCCGGGCCGGCCGGTCTCCGTCGCCGGCTCGGCCGCCGCGTCGGCGCGGTGGTGCCGGCCCCCGTCGCGACGCTCCGGCTCCGGCTCGGAGGCCCATGTGGAGCTGTCGGCGTACGCCCGGGAGGAGCGGGGCTGGAGCGGCTCGGTGGACTCCCGGGCCCAGGACGGCGTGTAGCTGTCGACCGGGTCCGGTGCGCCACGGTACCGGGCCCGCCGCCGGCTCGGGGTGCGATAGGTGACGTCGGGACGCGAATAAGGATCACCTGGCCAGGGCGTCGCCGGGTCGCTCCGGCCGGCGCTGTCCTGCCACTCATGTCGGGCGAGCTCACCCCGCCCCCGATCCCGATGGTCCACTGCCGAGGCGTGACCTTTCTGGTTAGTCGATCGCGAGGAGTCTGGTAGGTCGTTCGCGAGTAGCCGTACGCAAGATTGCCGTCGCCCGATGATACGCCGTCCCGGTAGCCCGAATTTGACCTGTTTCTTTCCTCCACATGGTGGGGACCGAGTCGGCGCAGGTCAGAGCGGCTACAGGCTATCTTCCCCAATCGTTGTCCACAGCCTGTGCACAGGGCTGCGCACACCCCGCCGGGAACCGTCCACAGGTTGTCCCGAACTCCGTCCACCGGTGTGCTTGAGTCCCTGACCTCGACGTCCGTATCGTTGCTGCCCTGACCCTGCCACCCGTGCCGACATCTCCCCCGGTCAAGGCGGCTGGCCAGGGCCGGTCCGGCCCCTCGGCCGGACGGGGCCGTGGGTCAGCCGAGAAATGTCGTACGTCGGCGGTTCGCTAGGAGCCAGCCGGTGTGGCGGAGGGGGATGCCCGTGTCGGTCACCGACGACGTCCGTGGGGAGTCGCGCCCGTCGCGCGGAGAGTCGCGACCGCCGGCGCCGTCGACCGACGTCCCGGCGCCGCGCGATGGCCAGTTCGACAAGACGCCGCCGCAGGACATCGCGGCCGAGCAGTGCGTGCTCGGCGGGATGCTGCTCTCCAAGGACGCGATCGCCGACGTCGTCGAGATCCTCCGGACCAACGACTTCTACCGGCCGGTGCACTCGACCGTCTTCGACGCGATCCTGGACCTCTACGGCCGGGGCGAGCCGGCCGACGCCATCACCGTCGCCGCCGCGCTCGCCGACTCCGGCGACCTGGCCCGGATCGGCGGCGCGCCCTATCTGCACACGCTGATCGCCAGCGTGCCGACGGCCGCGAACGCTTCCTACTACGCCCGGATCGTCGGCGAGCGCGCCGTGTTGCGGCGCCTGGTCGAGGCGGGTACCCGGATCGTGCAGCTCGGCTACGGCTCGGCCGGTGGCGGCGGGCGGGACGTCGACGACGTGGTGGACCTGGCCCAGCAGGCGATCTACGACGTCACCGAGAAGCGGGTCAGCGAGGACTTCGCGGTGCTCGCCGACATGCTCCAGCCGACGCTGGACGAGATCGAGGCGGTCGGTGCGCAGGGCGGCGTGATGACCGGCGTACCGACCGGCTTCACCGACCTGGACCGGCTGCTCAACGGCCTGCACCCGGGGCAGCTCGTTATTGTGGCGGGTAGGCCTGGTTTGGGAAAAGCCCTGGCGCTCGACACGCCGCTCCCAACCCCCGCCGGTTGGACCACCATGGGCAATGTCAAGGTAGGCGACCAGCTCCTCGGAGCCGACGGGCGCCCCACCACCGTGACGCACGCCTTCGACGTCCTCCACAACCGCCCCTGCTACGAGGTCGAATTCTCCGACGGAAGCGTGATCGTGGCTGACGGCGAGCACCTGTGGAAGACCACCACCAGGGCCAGCCGCCGACAGCGGGCCGAGGGCAAGCGATCCCACCAATGGTCTGCAGATGCACGCGCTACCGCTACCGCCGCACACCAGACAGCCATGGCGGAACCCGATGAACTAATCACATTCCGCGAAGCGGTGGCGCTGACCGGCGAACAGTTCCGGAACGTACTGCACATCGTCGGAGCCGAGGTGGGCTTCGCCGGCGAGGTGGCCCGTGAGTACATTCGGGCGGGCAAGCCGTGGCGCAGGACGAATATCCGCGCCTACTCTCGTCGCGCCCTGATGGCGGCCCTGGCTCGTCGGGTGAACCGGTTGATGAATGTCGAGAACACCGCCAACCACGGTGAGCCGATCACCACAGCCGGCATCGCGATCACGCTCCGGCACCCCACTGACGGGCGACTCAACCACGCCGTCGAGAACGCTCTCCCGATCGAGTTGCCATGTCGCGATGACCTTCCGATCCCGCCCTACACGCTTGGTGTGTGGTTGGGCGACGGCTCCACCCGGTCGGCCCGCTTCACAACCGCCGATCCGGAGATGGTTACCCACGTCAGGGAGGACGGGTTCATTGTTGCACCCGTCGGGACCGAAACCCTCGCCTACTCGATCAAGGTCGCAGGCTTGAATCCGCTCCCAGACCGGGATTGCATTGTCTGCGGCAACAGCTTCACTCCGCGCGGCCCCAGCGTTCGAACCTGTGGGCAGTCCTGCGGGGGAAAGTCCAAAGGTCTTGTGAACCCTGCCGACCGCACCGGCTGCGCGTCCTGCGGGAAGCTTCCCGAGAGCGGCTGGACCGGTGCCCGAAGATGCGCCTCGTGTCACAACCGTTGGGGATCGTTCGTCGGCTACCTCCGCGCGGCTGGCGTGCTCGGCGACAAGCACATCCCGACCGCGTACCTCCGCGCCTCGGAGGCCCAACGGCGCGCGTTGCTCGCCGGATTGATGGATACCGACGGAACTGTCACGCCGACCGGCAGCCTGCAGTTCGCAGTCACGTCGCGACGTCTCGCCGAGGACACTCGCGAGCTGATCGTCAGCCTCGGCTATCGGTGCTCGGTCAACACGAAGCGGGTGAAGGGAAAGACCGAGGAGACCTCCACTGCGTACATCCTGAACTTTTCGACCGAAGACGATGTGTTTCGACTGACGCGAAAGAAGATTGCCCACAAGGAGCGCTGTCGTACGAATGGCACCGCTCGCACCGGTTGTCGGTATATCGTCGACGTTCGCCCGGTTCCCAGTGTCCCCGTGCGGTGCGTAACTGTTGACAACGCCGATCATCTATATCTTGCCGGCCGATCCATGATCCCCACCCACAACAGCACCGCCTCGATGGACTTCGCCAGAAACGCCGCGATCCGGCACAACTGTGCGAGTGCCATCTTCTCGCTGGAAATGAGCAAGGTCGAGATCGTGATGCGACTCCTCTCGGCCGAGGCCCGGGTGCCGCTGCACGTGCTGCGCAGCGGGCAGCTCTCGGACGACGACTGGACCAAGCTGGCCCGCCGGATGGGCGAGATCAGCGAGGCGCCGCTCTTCGTTGACGACACCCCCAACATGAACCTGATGGAGATCCGGGCCAAGGCCCGCCGGCTCAAGCAGCGGCACGACCTCAAGATGATCGTGGTGGACTATCTCCAGCTGATGAGTTCGCCGAAGCGCACCGAGAGCCGCCAGCAGGAGGTCGCCGAGCTGTCCCGAGGGCTGAAGCTGCTTGCCAAGGAGGTCGAGTGCCCGGTGATCGCGGTCAGTCAGCTGAACCGTGGCCCGGAGCAGCGTACCGACAAGCGTCCCCAGTTGTCCGATTTGCGGGAGTCTGGGTCGATCGAGCAGGATGCCGACGTCGTCATACTTCTGCACCGGGACGACTACTACGACAAGGAGTCGCCCCGGGCCGGCGAGGCGGATTTCATCGTCGCCAAGCACCGGAACGGGCCGACCGACACCGTGACGGTGGCGGCGCAGCTCCACCTGTCGCGCTTTGTGGACATGGCAATCGTATGACGGGCCCGATCGAGCGGTGTCTGCGAAATGACGGGTGCCGCGGAGGAGTCGCAGCGCGAACCGTCAGCGACGCTGGCGGGCGTTGAGCCGAGCGGCCTGGCGCGTCAGGTGATCCCGTTCGGCGAGGTTGGGTGCCTTCCGGGCCGCCTCGGCGTACAGCCGTGCCGCCGTCGCCAGATCACCGTCGCGTTCGTGCAGGTACGCCGCCACCGCCGCGTGCCGGGGCAGCGAGTCGTCCAGCGCCGCGAGCGCCGCCAGCCCGGCGCGTGGTCCGTCGGCCTCGCCGACGGCCACTGCGCGGTTGAGCCGGACGACCGGGCTGTCAGTCAGGCGCGCGAGTTCGTCGTACCACTCGACGATCTGCACCCAGTCGGTCTCCTCGGCGGTGGGCGCGTCGGCGTGGAGTGCCGCGATGGCGGCCTGGGCCTGGAACTCGCCCAGCCGGTCGCGGGCGAGGGCCGCCTGGAGGATCTCGACGCCCTCGGCGATCGACTTGGTGTCCCACCGGTCGCGGTCCTGCTCGGCGAGCGGCACCAGACTGCCGTCGGGCGCGGTCCGGGTGGCCCGCCGGGCGTGGTGCAGCAGCATGAGGGCGAGCAGCCCGGCCACCTCGGGGTGGTCGATCGCGGCCGCGAGCTGCCGGGTGAGCCGGATGGCCTCGGCGGCGAGGTCGACGTCGCCGGAATAGCCCTCGTTGAAGACCAGGTAGAGGACCCGCAGCACGGTGGCGACGTCGCCGGGCTGGTCGAACCGCACGCCGGAGACGGTCCGCTTGGCCCGGCTGATCCGCTGCGCCATGGTCGCCTCGGGCACCAGGTAGGCCTGGGCGATCTGGCGGGTGGTCAGCCCGCCGACGGCGCGCAGCGTGAGCGCGACCGCGGACGACGGCGTCAGCGACGGGTGGGCGCACAGGAAGTAAAGCTGGAGCGTGTCGTCCACCGACGGCGCGGGCCCCGGCGACGGCTCCTCGTCGACGAGCTCCTCACGCCGGCGGCGGGCGGTGTCCGTCCGGGTCGTGTCGAGGAACCGGCGCCAGGCCACGGTGATCAGCCAGCCCTTCGGGTCCCGCGGCGGGTCGGCCGGCCAGACCCGGACCGCCTCGACCAGCGCGTCCTGCACGGCATCCTCGGCCGCCGCGAAGTCGGCTCCGCGGCGGACGAGGATGCCGAGCACGCTCGGCGTGAGGCTCCGGAGCAGCGCCTCGTTCATCTCAGAGGTCACTCCGTGATGGTGGGCGGCTCGGCCAGGAACGGCCGCAGCTCGAGCCACTCGTGGATCGGCTTCCCGCCCGCCCCGGGCGCGGCCGACAGTTCTCCGGCCAGTTCGATGGCGCGCTCGTAGCTGTCGACGTCGATCACCATCCAGCCGGCGATGAGGTCCTTGGTCTCGGCGAACGGGCCGTCGGTGACCGGCGGGCGCCCCTCACCGTCGTACCGCACGAACGTCCCCTCGGGGGCGAGCGCCTGACCGTCGACGAACTCGCCGGTCCCCTCGAGCCGGGCCGCGAAGTCGCGCATGTACTGCACGTGCGCCGAGATCTCCTCCGGCGTCCACTGGTCCATCGGCACGTCGTTGACCGCGGCCGGAGCGCCCCGGTAGTGCTTGAGCAGCAGGTACTTGGCCATCGGGCTTCTCCTCGGTACTGATGCGACCCATCTTGGTCACGTTCACCCGCGGGGACGGAGCCGGTCACGGATTCTCGACATCGCCGCCGGAATTGTTTTTGGCGCTCGTGGCTGAGCCTGGTTGAGCCGTCGCTGTCCGGTTCCACGGCGTGGCGCGAGGGCGGAACCGGACGGAGAGTACCCGAGTCTCCGGCGTGAGCCGCCTCGCGGACTCAGCCGAGCAGTGGGAACCAGCCGGCGGCCTCGCCGAGCACCAGCCGGTCGTGCGTGGTCAGCGGGAGCCGCCCCGTCCCTTTCAGCAGATAGTCGGTGTCCGACCAGTCGGCCGGGCGGATCGCCTCGGCGCTGAGCAGTCCGTCCAGGGTCGCCACCGCGATGGCCACGCCGTCCGGCTCCGGGTTTGGCGCGTCCGGGAGGTCCACCGCCAGGTCGAGATGGTGCACCACCGCCTCGGTGACCAGGGTGGCGAGGAACTCCGGCACCGCCAGCACGTGGCCCTGGGTGGTGACGTACCCGAGCGGGTCGGCTGCGGCGGCGGCCCGGACCGCCGCCGGTGCGGTGTCGGTCCAGAGCCGGACCACCCCGCGCGGCCGGTCGAAGGCGGCGGCCGACCGGCGTACCCAGGCCGCGTGCCGCCCCTCGTCCGGATCGCTCGGCGACAGCCAGTAGCTGACGCCGTCCACGTCGGCCGGCCCGACCACCGGGCTGGCGAGCGTGACCAGGGCCCGCTGGGCGTCCAGGACGAGATGCAGGAGCAGGTCGACGACGAACCAGCCCCGGCAGCGGGTCGGCCGGAGCAGGTCGGCGTCGGCGAGGCCGTCGACGGTCGCGGTGATCCGGTCGTACGCCGCACCGAGCGCTCGGCACGGCTCCGCCGCCCGGGCGGCCTCACTGCCCGGCGCCGGGGACAGCTCACCGCCCGCCGCCCGGGGCGCCTCCACGCCGTCCAGCCGACCCACCCACCTTCGCCCAATGGCACGAGCCCCGCACCCGGCGACGTACGCCCGCCCGTCGACGACGCGCGAGGTTCGTTGCCGGGCACGGGGTCCGCGAAGACTCCGGTCAGCCGGCCGGTCCGGTAACCGGCCCCGCAGTGGGGGCGGGTACCGCCCTGCCGGCGGGGCCGGTCAGTCGAAGAAGTCGTTCAGGAAGCCCTTCCGCTTCTTGTGCCGGTAGTGCCCGTGGTAGCCGTAGTGCGGCTGCCCGTGCTGCCCGTACGCCGGTGCCGGTGCCGGCGGGTAGCCGTGGCCGGGCGGTGGCGGCGGCGGTGGCGGTGTGTGGCTCGGACCTCCGTAGGCGGGCTGGTGCGGGGCCGGCGGCGGCGGAGGGTACCCGGCGCCCGGCGCGGGTGCGTGCTGCGACGCCGGCGCCTGCTGCTGGCTCCAGTTGGCCTCGGCCTCGAACAGCTTCTCCAACTCGCCCCGGTCGAGGAAGATGCCACGGCATTCGGTGCACTGGTCAACCGTGACGCCGCTGCGCTCGTACTGGCGCATGTCGCCACGACACTTGGGACAGGTCATCTGCATCACTCGACGGTACCCGGTCGAATCACCGAGTTCCTGTCAGCGCGGCCACCACTTCGGCATCGGACACTTCGTGGAAGTCGTCGTAGTAACGGCTGACGGCGCCGAAGTCGGCCGGGCGCTCCGGGCAGACCACCTCGTCGGCGGCGTCGCTGAGCACGTCGTACGCCTGCGGCGCGCCGACCGGGACGGCCAGCACCACCCGTCGGGCGCCCAGTTGCCGGCCGACCCCCACGGCGGCCCGCGCGGTGGCCCCGGTGGCCAGCCCGTCGTCGACGATCACCGCGATCCGGCCGTCCAGCCGCAGCGGCGGCCGGTCCTTCCGGTAGAGCCGCTCGCGCCGTTCGAGTTCGGCGGTCTCGGCCCGCACCACCGCGTCCACCTCCTCCGGGTCCAGCCGGTCGGCGATCTCCTCGTTGAGCACCCGCAGCCCGCCCGGTCCGACCGCACCGAAGGCCACCTCGGGTGCCTCCGGCAGGCCCAGTTTCCGGACCACCAGTACGTCCAGCGGTGCGCCGAGCCGTTCCGCCACCGCCGCGGCCACCGGTACGCCGCCCCGGACCAGCCCGAGGACGACCACGTCCGGGTCGCCGGCGATCGAGGTGAGCCGGTCGGCGAGTGCGGCACCGGCCTCCGCCCGATCCCGATAGGTCGCGTTCATGCCTCAGGTTTACGCCCTGCCGGCCGATCCCGCTCGGCAGACGCCCCAGAAAAGCTGTCGGGAGGGCGGGTGGGACGTTCCTCGGGCGGCGGCCCGGCCATCCCGCCGGGTCCGGCGTACCGCCACCGTCCCGGTCGGCCGGGTGGGTGGGCGGGTCACGGGATCACTGGAGGCTGCCGAGTTGCCAGCCCAGGGCGGCGGCGCCGAGCCCGACGGCGAGGGAGGTCAGCACGTTCAGCACCGCCCAGCCGCGCCCGGCCGGCCCGCTCCGGAGCAACTGCACGGTCTCGTAGCCGAACGTCGAGTACGTGGTCAGGGCGCCGCAGAAGCCGGTGCCGACCAGCGCGCCGACCCAGCCCGGCAGGGCGGCACCGGTGCCGGCGAGCAGGCCCAGCACCAGTGAGCCGGCGACGTTGACCGTGAACGTGGCCCACGGCGCGGGGCGGGACCGGCGCTCGACCAGCCAGTTGACCGTGAACCGGCCGACCGCGCCGACCGCGCTGCCGAGCAGCACCGCCGTCCAGGTCAGCATCGCGGTCCCCGCTGCCCGGTCACGACCGCACCCGGTCCGCCGCCCACATCCCGAGGCGTACCGCGACCAGCGCTCCGGCGAGCGTGCCGAGCAGGTAGCCGACGGCGACACCGGGGCGGCCCGCGGCGAGCAGTCCCCGGGTCTCCACCGCGTAGGTGGAGAACGTGGTGAAGCCGCCGAGGATCCCGGTGCCGAGGAACGGCCGGACCAGCCGGTGCGGGGCGGCGGCGGTGGTGACCAGCCGCATCAGCAGGCCGATCAGGGCGCAGCCGGAGAGGTTGGTGACCAGGGTCGCCCACGGTACGCCGGTCGCGGCGTGCGGCCAGAGCACCACCAGCCCGTACCGGCCGGCCGCGCCGAGCGCCCCGCCGAGGGCGACCACGGCGAAGACATCCCAGCCGGGCCGGTTCGGCAGCGCGGGCGGCTCGTCGGGTTCGTCGGGCTCGTGCGGCTGATGGGGCTGATGGGGCTCGGCGGGTTCGTCGGAGCGGGGCGGGTTCACGGACGGCCGTCGGCATTCACGGGGTGGCCGTCGGCACCGGTGTGCGGTCGGAGTCCGGGGTGTCCCGCGGGGTGCGGGCGAGCCGGAGCGCGGTGACCCAGCCGAGGAAGGCGACCGGATAGAGCAGGTACCCGAACCGGGTCGACGGCATCAGCAGGATCGCGGCGAGCAGCCCGTACCCGCAGAACAGCGCGGCGGAGGCGGCCGTGCGCGGCGGGCGGCGCAGCAGCAGGACGGCGATCAGCAGACCGGCCGCGACCAGCAGCGCGGCGGCGACCACCCGGCCGGCGGGCAGTGCCTGCGCGATCAGGTACCCGGGGAACGGTGACGCGGCCGGGCTGCTGACCAGGCCGTGGCCGAGCGGGAAGCGCAGCACGTTCTCGACCAGCGCCGCCGAGTCGACGAGCTGGGCCGGGACGAGCGCGACCAGCGGCAGGCCGAGCGCCCCGGCGGCCAGCCGCAGCCCGGTCCGGCGGCCCCGCGTGGCGGCGTGCACCAGCAGGACCAGCGCGACCGGCCAGGCGAAGAGTTTCAGTGCCGCCGCGAGTCCGACCGCAAGCCCGGCGGCGACGAAGCGGTCCCGGGCGGCGCAGGCGAGGGCGAGCAGGCAGAGGGCGAGGACCGGCAGGTCGTCACCGCCGGTCGCCAGGGTCAGCGCGCAGACCGGCAGTACCGTCGCGAGCTGCACCGCCCGGACCAGCGCGGCGTCCCGGGCACCGGCCCGCTCCACCGACGGCGCGGTGCGACCGCCGGCGACCGTCGCCGCCGGGCGGCGCAGCAGCAGCACGGCCAGGCCGAGCGCGACGGCGGTGGCCACGGCGAACCAGATCCGGGCGTCCGTCCACCACGCGGTGCCGGCGACGGCGCGGGGCAGCCCGAAGAGCGCCATGCCCGGCTGGTACGGGGTGTAGCCGAGGAGCTGCTCTCCGCCCGGCAGCGCGGCGATGGCGTCCCGGGTCAGGTACGGCGTGCCGTGGTCGAGCAGCCGGGCGCCGGAGTGCTCGACCACCACCACCTCCTCCTGGGCCCGGTCGAGTCGGCCGCCGACCCGCTCGACCGCCTGCCAGACCAGCGGCAGCAGGGCGGTGGCGGCCCAGGTGACGACGGTCAGCCCACCTCGCGCGGCGGTACCGGCCAGCCGGGAGTCGGGCCGGCGGCGCCGGACGAGGAGTTGACCGAGCACCATGATCGTGCCGAGCAGGTAGCCGACGGCGGCGACGCTGCCCCAGGCCCGGTGCGGCAGGAGTGTGGAGGTGGCTGCGGTGACGGCGGCGAAGCCGGTGGAGAGGAGATAGAGCACCAGGTCGGCGGCGAGCCCCCCGGCGGCCCGGTCGGCCCGGCGCCAGTATCTCCGGCGGTCGGCTGCGGCGGTCTCCAGTTCGTCCGTGGCAGTCACGCGGGCAAGTGTGGCAGACCGCCTGCGGGGCGTGCGGTGATTAGCCGACAGGTGTGGCAGGCGGACGGCGCCGGGTGCGGTGGTCAGGCCGGCAGGTGTGGCAGGCGCTCGCGCCGGGTGCGGTGGTCAGGCCCCTAGGTGTGGCAGGCGCTCGGCGCGGCGCGGTCCGGGCCGGCGGCCGGGGGAGAGCCGGACCACGGCGCCCTCGTCGTGCAGCGCGGGGGCCAGCGTGCCGGGCCGGCCGCCCGCTCCCTGGTGCAGGGCGGCGAGCAGCCGGGCGGCCGGCATCGGTCGGGCGAAGAGGTGCCCCTGCCCGGCGGCGCAGCCCAGCTCCCAGAGCGCGTGGCGCTGCGGCTCGCTCTCCACCCCCTCGGCCACCACGCTCAGGTTGAGGCTGCGGCCGAGGTCGACGGTGGACCGGATCACCGCGGTGGCCTCGGCCGAGGTCTCCATCGCGGTGACAAAGCCCCGGTCGATCTTCAGTTCGTGTACGGGGATCCGGGACAGTACCGACAGCGACGAGTAACCGGTGCCGAAGTCGTCCAGGGCGAGCTGGATCCCCGCGTCCCGGAGCTGGCCGAGCACCTGGTCGACCACCTCGAGCTGGCTCAGCGTCAACGTCTCGGTCAGTTCCAGCACCAGCCGGTCCGGCGGCAGGTCGTGCGCCCGCAGCCGGGCCAGTACCGAGCCGGGGAAGCGGGCGTCCAGCAGGCTGCGTGGCGAGACGTTGACCGCCACCGGCAGGTCGAAGCCGGCCTCCCGCCAGGTGTTGGCGGCGATCAGCGACTGGTCGAGGACGGCCTCGGCGAACGCCGGCAGCAGCCCGGACCGCTCCACCGTCTCCAGGAAACGGAGCGGGTCGATGGTGCCCCGGGCCGGATGGCGCCACCGGGCCAGCGCCTCGGCGGCCACCACCTCGCCGCTGCCGAGGTCGACGATCGGCTGGAAGTTGACGGTGAACTCGCGGTCGGCCACCGCCCGGGGCAGGTCGCCGCCGAGCGAGAGCCGGCTGAGGTCGGCGGTGTCCCGGGCCGGGGCGTACGTGGCGATCCGGCGTCCGGCCCGCTTGGCCTGGTACATCGCCACGTCGGCGCGGCGCAACAGCTCGGTCATTCCGCCGCTGCTCGGCGCGACCGCGATGCCGCCGCTGGCCTCGACGCTGATCCGCATCCCGTCGAGTTCGATCGGCTCGTGCAGCGCGGTGAGCAGCGCCTCGGCCCGGTGCGCGGCGACCGCCGGGGCCGGCAGGCCGTGGAAGAGCACCGCGAACTCGTCGCCGCCGAGCCGGGCGACCAGGTCCTCACCGTGTACGGCGCCGCGCAGCCGCTCGGCCACCTGGATCAATACCCGGTCGCCGGCCGCGTGCCCGAGGGTGTCGTTGACCTCCTTGAAGTGGTTGAGGTCGATCAGCAGCAGCGCGACGACCCCCTCGGTGCGGCGCTGGCCGAGTTGCTCGGCGCCCCGGTCGAGCAGGTGCCGCCGGTTCGCCAGGCCGGTCAGCGCGTCGTGCGCGGCGGCGTGCGCGTGCTCCTCGGCCACCCGGTTCAACTCGGCGTACGCGGACGCGTTGCGGACCGCCGTGCAGAGCGCCGACGCGAAGGTACGCAGGGTGTACTGCTCCCGCTCGGAGAGCTTGACCGGCCCCCGGAAGCGCAGCCGCAGCATTCCGATGTCGTTCGTGCTGTGTCCCTCGAGGGGTACCGGGATGATCAGGCCGGCATCGTTCGCGACCGCGCCGGGCGGTCCATCGTATGTGAGTGTCTTGGCCGTTCCCCTGACCAGCCGACCCGTCCCGGTCAACTCGATCTCCACCTCGTCGGCGGAGAAGAGCTCCGCGCCGCCCGTCACCGCCGTCCTCAGTACGGTGTTCAGGTCCACGGCGTTGAGCGCGTCGGTCGCCCGGGCCAGACGCTGCCATGCCTGCTGCTCGGTACGTGCTCGGATCCGTCCCGAGTACGCCAGGTGGAGGCTGAGGATAAGCGGCGGGATGGCCGCGAGCAGCCGGCTGTCCGCCTGGAGGATCACCAAGGTGCCCAGGATCAGGAAAAATCGGGCGACGACAGTGGCCAATCGCAGATTCCAGTTCTCCCTGAAGAGGTAGCTGACCTTCGTCCCTGTGGCCAAGGCGATGATCGGCAGCGACAGCAGCTCGTCCAGTACCACGTTCACCAGGTACGCAACCGCGAGTGGACCGATCAGGTCGGCGACGGAGAGTGGTGACCCTCCATGGTGGCCGAGGAGGAGCAGCGTCAACGCGCTGGCGCTGACCAGAACCATCTCCTTTGCGACCGAGAACACACTCCTGATCTTGGCTCGCTTGACGATGGCGCAGGTGATGCCGACGCCGAGTCCCGTACTCAGCACGACCCACGGAGCAGGGGCCACTGCGAGGCCAACCATGAAGGCGCTCTCGATCCAGGTGAAGCCGTGCGTGGTCGACCGGATGCGGATCTTTACTGAGGCGGCGGTGCCGACCGCGACCAGCGCAACCAGGGTCGCTGCCATCTGAAGGTTGGAGCCCGTCGTGGAGCCGCTGCGGATGATTGCGTGCACGCAGACCGCAGCCGAGACGGCCGCGAAGACGACGACGGGACCGACAGCCAGCCACAGCCGGTCGGTCCCAGTGTCATGTTCATCAGGACGAGTCACAACCGTTCCCAGGGTATGCGGAGGGTGCGTCTCGCCAGACTACGGTGAGTCGCCTTCCGGCGACACCTGTGTCACTCCCAGCTGTGGCCGCGCATGATCGCTCTCCATTCAGCCCCTGGCTGCTTCCGGGCTACCGGCCTCCGGTAATCCATTGCTGCCCATCCGGTTTGCTTGATGGCTAGCAGCTTAAGGGGAGACTGGTGCAGATAGAGATAAAAAATGTCGCTATGCTCACTATTAGCCAAGGCTCGACACATTCGCTACGTTCTGTCCATGTATGGAGACTGACTGGCGATGATCGACCTACGCTCCTGCGTGCTGGACCGGTCTCGGTGCTCCCTGCCCTGATGCAGTCTCGCGGTGGATTCCCTCGGGCGGTGATCGACAGGCGGACCCCTGCGGGATGGTCATGACGGTCGTGCTGGTTCCACCAACTCGATTGCGGTTAAGTCTTGGTACCCGGGTGGCCTGAATCCATCGGATGACCTGGTAGAACTCGCTTCGTGTCCATCTGCTGACCCTGGGTCTCGGTTGCTGTAGAGCCCTCTGCGATCTCGGAGGATTGCGCCATTACCGACCAACTAGGTCTAGCTCGGACGTCCAGAGATTCGAATGACGTCGGTGAATGTACCGGTGTGTCGGTCGATAGACTGCGGGGGGTCACCTGCTCAACTCGTCCTTTTTGTGCATCTTGGGGTCGTAGATGATCGAGGTTCGGCTTCTCGGGCCGATGCAGGTCCTCATAGGCGGAGTGTCGTTGCCCCTTGGTACGCCGAAACAGCAGACGGTGTTGGCGATGCTGGCGATCCGGCCGGGGCAGATAATCACCCTGGAGGAACTGATCGACGAGCTGTGGCCGGACGCGGCGCCGGCGTCAGCTGTCGCTAATACCCGTGGCTACGCGGCACGCCTTCGACGAGTATTCGATCAGATGGCCGCGACCAGAGGTCTGCTGGCCCGATGCGGTCCTGGCTACCAGTTCCGGGTACGGCCCGACGACGTCGACCTGCTCGCCTTCGAAACTGAGTGTCAGCAGGCCAGCGAGGCTATCAGTACCGGCGACCTGTCCGGCGTGGGTGATCTGATCCGCCAGGCTGAGAATCGGTGGCGGGGACCGATGCTGCCGGGCATGCCGCTCGGACCGATGTTGTCGGCACGCCGGACGGCAGTGCTGGCACAACGGCTCAATCTGGTCGAGCAACGGGCGGAACTGCTCGCTATCGGCCTCAGGCACGCGTTCGACAGATGGAGCCCAGCCGGCCCACCGCGCTGGACGCGCCGGCTGAGGGTCCCCCCGATCTCCCTGACTCGCCCGCTGCGCTGCCGTCCTGTTGGCTTCCCCGGGCAGTCATCGATTTCACCGGACGGACCGAGACAGTACGCCGGCTGGTGGAGGCTGTGGAGCGGGCGGACTCTAGCGCACCGGTGATACGAGTCATCAACGGGATGGCCGGTATTGGAAAGACTGCGCTTGCGGTACACCTGGCGAGTCAGCTCACTCACCGGTACCCCGACGCGCAGCTTTTCGTCGGCTTAAAGGCCACAGCAGTGCCGCCCCGGTGGAGCCGGCTACCGCGTTGGTGACTCTGCTCCGGCAACTCGGCGTACCAGCCGGCCGAATTCCAGCCGAACTTGATCATCGAGTTGCCTTATGGCGTTCGGAACTGGCTACTCGTCGGATTATCGTCATCCTGGACAACGCCGGCAGCCGGAACCAGCTCGAGCCGTTACTGCCGTCTGGGCCCGGCACGCTGGTGCTGGTGACCAGCCGACGGCGGCTGCTGGGTATTGACGGCGTACTCCCCGAGTCGTTGCCAGTCCTCGGACCGGAGGAGGCAGTCGACCTGCTGGCGGCGACTGCTGGGCCGAATCGGGTCCGGGCCGAGCCGGAGGCTGCCGCCTCGGTGGTACAACGTTGTGGACACCTCCCACTGGCAATCCGGCTGGCGGGCGCCCGCCTTGCACACAGACCTGGTTGGAAGGTGGCGGATCTGGCGCACCGGCTCGACCGGAGCAGTCAGGCGCTCGGCGAGATCTCTGCCGAGGACCATAGCGTCGCTGCCGCCTTCGGTTTGTCATACGAACCGCTGCTGGCGCCGGTGCGCCGGATGTTCCGGCTGCTGGGTCTCTACCCCGGCGAGTTCTTCCACACAACTGCAGCGGCGGCACTCACTGGACTGCCACTGCCGGACGCTGAGTCCGCCTTGGCCGAATTGGTCGACCACCATCTTGTAGAGGAACCGAGCGTCGGGCGGTTCCGATTACATGACCTGTTGCATCAGTACGCGGCCGATCTCGCCGTTGCTACTGTAGCTACGGGCTTGCTGGCGGAGCATCGCCACCGGGCGTATCGAGCAGGAGCAAGCTCCGGTCGGTAGGCTCGCGGCGTGACCGAGTCCGCGCACCTCACCCACGTCGACTCCGCCGGGTCGGCCCGGATGGTCGACGTCTCCGCCAAGCCGGTCTCGGTGCGCCGGGCCGTCGCCGCCGGCCGGCTGCGTACCACGGCCGAGGTGGTCGAGCTGTTGCGCCGGGACGGGCTGCCCAAGGGCGACGCCTTGGCCGTCGGTCGGCTCGCCGGCATCATGGGCGCGAAACGCACCCCGGACCTGATCCCACTCTGTCATCCGATCGCCCTGCACGGCGTCACCGTCGATTTGGAACCCGGCGAGGACACCGTAGAGATCACCGCGACGGTCCGGACCGCCGACCGGACCGGCGTCGAGATGGAGGCGCTGACCGCCGTGGCCACCGCCGGGCTCGCGCTGATCGACATGGTCAAGGCCGTCGACCCGGCGGCCTCGATCGAGGGGGTACGCGTGCTGCGCAAGGAAGGCGGCAAGACCGGCGAGTGGACCCGACCGGCGGACCGGCCGTGATCCGGGCGAGGGTCGTGGTCGCCTCCAACCGGGCCGCCACCGGCGTCTACGCCGACACCAGTGGCCCGCTGCTGGTCGAGGGCCTGACGAAGCTCGGCTGCCAGGTCGACGAGCCGGTGGTGGTGCGTGACGGTGACCCGGTCGGCGTCGAGTTGCGGCGCGCGGCGGCCGAGGGCGTCGACGTCGTGCTGACCAGTGGCGGCACCGGGATCAACCCGACCGACCGGACCCCCGAGGTGACCCGGGCGCTGCTCGACTACGAGATCCCGGGCATCGCCGAGGCGATCCGGGCGCACAGCCGGGACAAGGTGCCGACGGCGGCGCTCTCCCGTGGCCTGGCCGGCGTACTCGGCCGGATGCTGGTGGTCAACCTGCCCGGCTCCACCGGTGGTGCCAAGGACGGGCTCGCCGTACTCGGGCCGATCCTGGGGCACGCTGTCGACCAGCTCCGGGGCGGCGACCACCCGCGTACCGACTGAACTCCACCGCGCAGCGTCGGGCCGCGACGATAGGCTCGTACGGTGAACGTGAGGAGCGCGCAGCAGCGGGCCGGACGCGCGGCGGGCGGGTCGGCGTGAGCACCGAGACCGCGATCGCCACCGATCCGCCGACCGTCCCGCCGACGCTGAGCTGGGCGCAGGCCCGGTCCCAGGTCTACCAGGCCGGCGTCGGCGCCGCGCCGGAGCCGGTCGAGCTGCCGGTCGCCGAGGCGGACGGCCAGACCCTGGCCGAGCCGCTGACCACCCTCACCGACCTGCCCGCCTTCCCGACGTCGAGCGTGGACGGCTGGGCCGTACGCGGCGCCGCACCCTGGCGGATCGTCGGCCGGGTCCTCGCCGGTGGCACGCCCGCACCGCTGGTCGAGGACGGCACCGCCGTCGAGATCGCCACCGGTGCGATGCTGCCGGACGGTGCGGCCGGAGTGCTCCGGGTCGAGGAGTCGACGCGTACCGCCGACGGGCTGGTCGCCGGCACGCTGCGGTCGGCACCGGAGTGGCGGGCCCCGGGCGAGGAGGCGCACGCCGGGGAGGAGCTGCTGCCGGCCGGTACCCCGGTCGACCCCGGCGTGATCGGGCTGGCGGCGTCGTGCGGCTACGACGCCCTCCGGGTCCGCCGGGCGCCCCGGGCCTCCCTGATCATCTTCGGTGACGAGCTGCTCACCGCCGGCCGCCCCGGCGCCGGCCGGGTACGCGACTCGCTCGGTCCGGCCGTCCCCGCCTGGCTGCGCCGGTACGGCTGCACCATCACCGCCGCCGACGTGGTCGGTCCGGTGGCGGACACCCTGGAGGCACACGTCGAGGCGCTCCGCCAGGGTCTCGGCACCGCCGACCTGGTCTGCACCACGGGCGGCACCATGCACGGACCGGTCGACCACCTGCACCCGGCCCTGCGCGAGCTGGGCGCGGAATACGTCGTCAACACCGTGGCCGTACGCCCGGGCTTTCCGATGCTGCTCGCCCGGGTGACCGGGCCGGACGGCCGGGTCCGGTTCGTCGCCGGGCTGCCGGGCAATCCACAGTCGGCGATCGTCGCGGTCGTCTCCCTGGTCGCCCCGCTGCTGGCCGGGCTGCGCGGCCGGGTGATGCCGGAGCTGCCCCGGGTGACGCTGGCCGAGCCGGTGGCCGGGCGGGGCGACTTCACCCATCTGGCGCTGGTCCGGGTGGACCCCGCCGACAACACCGCCATTCCGGTCCGGCACGTCGGCTCGGCGATGCTGCGCGGGCTGGCCGGCGCGGCCGGGTTCGCCGTCATCGCCCCGGGCACCAAGGGCGAGCCGGGCGACCGGGTACCAGTCGTACCGTTGCCACTGCTGCCCGGAGAGCGCCCCGAGCGAGGAGTGTGAGATGAGCGTACGGAGCGAGCCCGCCGTCGACACCGAAGCCGTGCCGCCGAGCGGCCGGCTGCACACCGCCGTCGGCACCGCCCCGCTGGACCTTGCCTTCCACGAGTCCGTGGTCGCCGACGCCGCCGCCGGTGCGGTGGTCTCCTTCCAGGGCGTGGTACGCGACCACGACCACGGCCGCTCGGTGCTGCGGCTGGAATACGAGGGCCACCCGAGCGCCGCCGACGTGCTGCGGGAGGTGGCCGCCGAGATCGCGGCCGATCCGGAGGTACACGCGGTGGCGGTCTCGCACCGGCTCGGCCCGCTGGAGATCGGCGACGTGGCCCTGGTGGCGGCGGTGAGCACCGCGCACCGGGCGGCGGCCTTCACGGCCTGCGCGCGGCTGGTCGACGAGGTCAAGGCCCGGTTGCCGGTGTGGAAGCGGCAGCTCTTCGCCGACGGCACCGAGGAGTGGGTGAACTGCCCCTGACCGTCACATGGCGACCCCGTCACATGGCGACCGACGGGTCGATCCGTTACCGCTGGCCGGCGAGCCGGCGGTCGAGCCGGGCGTGCTCGACGTAGAAGGCCGGCTCCGCGCCGGGCCGCCACGGCAGCGCGGCGACCAGCACGATGATCGCCAGGGCCAGGGAGTTCTCCATCAGGGCGCCGAAGAAGCCGTCCTGGTAGTGCGACACCTCCGGCAACTGGTGCTCGTACGGCCAGATCGGTGAGATCAGGAAGAGCAGGTAGAGCCCGACCGCCGCCGCGCCGTGCCGCAGGCCGGTCAGGGTGGGGAACCAGATCGGTGCGCGCAGCCCGGTCATCCCGGCCGGGCTGGTGCCGGCCGTCGACAGTGGCGGACGCGGCCCCGGACCCCGGCTGGCCGTCCGGCGTCGACTCGCGGCGTCGGCGAGGATCACGATCGCCGGGATCACCCAGACCAGGTGGTGCGACCAGGAGATCGGGCTGATCACGTTGGTGGTGAGCCCGACCAGGGTGAAGGCGGTCAGTTCGTCGCCGTCGGCGTGCGCGTGCGAGGCGCGGGACAGCCCGAGCGCCAGCAGCAGCATCGCGAACGCGAGCCAGAGCAGGGTGGGGGTCTCGATCGAGTCGTACAGCCGGGCGAGCACCCCGGCCAGCGACTGGTTCGGCGTCATGTCCGCCGCGCCGACCCGCTCGGTCTGCCAGAGCACCGACATGAAGTAGCTGGTCGACTCGCGACCGGCGATCGCGAAGGTGCCGACGGTGACGGCGATCGCCGTGCCCACCGCGGTCATCGCGGCCCGCCACTGCCGGGTGATCAGGAGATAGACGACGAAGAGCGCCGGAGTGAGCTTGATCGAGGTGGCCAGGCCGATCCCGACCCCGGCCCAGGCGCCGCTGAAGAAGAGCCGGCGCAGCGGGCCGTCGCCGGCGGTGATCCGACTGCCACGCCGGGCCCGCCAGCGCAGCGCCACCAGGTCGGCCATGACGAGACCGAAGAGCAGCAGGTTGACCTGGCCGTAGCCGAGCGTCTCCCGGGCCGGCTCGATGGCGACCGCCATCGGCACGGCGAGACCCAGGGTGAACCAGAGCGACCAGCCGAGCCGGTCGGTGATCGGCTTGAGTAGCGCGGCGAGCACGATCGCCAGGGTCGCGACGCTGGCGACGATGTTGAGCCAGCCGGCGAGGCCGAGCGGGATGCTCGCCATCGGCAGCATGACCAGACCCGCGAAGGGTGGATAGGTGAAGCCGAGGGTGGTCCTGGGTGCGATGAAGTCGTAGAGCTCGTGTCCGCCCGCCCACCAGACCACCGCACCGTGGTAGATCTTCATGTCGAAGAAGTTGTACGGCCGTCCGAACGTGGCAATGGCGAGCCACGCGGCGTAGCAGACGACGGCGACGATGCCGATCCGTACGACTGCTCGACGGTCGATTCCACGAGCAAAGCGGCGGACTGGGGCGAGGCGGCCTAGCCGTCTTTCGACGGTCGCCGGCATGGCGTGGCCACCCCCGTACCAATGTCGGTCTTCCGCCCAGGTCCTCCAGGGAGCCTAGAACGGTGGGTCACTCGAGTGCCTCCTGCGTTATGCGACCGTGTCCGATCCCACACTGGTTCGCGACATTTCCGCCGCGTTAACGCGACGAGTGCGGTTCAGGGGATTCACAGCCGCTCAGTCAGGTGAAACTAGCATATGTCCGGCATGGACCGTGGGCCGATCGGCGATCCCGGCACCGCCTGGCAAGCGGGAACCGACCCCGGGAACCGGCTCCAGGTGCGGCGGTTCGGCGCTCAGCCAGGCAGTTTCCGGGCCGCCGTCGCGGAGCGTACGGCGATCCGCGCGTCACGCCGCGCGGTGCGCACCGCCCGGCGTACCCGTCGACGGCCGCCACCCACCGCGTGGCTGGTCCGCCAGCCCAGGCCGGGCCGGCCCTCGGTGTCGGCGGCCGCGAGCAGCAGCCCGCCCATCAGCCCGAGGTTCTTCATGAAGTGGATCTGGTGGATCCGCCGCTCTGCCGGGTCGTCCTGCTCCCAGAAGGGGTGCCCGGCGATGGTGGTCGGCACCAGCGTGCCGGCCAGCAGCCCCGCGGCCGGCCGGGTGAAGTGTCCGGTGGCCAGCAGCAGCCCGCCGAGGAGCTGGGCGGCACCGTTGATTCTGACCAGGCTGGCCGGATCGGTGGGGATCCCCTCGTGGATGCCCTGCAACAGCGGGGCGACCTTGCCCGTCACCCGCTTCGCCCGGTCCACGTGAAGTTCGGGATTGGCCACGGCGCGGGCGCCGCTGACCACGAAGATCGTGCTCAACAGGGTGCGGGCCACGGTGCGTACGGGTTTCATGGGTCAAGTCTTACCCGTCCGCGCCATGTTTCACCCGTCGAAGTGGGAGACTGGACGGCGCGGTCGCGGTACCGTCGCGAGCTGTGACAACTGTGCGGCTCCGCGCAGAGGGCTCCGCCGACGCCGTGGCGATCCGTCAACTGGTCGCCGAGGCGTTCGCCAGCCCGGAGCGCCGGCTGCCCCCAGAGGTGCAGTTGGTCGAGGCGCTGCGGGTCAGCGACGCCTGGCTGCCCGAGCTGTCCATGGTGGCCGAAGTCGACGGCGAGCTGGTCGGTTACGCCCTGCTGAGTCGGGTCGAGGTGTGGCCGGGCGGGGTACCGGCGCTGGCGCTCGGCCCGGTGGCGGTGCGGCCGGCCTGGCAGCGCCGCGGCTACGGCCAGGACGTCGTCCGGGCCGCGCTCGACGCCGCCGCCGAACTCGGCGAGCGCCTGGTGGTGGTGCTCGGCAACCCCGCCTACTACCGCCGGTTCGGGTTTTCCCCCGCCGCGCGGTTCGGGCTGACCAGCCCGTGGTCCGGGTTGGGTGATCCGTGGCAGGCGCTGGTGCTGCCCTCGGTGGACGGTTCCGACGACCCGGTGCCGAGCGGCGAGGTGACCTTCCCACCACCCTGGTCACAGGTCTGAGGTCCCGCCGGCCCGGTGGGCGGTGCCGGTCGCGGGGTCGCCGGGCGGTGCCGGTCAGGCCGGCTGGGTGCGCAGGTACCGGCCGAAGTGCGGGACCGTGAAGGCCACCGTGCCGCGCTCGCCCGAGTAGATCAGCCCCTTCTTGATCAGCGCGTCCCGGGCCGGCGAGAGGCTGGCCGGCTTGCGCCCGAGCGAGCGGGCGATCTCGGCGGTGGAGACGGCGGCGTCCATGTCGTCCCGGGGACCGCCCCCGGTGCCGTCGTCGCCGTCCGGCGCCTCGACCAGGGAGAGCGCCGCCATCGCCCGCATGTACTCCCGTTCCGCCGGGGTAGCCCGCTCGAAGCGGGAACCGAAGAACCCGACCGCCAACTCGGCCTCGGCCTCGGGCGCGGCGACCCGGACGTCGGCGGCGGTCACAGGTGACCGGGGCGCGGAGTCCCAGGTGGCCTTCCCGTACGCCTGGACGAAGTACGGATAGCCGCCGGACTTCTCGTAGAGCAGGTCGAGGGCCTTCGGCTCGTACTCGACCTGCTCCCGGGCGGCGGGGGCACAGAGCGCCTGGTCGGCGGCGATCCGGTCCAGCCGGTCGATCCGCTGGTAGCGGAAGAGCCGCTCGGAGTAGGACTTGGCGGCGGAGAGTACGGCCGGCAGGTGCGGCAACCCGGCGCCGACCACGATCAGCGGCGCGCCGAGCTGGGACAGCTCGTGGCACGCCGCGCAGAGCCCGGAGACGTCCTCGGGGCCGAGGTCCTGCATCTCGTCGAGGAAGACCGCGACCCCGGTGCCGACGTCGGCGGCGACCTCGGCCGCGTCGGTGAAGAGTTCGACGAGGTCGATCTCGATGTCGCCGGAGTCGGCCCGGCCGCTCGCCGCCGGTACGTCGATGCCGGGTTGCCAGCGGTCCCGCAGCCGGGTCGCCCCGCCACCCCGTCCCGATCCGGCCGGCGCCGAACGCAGCGCGAACGCCTTGAGTACGCCGAGGAAATCGTCGATCCGGTCGGGTGCCCGGTGCCGGGGAGCCAGTTCCCGGATCGCCATGTGCAGGGCGGCGGCCACCGGCCGGCGGATCGACTGGTCCGGCCGGGCCTCGATCTTCCCCGTACCCCACAGCCGGTTGATCGCCTGGGAGCGGAGCGTGTTGAGCAGCACCGTCTTGCCGACTCCGCGCAGGCCGGTGAGGACCAGGCTGCGTTCCGGGCGCCCCCGGGCGATCCGCTCCAGCACGACGTCGAAGACCTCGAGCTCGCGCCCCCGCCCGGCGAGTTCGGGCGGGCGCTGGCCGGCGCCCGGCGCGTACGGGTTGCGGACCGGATCCACGTATCGCACGCTATCGGGCCGTCTAGCCGGGGCGCTAGACATCCGTAGATCGGGGTAGCCGTGTCGCGCCCGGTGGTCGGGCGGGCTGGCGGCGCGGGAGGCGACCGCCCGGGCCGGAGGTCGGCGGGGCGTCGAGGGTCGTCGAGCAAAAACTAGGACCGTCTAGCGTGGATGCTAGACGGTCCTAGTTTTGCCTACCGAAGTGCGCCTGTGCTGGTCAGCGCCGCTTCAGGCAGAGGACGAAGTCGCCCAGGTCCAGCGGGTCGTCCTGTACGTAGTTGGCGTCCGCCTCCGGCGAGCCGAAGATCGGGTCGTTCTCGCACTGCTTCGGGTCGGTGGTGAACGGGATCCGGGACAGCACCTCGTAGGTGCCAGGTCCACACGCCACCTTGCGGAGCTCCGGCTCGTCATCGGTGCCGTCGTTGACCAGGCAGTCGCCCTTGACGTACCGCTCGGACGAACTCGACGGGGTGCTGGCGGGGCGGCTCGGGGTGGACCGCGCCGAACTGGTCGGAGCGGGAGCCCCGATGCCCGGGTCGGAGTCGTCGCCGGATTGGTCGACCGCCCACCAGATCCCGATGCCCCCACAGGCGCAGAGCAGCAGCAACACGATGCCGCCGACGATGAGGGCAATCTTCAGCCCGCCGCCGGACTTCGGCGGGGCGCCGGCCGGGCCGAGCGGCGCACCGGGCGGACCGTACGGGGCACCTGGCGCACCTGGCGCACCGGGCCCGCCGTACGGCGCACCCGGGGGCTGGTACTGACCTCCGCCCCCGTACGGCGCGCCGGGCGGCCCGGACTGCGGCTGGTCGGTCGCTCCCGGGTACCCGGGCTGGTACGCCCCGCCACCCGACGGCGGCTGCCCCCACTCGGGATTCGGACCGCCGCTGGTGGGCGGCTGCGGCTGCCCCCACTCGGGGCTCGGTCCGCCGCTGGTGGGCGGTTGCCCCCAGGCCGGATTCGGTCCGCCGCTGGTGGGCGGCTGCCCCCAGGCCGGATTCGGTCCGCCGCCCGACGGCGGCGGACCCCACTCCGAACCCGCTCCGCCACCCGACGGCGGCTGACCCCACCCCGGGCTGGGCGCGTCGCTCGGCTGCCCAGCCCCGGTGCCGACCGGCGGTGGGTAACCGGGGGGTGGATAGCTCGGAGCCGGTGGTGGCGGCGGATAGCCGGCGTCCGGGGCCGGCGGATAGCCGGGGCTCGGCGGCGGGGTGCCCGGTGGTGGGGGTGGATCGCCACCGGCGGGCGGGCCCGACGAGGGGGACTGATCCGGGTCTTCGGGCTGCCCTCCGGCAGGCGTTCCGTAAATCGACATGCTTCTCCAGGGTCGGGCGCGCGCTCCGACTGCGTTACGGACACCTGGGATGGCTGACGCAGGGGTCGGGGTGGGCGCGGATCGTACGCGGCAGGTCGCTCGGACCGCCGCTCATCTCGTCGGAGTGCCGGGTGGCGGCACCCCGGGAGCTATCGTTTCCGAAGACAGAGCACGAAGTCCAGTTCGTCCAGCTCGCTGTTGAAGAAGTAGAAGTTCGTGTAGTTGCGCACCTGGGCACATTTGGTCTTCGCGTCCTGGGCACCGGTGGTGGCGCCGTTGTAGCGGGCGAGCACCTCGTAGGTCTGCGGCGCGCAGCTCGTGATCGCCAGCTTCGGCGTCGCCTCCGTACCCTCGTTCCGGACGCACTGACCGGCCTTGACGAACCGCGCGTCGGTGGACGGTGCGGCCGGCGCGGTCGTCGGTGCCGACTCGGCCGGGAGGCTGGCCTGGTCGGCCGGCTCCTCGGTCTGTTCGGTGACCGGCGACTGGGCGTCCGGCGGCGGCTCGTCGCGGCCGAGCAGGTAGACGCCGATCGCCGCACCGCCGAGGACCAGTACCGCCAGCCCGACCAGGACAGCGACGAAGGACCGGTTGCCGCGCCCCTTCGGCATCGGGTCCGGTGTCGAGGTGGACCATGACGGGTCCGGGGCTGGCGTTGCCCACACCGGGTCGGCGTCGGAGGCGGTCCAGCCGCCCGGCGGCGGAGCGTACGGCGCGGACCCGCCGGAGTGGTGCGGCGGCGGAGCGTGGCCGACGTCGTGCCGCCGGGTCGGTGCATAGCCGGCGCCCGGCGCGCCCGAGGGCGGCGCCGCGCCGGGCCCGGCCGGCCCGGGATATCCGGCCGGATAGCCGGGGTGGCTGACCGGCGAACCGGGGCCGCCCGGTGGCGCCGACGGCTGCCCGCCTCCCCAGTGGCCCGCCCCGCCCGCCTGGTCCTGCTCGCCCCAGGGGTCGACCGGCTGGCCGTACTCGTCGGTGGTCTGCCGGTCCGGGTCGTTCCACGGCTGCGACGGACCGGGGTACGGTCCGCCGGGCGGTCCGTAGTTGGCCATCGACTGTCCTCCTGGTACGGATCGGTGAGAGGCTCGCCACTCGCCTGGGACGAGCCTGCTGTGGCCACCGTAGCGTGACCCTCCGATGACCTCACCTCCCGGAAGCGCGCCAACCTCGCCGGCCGGGGCCGCCTCGGTCGAGCCGGAACGCGTCGCGCTGGTCGAGGTCGAGCGTGCCGCGCCGGTCGAGTGCTCGGAGATGCCGGCCGGGCCGGTCGACCGGACCGCCGTGCCGGCCGGTCCCGCCCCGGCGCCGCCGACCCGCTCGGCACTGAACCTTTTTCAACCTGAACCGCGCGGCGCTCGGGCACCGCGTCCGACCTTGCGGTCCGTCGGACCGCAAGGGGAGGTTGAAAAAGGTTCACTCATCTGGGTCGCGCTGGGCATCGTCTATCTGGTCTGGGGCTCCACCTACCTCGGCATCCGGGTCACCGTGGAGACGCTGCCACCGCTGCTGTCGGCGGCCGCCCGGTTCGTGGTCGCCGCCGGGGTACTGGCGGTGGTACTGCGGCTGTGGCGCGGCCCCGGCGTACTGCGGGTGACCCGGCGCCAACTGGGCAGCACCGCGCTGGTCGGCGTACTGCTGCTGGCCGGCGGGAACGGGCTGGTGGTGCTGGCCGAGTCGGGGCCGCCGTCGATCGCGGTCCCCACCGGGGTCGCCGCGCTGCTCGTCGCCATGGTGCCGCTGCTGGTGGTGGTGCTCCGGGCCGGCACCGGCGACCGGCCCAGGCTGGCCACCCTGCTCGGGGTGAGCGCCGGCTTCGCCGGTCTGGTGCTGCTGGTACTGCCGACCGGAGGCGCCGGCGCGGCCCCGATCGTCGGGGCGCTGACCGTGGTCGGTTCCGCCGTCTCCTGGTCCGTCGGCTCGTTCCTGTCCGGCCGGCTCGACATGCCCGGCGACCCGTTCGTGGCCACCGTCTATGAGATGCTCGCCGGCTCGGCCGCGCTGGCCGTACTCGGTGTCGCCCGGGGCGAGACGCACGGCCTCGACCTCGGCGCGGTCACCACCCGCTCGTGGCTGGCGCTCGGCTACCTCACCCTGGCCGGGTCGCTGGTCGCGTTCACCGCGTACGTCTGGCTGCTGCGCCACGCGCCGATCTCGCTGGTGTCGACGTACGCCTACGTCAACCCGGTGGTCGCGGTCACCCTCGGCGCGCTGCTGCTCGACGAGTCGGTGACCGGGCGGGTGCTGCTCGGCGGTGCGGTGATCGTGCTCGGCGTCGCCCTGGTCGTCTCCACCGAACGCCCACACTCCTCGGCCGGCACCCGTCCGGCCGGCACCGCGACCCGGGGGCGGGGCGGGACGTGACACCGGGCGTGGTGGCGGCGGCCGGGCTTCTCGGAGTCCTGCTCGGACCGCTGCTGCGCCGGCAGATCTTCCGGTACGCCGTGCCCGGGGCGGGACGGCGGACTCCGCAGACCCGCCCGGACCGCCCCGACGTCGCCGGTCAGCGGGACGGTGCCGGTCAGCGGGACGGTGCCGGTCTTGCAAGGCCGGAGGACCGTGCCGGGCGGACGGGCCGGCGCGACTGCCCGCACTGCGCGGCGGTGCTCGGCACGCCGACCCGGCGGAACCCGCTCGGCGTACTGCCGCCGACCGGGCGCTGTCCGCACTGCCGGGGAGTGGTCGGCCCGCGCCCGGGGCTGGTCGAGGTCGTCGCCGCGACCGGGTACGCCGCGCTCGCCGCCCGGGTCGACGGGGTACTCCCGTTGCTGGCCTACGCCTGGCTCGCCGGCTTCGGCATCGTGCTCGGCTTCGTCGACGTCGCGGTACGGCGGCTTCCCGACCGGCTGACCCTGCCGGCGGCGGCCGGTGCGGCCGGGCTGCTCGGCGCGGCCGCGCTCACCTCCGGCCAGTTCGGCCGGTACGCGGTGGCGGCGGCCTGCGCGCTGGCGCTGGCCGGGGCGTACCTCGGGCTGGTCCTGCTCGCGCCCGGCGGGCTGGGGCCGGGGGACGCCAAGCTCGCCCTGGGGCTCGGCCTCGCCACCGGCTGGTACGGCTGGGACACCGCGTTCTCCGGCGCGCTGGCCGGCCTGCTGCTGGCCAGCGGGTACGCCGCCGTGCTGCTCCGGCTGCGCCGGATCGACCGCCGCGACCACCTGCCGCACGGCCCGGCGATGCTCACCGGCACGCTGGGCGCGGTACTCCTCGCCGCCTGAGCCACGCGCCGCACCACCGGTGAGCCCGGTCCCCGGTCGGGGCGGCTCAGAGCAGCCGGAGTTGGCGGTCCTTCGGGCGCCGGGGTGCGTTGTCGCCGAGCCGTTCGAAGAGGCCGGCGTCGATCGCGTCGAGGAACGGCGAGGGTACGCAGTCCCGCTCCTGGCCGTGCCGCAGCCGCCGGCCCACGTGGCTGAGGTAGAGCCGGTCCTGTGCCCGGGTCAGCCCGACGAAGAAGAGCCGGCGCTCCTCCGCCACCTCCTCCTCGCTCGGTGTCGAGCCGGGGAAGCGCAGCGGCAGCAGCCCGTCCTCGCAGCCGGGCAGGAAGACCACCGGGAACTCCAGGCCCTTGGCGGCGTGCAGGGTGAGCAGGGTGACCGCCTCCGCGCGCGGGTCGAGCGCGTCGACCTCGGCCCCAGTGGCCAACTGGGAGAGGAACAGCTCCAGGTCGTCGCCGCAGCGCCGGGCCAGCGGGGTGAGCAGGTCGGCCGCGGTCCAGATGTCGTCCGGGCCGATCCCGCCGGTGGCGTCCAGGGTCGGGGTGGCGTGCCGCTCGGCGAGTACCTGCCCGGCCAGGCGTACCCGGGCGGCGACCGAGCCGCCGAGGCCGTCGGCGTGCCGCAGCTCGCGGGCGATCACCGAGACGCCGGGCCGGTCCCGCAGCCGGTTGTGCGAGCGCTTCTGCACCGGGATGTTCGCCCGGGCCAGCGCGTCCAGGATCGGTGCCGCCTGGGCGTCGGTGCGGTACAGCACCGCGATGTCGGAGAAGGACACGTTGCTGGTCCGGCCGTCGATCCGACCGGAGTCGAGGGAGCGGTGCGACAGCCCGCCGACGAGGTCGTCGACGGTGCGTACCACGAAATCGGCCTCGTCCGCGACGGAGGCCGCCGGATAGCGGCCGACCAGCGGCGCCTCCGGGTCGAGCCGGGCCGGGTCGAGCCGGCGGCCCCGGACCAGGGTGGACGGCGCGATCGCCTGTACGGCGGCGGCCAGGATCGGCGCCGACGAGCGGTAGTTGCGGGTCAGCCGGACCAGCCGGGCGTCCACGAAGTCCTGCGAGAACCGCAGGAAGTACGCCACGTCGGCGCCCCGGAACGAGTAGATCGCCTGGTCCGGGTCGCCGATCGCGCAGAGGTTGCCGTCGGCCGGGCTGAGCAGCCGGAGCAGTTCGTATTGCGTGGCGTCCACGTCCTGGTACTCGTCGACGAAGATCCACCGCCACCGGTCCCGGTAGCGCGCGACCAGCTCCGGGTCGTCGCGCAGCAGCGTCACCGGCAGGCCGACCAGCTCGTCCAGGTCGACCAGGTCCTGGCCGCGCAGCAGCTTCAGGTAGGTCGCGTCGTCGTCGCCGGCCTCGGCCCGCGCGGTTGCCCGCTCGGTGTCGTCGGCGATCCGGAAGTCGTCCGGCAGCCCGGCGGCCCGGGCGTTCTCCCGCAGGATGGTCAGGCCGAGCGAGTGGAAGGTGCCGACGGTGACGTCCTCGGCGACCGGCCCGAGCAGCCCGTCCAGCCGGTGCCGCAGCTCCTCGGCGGCGCGCCGGGTGAAGGTGATCGCCAGGCAGTGTTCCGGATAGACGTTCAGCTCGGCGCAGAGGTACGCGATCCGGTGGGTGAGGGTACGGGTCTTGCCGGTGCCGGGGCCGGCCACGATCAGCAGTGGCCCGCCCGGGGCGGAGGCGGCGACCCGCTGCATCGCGTCGAGCCGGTCCAGCAGCCCGGTGCCCACCTCCTCCATGCCGGCGAGCATCGGCTCGAACGGCTCGTGCGGCGAGGGCGGCGGGGCGAGCGGCGGCGCGGGTTCGGCCGGCGGGGTGGCGGCCCGGGGCCGGCGGCGCGGCTCGGCCGGGGCGTCCGGCGCCGGCTGCGTCGGGCGGGCGGCCCGGACCGGCGCCTTCGGCTCCGCGGGTGGTCGCTGTCGCGGCACGGGTACGTCGAAGAGCGCGTCCGCGAAGAGCGTCTCCGCCTGCCCACCGCCCCGACCGGCACCGCCGGAGCCGGACGACAGCTCACCGGGCTCGAAGAGGGTGATCACGCCGTACTCGCCGTCGTAGCCGGGGATCCGGCGTACCTGGCCGCGCCGGAGTCGGGTGATCGCCTCGGCGAGCAGTTCGCCGCCGACCCGGCGGATCTCCTCCACCGGCGTGACGGTGAGGATGTCCAGTTCGGCGCCGAGGCCGGCGACCAGGGTGTTGAGCTGTCCCTCCACCGTCTTCGACTTCGGACCGACCTTGTTGATCTCGCCCAGGATCTCGGCGAGCTGGATCAGGTGGGTGACCTGCGGCGCGTTCGCCGGCCGGTGCCCGTCCGGCCGGTCGGCCAGGTCCTCGACCCGGCTCAGTACGCCGACCGTGAGCGGCTTGCCGCACTCCGGGCAGCGCCCGCCCGCCTCCCTGGTCCGCTCGGGCTCCCAGTTCACCCCGCAGAGCCGGTGCCCGTCCGCGTGGTACTTCCCCTCCTCGGGGAAGAACTCGATGGTGCCCCGCAACCCGTCCCCGGTACGCAGCGCCGCCCGCACCGCGTAGTAGTCGAGGTCGGTGGCGAAGACGGTGGCCTCCCGGGCCAGGGCCGGCGGGGAGTGCGCGTCCGAGTTGGAGACCAGCCGGTAGCGGTCCAGACTGGACACCCGCCAGTTCATCTCGGGGTCGGAGGAGAGCCCGGTCTCGACCGCGAAGATGTGCTCGGCGAGGTCGGCGTAGCAGTCCGCGATCGCGTCGAAGCCGGATTTCGAGCCGAGCGCGGAGAACCACGGGGTCCAGATGTGCGCCGGGACGAGGTAGCCGTCCGGGCTGGCCTCCAGGGTGATTTCCAGCAGGTCCCGGGAGTCCAGGCCGAGAATCGGCCGCCCGTCGGAGCCGATGTTGCCGATCCGGCCGAGTGTGGCGTTGAACCGGGCCACCGCGTCCAGGTCGGGCAGGTAGATCAGGTGGTGCACCTTGCGGGTCCGGTCGTCCCGCTTGTAGATGGTGGAGATCTCGACGCTGAGCATGTAGCGCATCGGGCTCGCCTCGGCGACGCTGGCCAGCCGGGGCGGCAGCCGGCGGGCGATGTCCCGCTCCGCCTCCGGGCTGAGCCGGTAGAGCCCCGGCTCGGCCGGGTGCAGCGTCTCGCGCAGGTGCTCGTACCAGGCGGGGTGGGTGAAGTCACCGGTGCCGAGCAGGCTGATTCCCTTGCGCCGGGCCCACCAGGCGAGGTTCGGCATGGTCAGGTCACGGCTGCACGCGCGGGAGTATTTCGAGTGGATGTGCAGGTCCGCGACGAAGGGCACGGCGGCGGAGGGGGAGCCGTCAGCGGGTGCGGCGCGCAACGGAGACACGCCGCATCCTGTCACGGCCTCACCTGTGGGCGCGTGTCGCCACGCGAGAGTGTGATTTCCCGCCCGCCGCCGCGGCCGTCCCGCCGCTGCCGGCAACGGCGGCGTGCCGAGGTTGCGGTCACAGCCGGCGGGGCAGGTCCTGATCGCCGGGCTTGACGCCGGTGTGCACGAGGTCCCAGGCCACGATTCCGGCCAGGATCGCGACGATCGATCCGGCGAGGAGCACCACGGAGTGCCCGGCCAGTACCGGCGTGGCGGCGACCAGCGCGAGAATGCCGGCCAGTCGTGGGGCGGCGACCCCGACGAACTCGTGTCGCCCGAGCAGCGCGTGCCCGGCGAGGAAGAGCACCGGACCCGCGACGAAGACCGGGACCTCGAACGGGGGCGCCGTGCCGATCGGATCCGCTATCAGCCTGCCGGCCGCCGTGGTGGTGGCGACGACCCCGGCCACCATGACCAGGTCCGCGAGGCCGGCCTCCCGGGGGCGGACCCTGGGATCCGGCGCTGCGGCGAAGCTCGGTGCGAGCCTCTCCCGAATCCGGTGGAAGTAGATCCAGTAGAGCAACACGGTGATCGCGAACGACAAGACGAACGCGACGCCCCGGTGGGGGGTGAAGTCGCTGTTGTGGAAGGCCAGGCCGCTGACCGCGACGGTCTGGCCCAGCGCGATGATGATGAACTGCCGGTAGCGTTCGGCGAAGTGTTCGCTGGCGAGGTTCAGTTCCCTGGCCGGAGTGCGGCCGATTCCCGGAGCGGGCCAGCCGATGAGGGCGCAGACGTAGTCGATTGTGATGGCGAGGCCCCAGAGGGCGAACCGGGCGTCGCCCTCGACGAACGCGCCGGCCAGCCAGGGCACGGCGGAGACGGCGAACCAGAAGACGGCCCGCAGCGGCCGGAGGCCGAGCTCGTCGTGTCGCAGGACGTAGGCCATGATCGAAGCGCGGCCGAGGTTGATGGCGAGGTAGCTGACCACGAAGAGCAGGCCGCGATGCTCGAACGCCTCCGGGATGGCGGTGGAGAGCGCCAGCGCACCGAACATCGACCCGATGACCAGCAACTGGAGGCTGATGGCCCGGGAGTCGATGCTGTCGGTGAGCAGGTTGGTATATGCCCAGACCCACCAGATGGCCATGAGGATCAGCAGGGTCTGGGCGGCGCCGACCCAGTGCAGGCGGTTGGTCAGCATCTCCGCGAGCCGGAACAGGCTGAACACGTAGACCAGGTCGAAGAAGAGTTCGACGAACGTAATCGGCTTCGGGCGGTGCAGGTCGCGGACGAGTTTGGACCGCCTGCCCCGGGTCATCCGCCTGCCTCGCCCGCTTTCCGAGGATCTCTCCCGTCGACGGTGGGGGTGAACACCCAAAATATCCGAGGACATGGGGTTGACGAGGCGAAAAGACCGATCCCGACGTCGTCGTGGGTCCGGACGGTGCTGCCCGGATCGCCGTCGGTGCCGGGTCAGGCTGAACGTAGCTCGACCAGGGTCACCTGAGGTGGGGCGCCGACCCGGACCGGCGGCCCCCAGAACCCGGCGCCGTTGGTGACGTAGATCTGGGTGCCGCCGATGGTGGCGTGCCCGGAGACGACCGGCTGTTGCAACCCGACCAGCAGGTTGAAGGGCACGATCTGGCCGCCGTGGGTGTGCCCGGAGAGTTGCAGGTCGACGCCGTGCCGCGCCGCCTCGTGCACGTTGACTGGCTGGTGCGCGAGCAGCACCACCGGCCGGCTCGGGTCCCGGCCGCCCAGCGCCGCCGCGAAGTCGGGGCCCGCGCCGTTGCCCAGCCCTTCCCCGGTCGGGTCGTTCACCCCGGCGACGTCGAGGGCGCCGCCCCGGGCCAGGATCTCCTCGCGCCGGTTCTGCAACACCCGCAGCCCGAGCCGGTCCAGCTCGACCACCCACTCCTCGACCCCGGAGTAGTACTCGTGGTTGCCGGTGACGAAGAAGCTGCCGTACCGGGACCGGAGGTCGTGCAGGGGTGCCGCGGCGGGGCCGAGTTCGCCGACGGTGCCGTCGACGAGGTCACCGACCACCGCCACCAGGTCGGCGTCGAGCCGGTTGATGATCGACACGATCCGCTCGGTGTGCGCCCGGCCGGTCAGCGGTCCGATGTGGATATCGGAGACGGTGGCGATCCGCAGCCCGTCCATGCTCCGGGGGAGCTTGGCCAGCGGGATCTGGACCCGGTCGAGCTGCGGCGGGCCGAGGGCGGTGCGCACGCCGTACCCGACGACCCCGGTCGCGGTGAGCCCGGCGAAGATCGCGGCGCCCCGGGCGAGCAGCAGCCGGCGGCCCGGATCGTGGTCCGGTGCCGGCGGTGCGGCCGGGACCGGCGGTGGCGTGGCGGTCGGGGGCGGCCCGGACGGCGTCGCGGCGATCAGCGCCGGCTCCCGGTCGGGGGCCGCGTCGGTCGGCGGTACGCCACCGATCGGCCGACCCGGAGCAGCGGCTCCGGCCTCCGCACCGCCGGCAGCCGCACCGTCGGACTCGGCCGCGGCCGGGGCGGCCGCCGGTACGGCCACCCGGGTGCGGCGCAGCGCCAGCCTGGCCGCCAGCATCGGGATCTCCAGTACGGCCAGCAGGACGAGCAGGTAGAACATCACGGCCAGCCAGAGATAGCCCGGCCAGGCCAGCCAGTAGAAGCCCTGCTGGGTGCCGACCAGTGTCGCCGGGGTGAGCAGGGCCAGCACCAGCACGGCCACGCCGCCGACCCGGCGCCAGCGCCCCGGCCGGGTGGTGTCCCGGACCAGCCGCTTCCAGAGGTAGAGATGGATCAGGCCGGTGACCAGCGCCAACGTCCCCGCGAAGCCGAGCACCCCGAACAAGCTCGTGCCCTCCTCAGCCGCCCGCGAACGGCGGCAGGACGTCGACCGTCGCACCGACCGGCAGTGGCGCCTGCCGGTCGTGCCAGGCGACGCCGTCGACCAGGAAGCTCGCCATTTCGAGCACGGTGGCCAGCCGCTCGCCGTGCCGGTCGACCAGCTCACCGGCGAGCTGGTCGAGGCTGCCGCCGCCCGGCACGGTCTCCTCCGGTACGCCGGCAGCGGCCCGCGCGGCGGCGAAGTAGCGTACGACCAGGGCGGGTGTGGAGGTCATCGTCAGCCGCCGATCGCCGACATCGGCCGGGCCGGTTGGAGGAACGTCGGGTCGTCGATGCCGTGCCCGGCCCGCTTGCCCCACATCGCCGTCCGCCACCGGTCGGCGAGTTCGTCGTCGGAGGCGCCGCCGCGCAGCGCCGTCCGCAGGTCGGACTCGTCGGTGGCGAAGAGGCAGTTCCGGACCTGCCCGTCGGCGGTGAGCCGGGTCCGGTCGCAGTCCCCGCAGAACGGCCGGGTGACGCTGCCGATCACGCCGACCCGGGCCGGCCGGCCGGCGGCATCCGTCCAGCCCTGCACCAGCCAGGTCTCGGCCGGCGCCCCGCCCCGCTCGGCGGGATCGGGCAGCAGGGTGAACTCGGCCCGCAGCGCGGCGAGGATCTCCTCGGCGGTGACCATGGTCGACCGGTCCCAGCCGTGCTGGGCGTCCAGCGGCATCTGCTCGATGAAGCGGAGCTGATAGCCGTGGGTGAGCGCGAAGCGGAGCAGTTCCGGCGCCTCGGCGTCGTTGACCCCGCGCATCAGCACCGAGTTGATCTTCACCGGGGTCAGCCCGGCGGCCACCGCCCCGGCCAGCCCGGCCAGTACGGCGTCCAGCCGGGGTCGCCGGGTCAGCTCGGTGAACCGGGTCGGGTCGAGGCTGTCCAGCGAGACGTTGACCCGGTCGAGCCCGGCCTCGCGCAGCGGCCCGGCGAGCCGGTCGAGCCCGATCCCGTTGGTGGTCAGCGAGAGCACCGGCCGGGGCGAGAGTGCGGCGACGGCGGCGATGATGCCCGGCAGCCCGGGGCGGATCAGCGGCTCGCCGCCGGTGAACCGGACCTCGGTCACCCCGAGCAGGCGTACCGCGATGCCGACCAGGCGGACGATCTCGTCGTCGGTCAGCACCTCCGACTTCGGCAGCCAGGGCAGCCCCTCGGCCGGCATGCAGTAGGTGCACCGCAGGTTGCACCGGTCGGTGAGCGAGACCCGCAGGTCGGTCGCGGCCCGGCCGTACCGGTCGACGAGGCCCCCGACGTCCGGCCGGTCCGCCGACGTCCGGTCCGGTGCTCCGCCGGATCGAACGGGAATGGTCATCGCTCGACGGTAGCGCGTCAGACCGACAGTGCGGCGCGAGCCGCCCCACCTACCGCATCCCGGTACGCCGCGCCGAAGAGCGCGGTGTGCACCAGCAGCAGGTGGAGCTGGTGCACCGGCACCCGTTCCCGCCAGCCGTCGGCCAGCGGCCACACCTCCTGGTAGGCGTCCACGATCGTGTCCAGGTGCGGGGCACCGCCGAAGAGGGCGAGCTGGGCCAGGTCGGTCTCCCGGTGCCCGCCGTGCGCCGCCGGGTCGACCAGCCAGACCCGCCCGTCGGCGCCCCACAGCAGGTTGCCCGGCCACAGGTCACCGTGGATCCGGGCGGGCGGCTCGGCACCGCCGTACTCCTCGATCCGGGAGATCACCCGCTCCACCAGGGTGACCTCGGCCGCGGCGAGCGCGCCGTTGTCGACCGACTGCCGCAGGTAGGGCACGAGCCGGTGCTCGCCGAACCAGACCGGCCACGGGCCGGCGGAGAGGGTGTTGTCCTGCGGCAGCGCCCCGACGAAGCCCGGCCAGTCCGCCCCGAAGGTGTCCGCGCCGGCCCGGTGCAGCGCGGCCAGCTCGGCGCCGAACCGCCGGGCCGCCGTCGGGGTCGGGTCGCCCGGCTCCACCCACTCCAGGGCCAGCAGCTCCGGCAGCGCCGCGATCACCTCCGGCACCGGCACCGTGCCGGCCGCGCGCAGCCAGCGCAGCCCGGCCGCCTCGGTGGCGAAGAAATTCTCGGGTACGGCCTCCGTCGCACCCTCCGGCCAGGACTTGGCGAAGACGGAGTTGCCGTCGTCCAGGGTGAGCCGGGTGGCGGCGCAGATGTCACCCCCGGGCACCGGCGTCTCCCGGATCCGCTGGTGGGTGAGGAAGAGCGGAAGCTGCCCGGGATGCTCCCGCAGGTACGCCAGGTCCATCTGGGCAAGGTAACTGTTCACCCGCCGCTTCTGGCCAACCAGGTGTCGCGGTGCCGCGATCGGGAGTACATATGAGGGCGTGGCCGCCACCGCGATCCGACCGTACCGGCCGGCCGACCATCGGGCCGGTCGGCGGCTCTGGGCCGAGCTGACCGAGCAGCACCGCGAGTTGTACGAGGATCCGACCTTCGGCGGCGCCGACCCGGGCGCGGCGTTCGAGGAGTACCTGACCCGGCTGGACCTCTCCGGAGTGTGGGTGGCGGAGCGGGGCGACGCCGGGGTGGTCGGGCTGATCGGCCTGATCATGGACGGCCTGGACGGCCGGGTCGAACCGGTGGTGGTGACCGCGCCGCTACGGGGTCAGGGGATCGGCCGGGCGCTGCTCGACCAGGTGGCCGAGGAGGCCCGGCGGCGCGGGCTGGCCCGGCTCACGGTGAAGCCGCAGTCCCGCAACGTGGAGGCGCTGCGCTGCCTGCGCGGCGCCGGCTACGACGTGCTGTCGGCGATCGAGCTGACCGTCGAGCTGCGGCCGGGCTCGGGTGCCCGCCGTGGGTCGGTCGAGCTGCACGGGCAGCAGTTCCACACCTGAGCGGCGGCTCTCGCCGCCCGCCCTTCCGGACGTCCGTCGCCGCCCCCAGGCATATGTCCGGCGAGCGTGATACCACCATGTCATCGTGATGACACGGCGGTATCAGGCGCGCACCGCTACCGCCGGCGGGCGAGGTCCGCGACGAAGGCGGTAGCGGCTCGGGGTCCACTCCGCCTCGGCGACCGCTGCGCGCCACGCAGGCCGCCTGCCGCCTCAACGGTAGGATGAAAGTATGACCGTGAAGCTCAGCATCAGCGTGCCCGACGATGTCGCCGCCTACCTGCACAGCCAGGGCAACGCGTCTGCCGCCGTTGTCGATGCTGTCCGACGTGTCCTTCCGGAAGCGCGCCGGGCGCGTCAGCGGGAAGCGGCCCAGGCGTACGGGGAGTACCTGCGTCGGCGGTCCGTCCGGCATTCCGAGGACGAGCGGGCGCTGATCGAGGAGAGCAACGACATCGCCTTGCGTGACTCGCAGTGGTGAGGCGCGGGCAGATCTGGACCCTGCTGCGCGGTGGTAGCCAGCATCGAGTGCTGGTGATCAGCAACGACGAGTACAACAGCGTCGAAGAACTCGCCATCTGGGCGCTGACCGTCGTCCGGGACGTACCGCATCCAAACCATCTGGTGGTACGCCTGGATGACGACGACCCGCTCACCGGAGCGTGCGTCAGGATCCACAGCGTCGTGCAGATCCTGGACCGGAGCGCGCTCCGCGACAACCACGGCTTCGTCTCGCACACCACGATGAGCACTGTCGAAACCGCGTTGCGGGAGTTCCTTGAGCTGCCGTAGCAGCGGGGACGTCTCCCGACGCCGCTCAGCGACGTCGGGCCAGATCGGTGATGAAGGCGTGCCAGGTGGCAGGAGTGAAGGAAAGCGTGCCGCCGTCGCGGTCCTTGCTGTCCCGCACGAGTACGCGTCCTGGCAGGTTGTCGGCCACCTCAAGGCAGTTGCCGCCGTTCGGGGTGGAGCGCGTGCTCTTACGCCAGGCGGCGTCGGTCATGTCCATGACTTTGCCACTTCCTTGAGCAGGTCCAGGGATTGGCGAGCTGGCAATGCTACTGCGCTGACACTATCCCAGACCTCGTGCAGGCTGGCCACCTGGTTCGCGCTGGTTACCGGCTGTCCTTCCAGGTGGTTGTCGAGATACCCGACGTCCTCGGCATCGGTGAAGCTGGCGAGCGCCAGTGGGCCACCCCAGCCGAGATGAGCCGGTGCGTCGAGCGGAACGATGCGGATGGTGATATTGGGCCGCTCGGTGAGCGTGATGAGATGGCGGATCTGCTCTGCCATGATCTCTGCCTCGCCGCGCCGCAGCGCCAACTCCTCGATGATGGCCGAGATGCGAGGTGGATTGGGACGATCAAGAGCCGCTTGTCGACCTATCCGAATCTGGATCATATGCTCCAACTCGTCGGGCTGAAGAGGGCTGCATGACAGCACCATCCGTGGCATACCGTTCGGTCTGAAAGAGCCCGGGGATCACGAGCGCATCGTACAGTCGCAGGGCGGTGGCCTTCTCCTCGTACTCCAGCCAGGGGCGTAACCACACCGGGGCGAGTTCCTGCTTGACGAAGCTCTCGTAGAAGACCGCCAGCGACGTGCCGTACTCGTTGTCGACGGCCTGGAGATAGTCGAGCTTCGCCGGCCGGGCACCCCGCTCGACGGCGCTCACGTGCTGCGACGAGAAGTAGATCCGTGATCCCCACTCGCCCTGGCTGAGTCCCTCGACCGCCCGCCGGCGGCGCAGTTCCCATAGCAGAAACTCGCTGGCTGACATGCTCATCCGCGCTCTCCGACTCTCTACGAAAGGTGCTCGATTCTCTACGCCCCAATACCTCCGCAGCCGGCCCGACCACCCGGCCGCCGCCCATCTTCCCGGGTCAGTCATCCCGCGTCCAGAGTGGAAGGCAGGCGCATTCGTCCGGATCCCCCGCACGATTCCCGAAAGGACGGACGGATGTGCGCGGGGGTGGCATCGAGGTGTACGCCCGCGACGCCACCCCCGCATCCATCGCAACCCGCCGGGCGGAGGAAGGCATCATGAAATGGCGATCTCGATCAGATCCCGAACACCGCCGGGACTGGCGCCGACTGTGGCGCTACTGCCGTTGCGGACTTCGTTGGCGCTGCCCCGACTCGATCACACCCGCGCCGTACCCGATGTCGCGCCTGCGGGCCAGGAACTCCCGGTGGTGAGCCGCCGGCCGTACGCCCGGTTCCGGCCGCACACGCCGATCCGCCCGCTGTTCCGCTGCCGGGAGTGCGGCGGACCCTGGCCGTGCCAGCCCGCCCGGCTGGTGCTGCTGGCGATGTACCGGGACGACCGGCATCGGCTGGCCGTCTTCCTGGCCAGCCGGTTGCTGGCCGCGATCGAGGACCAGCCCGGCCGGAAGCCGATGGATCTCGCCGCACGGTTTCTGGGCTGGCTTCCGTCGGCATCGACGAAATGCGATACATCTGGCGGCGGGTCGCACTTGCCGGCTGAGCAGCGGAACTACGAAGAGTAGCTGTGGATAACCGTGGACGTGTCGTCCACAGGTGGCCAATCGGGTACCCGGTCATCGCTGCCGCCTCGGCACGCTGCCCGCCATGACCCCGATCGATCGAGCCGTCCTCGCCGTCCGCTCGACCACCGACCTGCTCGCCGCCGTGCCATACCTGCTCGGCTTCCACCCGGCCGACAGCCTGGTGGTGATGGCGCTGCGCGGCAACCGGGTCGTCTTCGTCGCCCGTGGCGACCTGCCCGGCACCACCGCCGGCCCGGCGGCCACCGTCGAGGTCGGCGAGGCCGCCGCGCAGGTCGCGGCGGTCGTCGCCCGGCAGCGTGTCGAGACCACGACCGTCATCGGGTACGGCGGACCGGCCCGGGTCACCCCGGCGGTCGATGCGGTGACCGCCGCCCTCGGCCGGGTCGGGCTGCCGGTGCTCGAAGCGCTCCGGGTGACCGGGGACCGCTACTGGTCCTACCTCTGCGGAGACGCCGACTGCTGTCCGGCCGAGGGGCGGCCGTTCGACTCCTCGACCAGCCAGCTCGCCGCGGCGGCCACCTTCGCCGGTCAGGTCGCACTCCCCGACCGGGACGCCCTGGTCCGGCGGATCGCCCCGGTCGACGGCCCGGCCCGGGACGCCCTGCGGGAAGCGGCCAGGAAGGCGGAGTCCCGCCTCGGCACGCTGCTGGAGAAGGCCCCGCCCGGGGATCCGCAGGGCCGCCGGGCGCTGCGCCGGGCCGGCCGCACGACGGTACGCAGGGCGATGCATCGATACCGTACCGGCGGTCAACTCACCGACGACGAGGTGGCCTGGCTCAGTCTGCTCCTGGTGTACCTGCCGGTTCGGGACGACGCCTGGCGGCGGACCGGTGGCGAGGAGTGGCATCTCGCGCTCTGGACGGACGTGCTCCGTCGGGCCGAGCCGGAACTGGTGCCCGCCCCGGCCAGCCTGCTCGGCTTCGCCGCCTGGCGGGCCGGGCAGGGCGCCCTGGCCAGCGTGGCGGTGGAACGCGCGTTGCAGGCGCAGCCCGGCTACTCGTTCGCCCAGCTCCTCGCCGAGGCGTTACAGGCCGGGATCGGCCCCTCCGTACTCGACGACTGGCTCGACTCCGACCGCGACGACTCGTCGCCCTGTCCCGGTGACGAGCGGCGATGACGGCGGGATCTCGGGTGGGATCCGGTGGGCGCACAGGCGGGGCAGCTCGACAGTCCGCACCGCAGACACTCCGCACTCGCCGGAGCCGAGCGTGGAAGTGCGGGTCAGAGGGTGATCCGGGTGTCTCCGGCGTACACGTTCATGGTGCCGCCCCGGAGGAAGCCCACCAGCGTCATCCCGGCCTCGGTCGCCAGTTCGGCGGCGAGGGTGCTCGGCGCGGAGACGGCGGCGAGCAGCGGGATGCCGGCCATCCACGCCTTCTGGGTCAGCTCGAAGCTGGCCCGGCCGGAGACCAGCAGCAGGTGCCCGCGCAGCGGCAGCCGCTGCTCCCGGACCGCCCAGCCGATCACCTTGTCGACCGCGTTGTGCCGGCCCACGTCCTCGCGCAACACCACGAGTTTCCCGTCGGCGCTGAACAGCCCGGCGGCGTGCAGCCCGCCGGTACGGTCGAAGCCCCGCTGGGCGGCCCGGAGCTGGTCCGGCAGATCGGCGAGGGTACGTGCCGGCACGGTGACCGGGTCCGTCGACACGTCGTGCCGGGACCGGGTCCGGACGGCGTCGATGCTGGCCTTGCCGCACACTCCGCACGAACTGGTCGTGTAGAAGTTCCGGGCCGGATCGGTGGTCGGTGCCGGTACGTCGTCGGCGAGGACGATGTCCACCACGTTGTAGGTGTTCGGGGTGTCGGTGCCGGCGCAGAGCTGCGCCGTGCGTACGTCGTCGGCGGTCCGGATGATCCCCTCGGTGACCAGGAACCCGATCGCCAGGTCGATGTCGTCGCCGGGGGTACGCATTGTTACCGCCAGCGGGGCACGCCGGTTTGGCCCGGCCGGACCCACCCGGATCTCCAGCGGCTCCTCGGCGGCGAGGTTGTCCTGCCGGCGCACCGAGACCCGACCGCCCGCCGCGACGGAGTCCAGGTCTATCCGCAGCACACTCCGCCGACCACTGGCTCGTCCCATGCCCACAATCCTGCCTCGCGGCCCGTCGCCCACCGCCGCAAGCCCCGGTTACCGTTACCGCCATGACCGGAACAGGGCCGTCGACCACGCCGGAATCGGCCGAGCCCGTCTCCATCGCGTCCGTCGCGGCCCAGCCCGCTGCGCCCGCGTCCGTCGCGGCCCAGCCGGACGGGGGCGGGTTCGCGGCGGTGGTGCTGGCCGGTGGGGCGGCCCGCCGGATGGGTGGTGCCGACAAGCCGGCGCTGCCGGTGGGCGGTCGCCCGATGGTGGACCGGGTGCTCGCGGCGGCCGCCGACGCCGACCTCCGGGTCGTGGTCGGCCCGGCCGGCGAGCTACCGGCCGGCGTTCGGGCGACCCGGGAGCAGCCGCCCGGTGGCGGACCGGTCGCCGCGCTCGCCGCCGGACTGGCCCTGCTCCCCGGCACCACGCCGCCCGACACATCCGACACGGCGCCGCCCGACACATCCGACACGGCGCCGCCCGACACATCCGACACCGGCACCGTCGCGCTGCTCGCCGCCGACCTGCCACTGCTGACCACCGACGCGGTGCGTCAGCTCCGTACCGCGCTGTCCCGGGCACCCGGTGTCGACGGCGTGGTCTACGTCGACAACGCCGGACGGGCGCAGTTTCTCTGCGGGGTCTGGCGGGTCGCTCCGCTGCGGGCCGCGTTGACCCGACTGGCCGCCGGTCGCGACGGCATCCTCACCGGTACGTCGATGCGCGCCCTGATCGCCGAGCTGACCGTGACCGCGCTGGCGTGGCGGGGGACGGGGCCGCCACCATGGTTCGACTGCGACACTGAGGACGACGTACGCCGGGCAGAGGAGTGGATCAGGTGAACGCGATGGACCGCTGGGTGGCGGCGGCGTGTGCCGAACTCGACGTCGATCCGGCGCAGGTCGACGTGCCCCGGGTACTCGACCTGGCCCGCGACGTGGCGCACAACGTACTCCGGCCCGGCGCTCCGGTCACCGCGTACCTGCTCGGGCTCGCGGTCGGCCGCGGCGCGGACCCGGCCGTCGCGGCCGCCAACCTCGCCGATCTGGCCGCCCGCTGGTCGTCGGAGAACGGCGACCCCGACGACTAGGCCGGATCCGGCGACGACTCGCGGCGGAGCCGGCCGAGTTCGGTCATCCGCTCGGCCATCCACCGGCACCAGCGGATCCGGGGCGGTGTGCCGGCCAGCGCCAGCTCCAGGGTCGCGAAGGCGCCGAATTGCGGATGGAGTGGATCGTCCGCGTGCCGGGACAGCAGGTCGGCGTGCTGTTCCTGGAAGGCGTCCAGCCGGCGCTGGTACGTCTCGGCCTCGGCGAGATAGAACTCCCGCATCCCGTCCGGATCGGCGGCGGCCAGCGCGTACGTCTTGAGGAGTGCCTCGTCCCGGAACGCCCGGGGTGCGGGCGGCTCGACCAGCCAGGCGGCCAGCGCCTCCCGGCCGGCGGCGGTGAGTCGGTGTGTCTTGCGCTGCCGTGGACCCGGCCCGGCCTCGGCGTCGTGCTCGATCAGCCCACTCGCCGACAGCCGGGCCAGCTCGGGATAGATCTGGCTCTGCTGGGCGGTCCAGTAGTAGCCGATCGGCTTGCGCATCCGCTGGACCAGTTCGTAACCGGTGAGCGGGCCACGGTGGAGAGCGCAGAGCAGGGCATAACCCAGCGCACTGACGGTAGCCAAACTGTTATCTCCCGGAGCGGCTTTGCTATGTCAATTTTGACATAGTCTCCCGACCAGCAACCGCACATCGAACGGGGAACTGATGCGCAGCGTTGGACGATCCATCCTGGCAGCGATCGCGTTGACAGCGGTCATCGGCACGACCGCCGCCTGCGGTGCGGAAGGCGACGCCGGTCCGGAGACCGACCCGAGTGCGTCCCGGGCCGCCCGCCCGGCGGTCTCCCCGGCGCCCGGCGACCACATCCTGGCGATCGTCCGGGCCGGCGCGGAACGGACCTGGGCGGTGCACGCCCCGCCCGGCTACCGCCCCGACGCGCCCACTCCGCTGGTGGTGGCCCTGCACGGCACCGACCAGAGCGTCGACCGGCTGCGGGACACCAGCGGGCTCAACACCCTCGCCGACGCCGAAGGATTCCTGGTCGCCTACCCGAAGTCGCTGAACAGGCAGTTCAGCCGAATCGCCGAGCAGGGCGACGACATCAACTTCGTCCGGGCGCTGGTCGACAAGATGGTCGAGGAGTGGGCCGTCGACCCGGCCCGGGTCTACGCGACGGGGTTCTCCTCCGGCGCCGAGCTGACGTACGCGCTCGGGGTCGAGGCGCCCGAGGTGTTCGCGGCGATCGCGCCGGTCAGCGGGGCCTTCGCCGGCGGCCCGGCGGCCAGTGACCCGAACTACAAGCCGAGCAGACCCGTCTCGTTGATCACCTTCATCGGCCGGGAGGACCGCAACTCCTCCCGGATGTACAGCGGGCTCTCCCGCTGGCAGAAGAACCTGGGCTGCACCGTGGGGAAGCCGGTCTGGGTCGACGCGACCAGGACGGTGAACCGCACGGCGAGCAGCTGCCCGGACGGCAGCCGGGTCGTCGACTACACGGTGAACGGGATGGGCCACGCCTGGCCGTCGGCGAGCGGTTACCGGGCCGCCGTCGATGCCACCGCCGCGATGTGGGAGTTCTTCGCCGCCAGTCCCCGTCGCCAGTGACGGTCTGCGCCGAGGGGCCTGTCCTCCGGGTACCCGGGACGGCCCCTCTAGTGTCTGATCGGGGTCCGCACTATCCCGGCCAACCGGTCGGCTGGGTAGGGTGTGCGGTGCCCTGACGGACGGAGGCGGTTATGGCGGCTGACAACCCTGAGGCGCCGGGGGACGAAGTGACCGAGGGGAGCCCGGCCGAGCATTACGAATCGATCCTTCTCGACGAACCGACCACCGCGGACCTCCGGGTGAAGGTGACCGAGGCGTGGCAGGAGTTCGCCCGGGCGCTCGCCGGCCAACTGCGCGGCCTGCCGACCGGTACGCAGATCGCGCTCACCCTCGACCCCACCGCCTCCGGCACCGGGGACGCCGTCTACTCGGTGAGCATCGAGATCGGCGAGGACGGCCAGGTCGACCTGCGGGCGGTGGGCAACGCCGCCCTGCCCCAGGGGTACCGGCTGGACCGGGCCGCGATCGCCGACATGATCGCGCTCGGCTGGTCGCCGCCCGGCGTGCTCGAGGGCTCCGGTGGGCACTTCGGGATGCGGGCCAGCACCAGCGAGGCGGTCCGGCTTGCCACCACCGTGTCGCGGACCCTGCGTGACGTGTACGGCGCACCACACCCGGCCTTCCTCGTCTTCCTGGTCCACGACGAGTCCGACGAGCCGCTCGCGGTCGAACCGCTCGGCACCGCCCGGCCCGAGGTGGCGGCGGATCCGACCGCCGACCTCGACCTCGACGAGGCGCTCGCGGCGGCCCGGACCGCGCAGAGCGGCAACGACGCGCTGGCCCTGGAGGACCGGGTCCGGACAGTGGTCTCGGCGATGCTGAAGTCGTCGGCGGACCAGCTCCAGGTCGACTCCGACGGCGACATCGGCATCCGGGCCGGATCGGCGATGGTCTTCGTCCGGGTCCGGGACAACCCTCCGCTGGTCGACGTCTTCTCCCCGGTGCTCACCGAGGTCGAGCCGACCGAGCAGCTCTACGTCAAGCTCTCCGAGCTGACCAACCGGATGCCGATCGGCCGGCTCTACTGCACCAACGACACCGTCTGGGCGTCGATCCCGGTCTTCGGCCGCAACTTCCAGGCGACCCACCTGATGCTGGCCGTACAGGTGATGACCGGGCTCGCCGACGAGCTGGACGACCGGCTGCACGGCGAGTTCGGCGGCCGGCGGTTCTTCGGCGAGGGCGACAAGCCGCAGAACCGGGGCTCGGGCGAGCACCGGACCGGGATGTACCTGTAGTCCCTCCTAGATGCGGATCACGCCCAGCGTGCCGAGGGTGCCGAGGTCGGTCGCCTTGATGGCGCCGTCGGAGATGGTCCAGAGCACCCCGTCGACCATCAGCGAGCGGCGGATCATCCCGCTCGACTCCGTGGTACGCGCCTCGGCGTGCTCCACCAGGCCCGCCTCGGTGAAGCCGCCGTCGGTCACCCGCAGCACCAGCGCGCCGCCGCCAAGCCTGCCCTTGCCGTCGATGCCGGCCACCTGGTACGTGGTCAGCGGCACCACCAGCGTCTTGGTGGCCGGCCAGTAGAGGAACGCGTGCGGGTCGAACTCGGCCTCGGAGTGGCCGTACCGGACGTGGTGCTGGGCGATCCGGGTCGGTTTGGTCAGGTCGGAGACGTCGAAGAGGGAGACCTGGCTGCCCTCGGTCCGCCCCTGCCGGTTGGCCTCCTGGCCGACCCCGATCAGCCGCCCGTCGCCGATCGGGTGCAGGTACGACGAGTACCCGGTGATCTTCAACTCGCCGGTGACGGTCGGCTTACGGGGATCGCGCAGGTCCACGGTGTAGAGCGGATCGGTCTGCCGGAAGGTCACCACGTAGCCGGTCCCCTCGGCGAACCGCACGCTGTAGATGCGTTCGCCCTTGCCCAGCCCGGTGACCCGGCCGGTCTCGGTCAGCGTCCGCCCGTCGGCGCGCAGCACGTACACCGCTGAGCTGGACTTCGGGTTCTGTCCCCAGGTACGCCCGCTGGTGGTGGCCACCCGGAGGTGTCCGTCCCACTCCGACAGCGCGTACTGGTTGACCAGCCAGCCGGGCACGGTGGCCGCGGTGACGTAGCGGGGCCGGTCCGGGCCGGAGATGTCGAACTGGTAGATGTCGGTCTGCTCGTCCTTCGGGTCGGGCGCCCGGTCGCCGGAGGTCAGCGACGGTAGCACCCGCCAGCGCTGGTCACTGGCGAGATAGAGCCGCGACCCGTTGCTGTAGACGGTCTCGCCGTCGGCGGCGACCGTCACCGGGTCGCCGTCGCCGAGGCTGGCGGCGCCGAGGTCGAAGCTGAGCAGGGTGACCAGCGAGGTGCCGGAGTAGACCGCCGGCCGGCTCAACCGGTCGCAGCCGACTCGGCCGGTGCTGGTCTGCCCACCGGTGCTGGTCTGGTAGCGGGGCAGCCAGGCGTCGATCGGTGCCTGGTCCACGATATTCCGGTTGGCGGCGAGGTTCTTCTTCTCGTCGGCCGGCCCCGCTGCCTTGTTCAGCGGGAAGTCGAGCCGGGGCCAGGAGCGCACCACCACCCGGACGGTCGGGCCGACCTGCCGGGCGTCGACCAGGCCGCCGTCCATCCGGTAGTCGCCGACGATCTTCGGGGCGCCGGCCAGGTCGACCAGGATCAGTCGGGGACCGACGATGGCCTGCTGCTGGTCGTCGGCGGGGGGCACGCCGGGCCGGGCCCGCCGGCTCAGGCCCGGGTGGACCACGCCGTGCTCCCGGGCCAGCACCAGTGCCCGGTCGCCGTGCAGCAGCAGGTTGGTCTCGGCCCAGCCGACGTCCGGGCCGGAGTCGAGCTTCAGGGTGCCGGTCAGCCGCCGGCTCGCCGGATCGATCACCCGCAGCGTGCCCTGGTCGACCGTCACGATGCGCCGGCCGTCGGTCTTCACCAGGTCCGGCTCGTCCACCCCGGCCTCGTGGGTGTTGGTCCCCGAGTGGCCGGATCCGGCGCCGGGTGCGGCGGCGTTGTCCCGGGCGGTCCCCGCGTCGGCGCCGGCGGCCCGCTCGGCACCACCGTCGGTGGCCTGGAACGCCGGCTCCATAGAGCCGCCCGGTAGGCCGTACGGCCCGACGTACGCCCTGGCGGCGGCGCGGAGCCCGGCCAGCGCGCTTGCGCAGGAGTCGAAGGCGACCAGCCGCAGCCCACTGGCCGGTACGCCGGTGTCGGGCGACGGCGGTGGCGGAGTGGGATCCGGCTCGGAGGTGCAGCCGGTCAGCAGCATGCCGGTCAGCGCCAGGCCGGCGACGAACGCCGTGCCGACGGTGGCGCCGGATCGAGTTCCCCGTTCGGGTGTCATGCGCGGTTCGACGCGCCGACCCGCGTCCACGGTTCCCGGCCCCGGTCACCGGTCCCCGGACACGCCCCTGGTGCGGCCGACGTCGGTCGACCGCACCAGGTCTCCTACCGGGCTGCTGCCGGGTCAGATCCTCCACCGGAGCAGGGCGAGAGCCGTCCGGGGGATCACAGCGGCGGGTAGGCGTTGCGGAGCAGCTCCTGGAACTGAGCCTCGAACCAGTGCCCGGAGAGCGGGGCGTCGGGCAGGGCACCGGACATGTTGTTCTGGTTGCGCGGGTTGCCCTCGTAGGTCGGGTCGCACATCCGGTCGAAGCCCTTGCCCTCGTCGTTCTGGATTTCCCGACTGGCGCCGTCCGACTCGCCCGGCGGCTTGATCCAGACGTACGCGTCGATGCCGGGCTCCGGAGACGCGGTCGGCCGCTCGCCGATGCCGGCACCGGACTGGTTGCACCAGTTGCCGAGGTGGATCCGGCGGTCGATGCGCGACTCGTTGACGAAGATCTCCGGGTCGGTCGAGGTGCTGGCCTGGGTCGGCCGGTTCGGGCCGCCCCAGCCGTTGCGGGAGGTGTCGATCAGCATTCCGATGTCGTTGTTGAAGCCCACCGAGATCAGCTCGTCCCGGTACGCCTGGGCGTACGACAGCTCGTCGACGTACCGGTTCCAGTCGACGAAGGTGCTGGCCTCGCGGACCGGCCGGCCGCCGACCACGGTGTTGGCGTCGAAGAACTCCTCGCGCAGTACGCCGTAGTTGGCGGTGTTGCTGATGAAGCCGTGCACGTCGTCCACGGTGGCCCCGGCGGCGGTCGCCGCCTCGTGGAAGAGCTGGGCGGCCGCGCCGAAGTTGTCGTCCCAGCCCAGCCAGCCGTGGTGGCCGATGTCGATGTAGTTGTAGGTGTTCTCCAGCGACCCGAGCTGGGCCAGCGCGTAGCCGACGCCCTCGACGTAGTTGCCGTTTGCCAGCATCTCGTCGCACTCCGGCGTCGCCGTCTCCCGCGAACCCACGTTGGTGATCAGGTTCGGCAGCGAGTCGATTTCGATGATGTTGACGATCCGCAGGTCGGCGTAGGCGGGATCGCCCATGATCTCGACGATCGGGTCGATGTACTCCGACTTGTAGATCTCGATGTCGTCCGGCCCCAGTTCGCCGTTGGAGGCGAGCGCGGCGCAGTCCCGGCCGGGCAGGTTGTAGATGACGATCTGGATCAGGTCGGCGCCCTGCTCCAGTGCCGTGTCCAGGTGCTCCCGCAGGCCACGGGCGCCTTCGGTGCCGGTGATCGCGGCGCGGCGGTCCATCCAGACCCCGGTGGGCTGGTCGGCGATCGCGGCACCGCCGCTGGCGGTGGCCTTCGCGGCCCAGTCCGGGTTCACGTAGACCGTGGCCCCCTCGTAGGGGTTGTCGATCCGGGGAGCGGCGCTGGCCTGGCTGGCCTGACCGACCAGCAGACCGGAGACGAGGGTGAAGGCCGCGGCGGCGGCCAGCCCGCGACGGGCCGGCGACCACTTACCCCGGGATAAGGGGTTCGTGTGCATCTTGACTACTCCTCGCGACGATGGCATCCACCGTTCGCCCTGGTGGGGCGTGACGGCGGCACGTTCGGATCGGGTGGTGCGGCACGATGCCCGCTCCGCGGTAGCGGGGTTCCGGCGCGCGGTCGCCCATTTCCTGAAATCGGCTGCCCTGGGCGACGTAATGTTCTTGCCCGGCTCGCGACTCAAGTACCAATTGATGGACATCATTACATGGGAACGCTCCCACCGCAACCGGAAGGAAACAGGGCAGAAGCGCCAACGTGATCGAATGCCGCATCTGCCCCGGACGGTCGCCCGGTGGGCGCTCCCGGTCAGGCCGGGGCGGCTACCACGGTGGGCGAGTCGACCAGCCGGGACAGCACGATCATGCTCCGGGTCGAGGTGACGAAGGGCTCGGCGCGGAGCCGTTCGAGGGCCTGTTCCAGGTGGGCGATGTCGGCCGCCCGCAGGTGGACCAGCGCGTCGGCCTCGCCGGAGACGGTGTAGGCGGCGACCACCTCGGGATGCCGCCGGGTCGCCACGGTGATCTGGGTCGGGGTGGTCCGCCCGGTGCAGAAGAGCTCCACGAACGCCTCGGTGCTCCAGCCGACCGCCGCCGGGTCGATGACGGTGGTGAATCCCCGGATCACTCCGGCCGCCCGCAACCGGTCGACCCGGCGCTTCACCGCGGGTGCGGAGAGCGAGACCCGGGAGCCGATCTCCGCGTACGAGGCACGGGCGTCGGCGACGAGTGACGCAATGATTCGCTGGTCCACGCCGTCGATCTGCAACGTTCCGCCTCTCTCAGGCAACGGTTCTGGCTGTTAGTAAACCTGTACCGTACCTACCCTTGGATCCGTGAACCAGCCGAGGATCCCCAGAAAGCGGACATATCTTCTGTGTCCGCCGGAGTACTTCACCGTGGAGTACGCGATCAACCCGTGGATGGACACCGCCACCCCGGTCGACCGGGAGCTGGCGGTCAAGCAGTGGCACGGGTTGCGGGAGACCCTGCTCGACCTCGGTCACACGGTGCACGAACTCGCTCCGGAACCCGGCCTGCCGGACATGGTCTACGCGGCCAACGGCGCCTTCGTGGTCGACGGCACCGTCTACGGCGCCCGGTTCCGGCACCCGCAGCGGACTCCCGAGGCGGCGGCGCACCGCTCCTTCCACGAGGCGCGGGGCGCGCGGTTCGTCGCGCCCGCCGAGATCAACGAGGGTGAGGGCGACTTCACCTACCTGCCGGAGGCGCACGGCGGCCTGATCCTGGCCGGGTACGGCTTCCGGACCGAGCCGGCCGCGCACGCCGAGGCGCAGGAGGTGCTCGGCCGACCGGTCGTCTCGCTGCGCCTGGTGGACCCGCGCTTCTACCACCTGGACACCGCGCTGGCCCCGCTCGACGACGGCAACATCGCGTACTTCCCGGAGGCCTTCTCGGTCGCCGCCCAGCGGGTACTGGCCCAGCTCTTCCCGGACGCGGTTCGGGCCGACGAGGTCGACGCGTTCGCGTTCGGGCTGAACCTGGTCAGCGACGGCCGGCACGTGGTGCTCAACAGCGAGGCCAGTGGGATGGCGGCCAAGGTCGCCGCCGCCGGCTACCTGCCGGTCCCGGTCGAGCTCTCCGAGCTGAAGAAGGGCGGCGGCAGCGTCAAGTGCTGCGTCGCCGAGCTGCGCGACTGAGCCCGCCCCGCCGGGACCCGTCCCGCCGGCTCAGCCGAGCGTCGCCAGTTCGTTGATCAGTACGTTGGACAGCACCTGCCCGTCCAACTGCACCTCGCGCAGATACCACTTCTGCTGCGGCGTACGCGGCTGGTTGAACTGCCACGGGCCGCGCGGGCTGTCGATCTGCCCGATCCGGCCGAGCGCCAGGTTGAGCTGCAACGGGTTGAGGTTCTCCCCGGCGATCCGGATCCCCTTGCCGAGCACCTGCGCGGCATCGTAGGAGGCCATCGCGTAGGTGGTCGGGGTCGAGCCGTGCGCCTTGCGGAAGGCGGAGGCGAACCGGCGGTTGGCCGCGTTGTTGAGGTCGGCGGAGTAGTTGAGCGAGGTGACGATGCCCTCGGCCTCACGCGACCTGAGCTGCCCGAGCACCGGCCCCTCGGTGAGGAAGCCCGGCGCGTAGATCGGCTTGCGGTAGCCGGCCTGGCGCAGCTTCTTGAGGAACTCGACCGCCGAGTCGCCGGAGAAGAAGCAGTAGATCGCGGCGGGATCGCGGTTGACCAGTTGGGTGATGTACGGCGCGAAGGCGTTCCGGGGCGGCTTGCCGGGGAAGTACTCGGTCCAGATCACCGGGTCGGAGATCCGCTCGTCGGATTCCCCGAAGCTCTGCCGGAAGCCCTGCACCGCGTCGAGGCCGGCGTCGTACTCCGGAGAGATGATCGCCACCCGGCCGTTCGCCCCGACCTGCTCCTTGACGTACGGCGCCAGCGCCCGTCCCGGCTCGTCGTTGATGTACGACGTACGCCAGATGTAGACCACGCTCTGCAACGTCGACGGGGACGCGTTGGAGCCGATCAGCGGGATCTTCGCCTGCTCCACGGCGTCCCGCAGGCCGAGCATGACCGCCGAGTTGACCACTCCGGTGAGCGCCAGTACCCCCTGCTTGACGAGCTGGTCCAGGGCGGCCCGACCGGATTCGGGCGTCTCGCCCTCGTCGGCGACGACCAGGTCGACCGGATGTCCGCCGAGCCGCTGGTCGTTCAGGTCGAGATAGAGCTGGAACCCGCGCAGCATCTCGTCGCCGATCGGCTTGTAGACGCCGGACTGGGCGACGATCATGCCGATCCGCACCGGTTCGTCGCTGATTGGCTCCTCGGTTTCGAGGCCGTCCGACCGGCCGCACGCGGCGGCCAGCCCGGTGGCGCCGAGCGCGCCGAGCGAGCCCAGCAGCTTGAGCGCTCGTCTGCGGTCCATCTGCGACACGGATCCCTCCCGGAGCGGCGTTGGGAGCGCAGCTCTCCCGGGGTTCTACCGGGAACGCGGTGCTGCGTCAATGCCGCCTGATCTCCCAGTTAGCCAATGTAACTCGGCCAGTACAACGGTCCACGCGCGGGACAGTGGGTCGATCAGCCCGAAGTGCTCGCACTCGGGCAGTTCGACGAAGCGCAGGTCGGTGCCGTGGGCTCTGGCAGCGTACCGGCGGCTCGGCGCCACCGGTACCTGCTGGTCCAGGGTGCCGTGCACGATCGAGGTCCGGATCGGGGGTGCCGCCGCGCGGGCCGGGTCGGCCGCCGCGTACCGGTCCGGCACCTCCTCGGGGCCGCCGCCGAGCAGTGCGGCCACCGCGCCACCGTCCAGGTCCAGCCGGTACGCCTCGGCGAGGTCCAGCACCGGGGCCAGGGCGAGCACCCCGCGTACCCCGGCCGGGGCACGCAGCGCGGCCCAGAGCGCGAGGTGTCCACCGGCGGAGTGCCCGAGCAGGATCGGCGGGCCCGGCGCCATCCGGCCGGCCGGCAGCACGGCCCCGACCAGCCCGGGCAGCGCGGCGATCCCGGCCGTGACGTCGTCGAAGGTGCCCGGCCAGCCCCCGCCTGGCTGCCCCGTCCGGCGGTACTCCAACTGGGCCACCGGGTAGCCCCGGCCGGCCAGGTCCGCCGCGAGCGGTCCGGTGTGCCGGCGGTCGTACTCGGCCCGCCAGAAGCCGCCGTGCACGACCACCACCAGCGGTCGGGCCGGACCGGCGGGTGCGGCGGGCAGGCGCAGGTCGGCGACCTGCTCGGGGTCGGTGCCGTACCGCAGTCGCAGGTCAGGTGGCGGCGCCGGCCGATCGAGCACCTCCCGCGGATCGGCGGGAGGGGCGGCGGGACGGTCTTCGGCCATGGTGCGACCGTACGGTGCGGGCACCGCCACCAGCCGTTGGGAGGGGGAGCGGCACCGCGCCCGCTCGCCGGCGGTGGGCGGCGCGTGTCGCGGGAGGTCGTTGCGGGAAGATGGGGGCATGACCGACGTGCCACGTTCCCAGGAAGACAACGACGACTCGGCTCCAGCGGGCAAGCGCCCCGGCGGCGGCGCCGTGCTGGTGGTCGGCCCGGACGGGCGCCCGGTCGGCACCGTGCCGACCGACGGCGAGACGCCTGGCGAGGACCCGTCGCGGTTGATCGAGCAGCCGGCGAAGGTGATGCGGATCGGCAGCATGATCAAGCAGTTGCTGGAGGAGGTCAAGGCCGCGCCGCTCGACGACGCCAGCCGGCACCGGCTGCGGGAGATCCACCAGCGGTCGATCGTCGAGCTGGAGGACGGGCTCGCCCCGGAGCTGCGGGAGGAGTTGGAGCGGCTGTCCCTGCCGTTCGGCGAGGACGCCGCGCCGAGCGAGGCGGAGCTGCGGATCGCCCAGGCCCAACTGGTCGGCTGGCTGGAAGGGCTGTTCCACGGCATCCAGGCGGCGCTGGTCGCCCAGCAGATGGCGGCCCGGATGCAGTTGGAGCAGATGCGTTCCGGTGGGCGTCCCGCGCTGCCGATGGGCCCCGCCGGCACACTTCCGGGCATGCCGGGCGGCAATGCCGGGCAACCCGGTGAGGGTCCCGGTCCCGGCCAGTACCTCTAACTCCCCCGACCACCGATCGGCCCGGTCGGGCCCACGAGCCCGGCCGGGCCGGAACCAGAGCGCTGCCGGTCAGGCCGGGTCGGCGATCCGGTCCGCGGCGTGGCTGCCCGGTCCGGCGGCGTCGGCGCCGCCCGCCGGGTCGGAGTCGAGCAGCGCCTCCAGGTACGCCGCCACCCCGTCCTCCTCGTTGCTCGCCGTCACGTCACCGGCGATCTCCAGTACGGCCGGATGCGCGTTCGCCACCGCCACCGCCCGGCCGACCCAGGTCAGCATCGGTACGTCGTTCGGCATGTCCCCGAAGGCGACCACGTCGGCGGCGTCCACCCCGTGCCGGGTGCAGTACCATGCCAGCCCGGCCGCCTTGGTCACCCCGGCCGCCGAGATCTCGATCAGTCCGCTGTACGACGAGTGGGTCGCCTCGGCGAGCCCGGCCAGTGCCCCGGCCACCACCTTCACGAAGACGTCCGGGTCCTGTGTGCCGGCTCGGGCCAGCAGTTTCACCGCCGGTACGGCGTGCAGGTCGGCCGGACTCTCGATCGTCCGGATGTCGGGGTAGCCCCGATCCCAGCTCAGCGGATAGTCCACCTCGTGCCGGATCTCGCGGCCGTCGGTCACCTCCACCGCGAAGGTCACCCCGGGCACCTCGGCGCGGAGCCGCTGGACCACCTCGGCGAGCAGGTCCGGAGCGAGCGGGTCGGCCCGGAGCACCTGGTCGGCGACCGGGTCGTAGACCACCGCCCCGTTGGCGCAGACCGTCGGCAGCGGCAGGCCCAGTTGGTCGTAGACGTGCTGGAGCCAGCGGATCGGGCGGCCGGTCACCAGGACCACGCCGACGCCCTCGGCGGAGATCCGCGAGATCGCTTCGACGGTACGCGGGCTGACCGTCCGGTCCGCCCGCAGCAGCGTGCCGTCGAGATCCGTGGCCACCAGCCGAGGTAGTCGTCCCATCAACGCGAGAGTAGTCGATCGAGGTAGACCGCGACCCCGTCGTCGTCGTTGCGCAGGGTCACCTCGTCGGCGGCCCGCCGCACCGTGGGGTGGGCGTTGGAGACCGCCACCCGGGCCCAGCCGGCCCACTCGAACATCGGCAGGTCGTTGGGCATGTCCCCGAAGACCAGCACCTCGGCGGGGTCGACGCCGAGGGTCTGGGCCACCACGGCCAGCCCGGTCGCCTTGTCCACCCCGGGCGGGCAGATCTCGATGAAGCCGAGCCCGGCCTGGGTGATCGAGGCCCACTCCGCCGGTATCAGCCGGCGGGCCGTCGCGAGCAGGGTGTCGACGTCGTGGTCGGGAGTCCGGGCGAACGCCTTGATCACGTCGCTGCCCAGGCAGTCGACCCGGGCCCGCGCCTCGAACCGGTCCTGGTACGGCCAGGTCGCGTCGAAATCACCCCAGAGTGGGGCACCCGGTGCGTCCAGCGCCTCGACCATCACGGTCATCGGCCCCACCTCGGCCTCCAGCACCCGGAGCAGCTCGGCCAGGGACGCACCGGGCAACCGCTCGTCCCGCAGGATCACCGGCCCGGCCGGGTCGGTCTGGTCGACCACCCGGCCGCCGCCGGCCATCACCAGGAAGTCGGCGGCCCGGATGTCGTTGCGGGTGAGCTCGGCCAACCGGGGCCCGCGACCGGTGGCGCCCACCACCGGAATGCCGGCGGCCCGGACCCGGTCCAGCACCTCGTGGGTGTACGCCGAGACGGTCTCGTCGGTGCGCACCAGCGTCCCGTCGAGGTCGGTGGCGATCAGCTTCGGCAACCCGGGTCGGGGCATGGCTCCTCCTCCAGCCCGCCGCCCGCCAGGCTCGGAGAAGTCGCCGGAACTGCTGCTACCGGGTCAGCTGGCGGTGACGGGGCAGCAACCGTATCTCACCTTCCGGGGTGGCTCCATGACATTTGTGTGAAGTGCTCTTCACCGGGAGGGGTTCACTTCGGTTCGAGTACGTCCCGACCGCCGACGTACGGCTGGAGGGCCTTGGGGACCCGTACCGAGCCGTCCGGTTGCTGGTGGTTCTCCAGGATCGGTACCAGCCAGCGGGTGGTGGCCAGGGTGCCGTTCAGGGTCGCGGCCGTCTGCGGGCGGCCCTGATCGTCCCGGTATCGCACGTTCAGCCGCCGGGCCTGGAAGGTGGTGCAGTTGGAGGTCGAGGTGACCTCCCGGTAACGGCCCTGCGACGGCACCCACGCCTCGCAGTCGTACTTGCGGGCCGCGCTGCTGCCCAGGTCACCCGCTGCCACGTCGATCACCCGGTAGGGCAGCTCGACCTTGGCCAGCATCTCCTCCTCCCAGGCCAGCAGCCGGAGGTGCTCGTCGTGCGCCTCCTCCGGCCGGCAGTAGGAGAACATCTCGACCTTGTCGAACTGGTGTACCCGCATGATGCCCCGGGTGTCCCGGCCGTACGAGCCGGCCTCCCGGCGGTAGCAGGACGACCATCCGGCGTACCGCACCGGCTCGGTCAGGTCCAGGATCTCCCCCGAGTGGTACGCCGCCAGCGGCACCTCGCTGGTGCCGACCAGGAACAGGTCGTCGGCCTCCAGCCGGTAGACCTCGCTGGCGTGCGAGCCGAGGAACCCGGTGCCCTCCATCGCCTCCGGCTTCACCAGCGACGGGGTGATGGTCGGGACGAAGCCGTACTCCACCGCCTGGGCGACGGCGAGTTGCAGCAGGCCGAGCTGGAGCAGCGCGCCCACCCCGGTCAGGTAGTAGAACCGGCTGCCCGAGGTCTTCGCGCCGCGCTCGACGTCGATCGCCCGCAGTGCCTCGCCCAGTTCCAGGTGGTCGCGCGGGTTTTCGATCTCGGGCCGGGTGCCGACCTCGCGGAGCAGCACGAAGTCGTCCTCGCCGCCGGGCGGAGTGCCCTGCTCGACCACGTTCGGGATCGCGTACTGCGCCCGGCGCAGCGCCGCCTCGGCCGCGCCGACCGCGGCCTCGGCCGCCTTCACCTCGGCGGAGAGGTCCTTGGTCCGGGCGAGCAGCCCGGCCTTCTCCGCCGGGTCGGCCTTTGGCATCCGCTTGCCGAGCTGCTTCTGCTCGGCCCGGAGCGCCTCGAAACGCCCGACCGCCGCCCGCCGCTCCTCGTCGGCCCGCAGCAGGTCGTCGACCACGGACTCGGACTCGCCACGGGCACGCTGGCTGGCACGTACGGTATCCGGATCGTCGCGGAGCAGACGCAGGTCAATCACGGGAACCGAGCCTACCGGTGCGCGGCGGGGCAGGTGTATCGAGATACGCCCGGCCGACGCGCGGCCCGGTCGGGGCGGTGGCGGCCCCCGTCCCCGGCATCCGGACCGTGGCCCTGGCCGAATCCGTGCCAGGCCGGCCGGCGGGGACGGCTCAGCGCGCGAACGGCTTGGTCGGGGTCACCGTCAGGTCGATCGGTGGCGGCCGGCCGTCGTCATCGTCGGCCACCTCCGCAGTGCCGGCCGCCCGGGGCCGCCGCCACGGCCAGTCGGACTCCTCCGCCGGCAGGGGTCCGGCCGGTGCGCCCGGCTCGGCGGCCGGCGCCGGTGCGACCGCGCTCCGCCGGACGAAACGCCCGGCGAGCAGCAGGGCCAGCCCGAACCCGCCGGTGCCGACGTACGCCAGCACGAGGCCCTGGCCGTACTCGATGACCATCCCGTCCAGTTGGCCGTACATCTGCCAGCGGTCGGCCAGGGTGTCGAGCGAGCCGGTGGTGGCGACCAGTACCCCGAGCACCGCCCCGGACACGGCCAGCCCGACGACCCGGGCGTTGTGGCGTACCCCGGGCGAGCCGAACAGGACCAGCGCCAGGCAGCCGAGCACGCCGAAGACCCCGACCAGGTACGCCGTGCCGAACGTCGACATGTCCACCACGCCGCTGCCCAGGGCGACCGCGTTCTCGGCACCCTCGACCGTCATGCTGGTGACCGCCCAGTCGCCGATCAGCGAGGCGAAGACGGCTGCCGCCCCGGCGGCACCGACCACCGGCACCAACCGGCTGTCCCGGCCGAGCCGGCGCAGGGCGAGCCCGGCCCGCCCCCCGGTACCCGGGCGGTCGCCCCACGACACGATGCTGGCACCGTCCGGTGTGGGTTCCGCGTCGTCGCCCGGGCGTGCCGGATCCTCCGGGCCGGTGTCCCGACGGCCGTCCGGCCCGTCCTGGCGGGGGATGGAGACGTCGTCGGGCATCGCTGACCCCTTCCACGGCGGACTCCTGCCATCGATGATGGCACAGCGGCCGCGGACCGGCCCCGTACCGCTTGGGCCCGGATGGTCCGCGTCCTGGCCGGGGTCGTCGCGTCGCCGGTCGCTTTGAGCTAGCGTCGGCACCATGCCTATCCGCACCGCATCCGCCCGCTGGCAGGGCAATCTCACCGAAGGTTCCGGCACGATCCGCACCGGCAAGGGCGGGTTGCAGGGGAACTACTCGTTCAAGTCCCGCTTCGAGGAGGGCGAGGGCACCAACCCGGAGGAGCTGATCGGCGCGGCGCACGCCGGCTGCTTCTCGATGGCCTTCTCCAAGGCTCTCGCCGACGCCGGATTCACGCCGACCTCGGTCGAGACCACCGCCCAGGTGCACCTCGACAAGACCGACGCCGGCATGACGGTGACCCGGATCGACCTCGACACCGTCGGCGACGTGCCGGGGATCGACGAGGCCGAGTTCAACAAGCTCGCCGAGGCCGCCAAGGCGGGTTGCCCGATCTCCCGGCTGCTCTCGCCCGGGGCCGAGATCTCGCTCAACGCCCGCCTCGCCGCCTGATCCTGGCGAAACCTCCCCACCCATCCCTCGATCGCGGTGGTCAGGGCACTTCCCGGTACGCCGCCGAGCGCGGCGCCGCCGGCCCTGATCATCGCGATCGTCGACGTTTGTGGCGCGTCCGGTGCGTCCCGGACGGCCGTCGCGCCTCACGACGGGCGCCGGCCCACCCGGTCAGGTGCGGCACAATTGGGCGGTGCCGGTCGAGATGAGCCGCGAGCGTTTCGAGGAACTGGTCGCCGAGGCCCTCGACGAGGTGCCGGAGGGACTGCTCAACCTGATGAGCAACGTCGTCATCCTGGTGGAGGACGACTCGCCGGAGGACGGCCCCGAACTCCTCGGCCTCTACGAGGGCCACGCGCTGACCAGCCGGGGCTGGGACTACGCCGGGGTGCTGCCCGACCGGATCTTCATCTACCGTCGGCCGATCCTGCGGATCTGCGACACCGAGGACGACGTCGTCGACGAGGTCGCGATCACGGTGGTGCACGAGATCGCCCACCACTTCGGCATCGACGACGACCGGCTGCACGACCTGGGCTGGGCCTGAACCAGCGACCTCGGCCGCGCCTGGCCGGTCCCGGACCTGCCTGACCACCGGGAACGGCCGCCCCCGGGAACTGCCTGGTTGCGCCGGTTGCCTACCCTCGGTCCTCCACCCGTCAGGAGGAACGTGATGCGCAGCGCGCTGTTTTCGGCAGAGAACCTGGAGAAGGAGTCACACCAGCCCGGGATGCGGCTGCAGAACTCCAAGATGCTGAAGATCGAACTCAACGGCGAGGCGATGGCCCGGGTCGGCTCCATGGTCGCGTACCAGGGGCAGGTGCAGTTCCAGGCGCTGGGCTCGGGCGGGCTCGGCAAGTTTCTCAAGCAGAAGCTGACCGGCGAGGGTGTCCCGCTGATGAAGATCAGCGGACGGGGTGACGTCTTCCTGGCCGACTACGCGGCGGACGTGCACATCATCGACCTGGAGCCGGGCGACGCGCTGTCGATCAACGGCTCCAGCGTGCTCGCCTTCGACTCCACCCTGCAATACGACATCAAGATGGTCGGCGGGGCCGGCATGATGTCGTCGTCCGGGCTGTTCAACTGCGTCTTCAGCGGCTACGGCCGGATCGCGATCACCACCAAGGGCACCCCGGTGGTGCTCAACGTCGACGCGCCGACGTACGTCGACCCGCAGGCCGCGGTCGCCTGGTCGGCGAGCCTGCAGACCGGCTACCACCGGGCCGAGCAGCTCGGCCTCGGCACGCTGCTCGGCCGGCGTACCGGTGAGGCGTTCACGATGAGCTTCGCCGGGCAGGGCTTCGTGATCGTCCAGCCCTCCGAGGAGCCGCCGATCCAGGGCATGGGCCGCCAGGAGCAGGGCGGTGGCGGCGGACTGCTCAACCAGTTGCTGGACTGACGACTGCCGGAGGCGCCCCGCCCGGGACGCCTCCGGCCCCCTGCCGGCCGGTACAGCTCAGAACCGGCCGTACCGCCCGGCGGTGACGCCGGTCAACACCCGGGTCGCGCCGGTGATGCTGCCACTGGCGTAGTAGCCGCCGATGCCGGTGCCGCTGACGCTGCCGCCGGTGTAGATGTCGTACTGCTGGCCGTTGGCGATCCGGTTGGACGAGAAGACGACCTCCCGGATGGTCTGCGACGACCGGAACGAGGCCACCACCGCGCTGCCGGAGACGACGTGCACGATGGTGTTGGCCGCGAGGTTGGTGGTGAACCGGGGGGCCACCCAGCCCTGGCCGGTGTTCGGCACCGCCCGGAACACGGCCAGCGAGGTCAGGCCGGCGCCCACCACCGTGCCGGCGGTGAAGGTTATCGGCCCGTCGGCGTCGAACGCGCCCTCACCCCCGCCTACGGTGCTGGAGCCGTTGGCCACCACCGTGCCGCCGGCGAAGGTCAGCTCGCCGTTGGAGTCGAAGCCGTCGGTCCCGCCGGTGGCCACCACCGTGCCGCCGGTGACCCGGATGAACGCGATCGTGGAGGGGACCCAGTCCCCGAGACCCTCTTCCACGGCGTTGATCGCGTCGTCGCTCGCCACCGCGTTGACGGTGCCGCCGCTGATCGTCGTCCGCAGCCCCTCGATCGCCTCGTACGACCGGGTCACGTTGATGGTTCCGCCGGAGACGTTCACCGCGTTCTCGCCCTTGATGGCGTCGTCGCCGACGGCGGCGGTGATCGTGCCGTCGGTGATGGTGACGACGCCCTTGCCGTCCTCGGTGTCGTTGGACTTTATTCCGTCGCCGCCGCTCGATGTCACGTTGATGGTGCCGCCGTTGACGGTGAGCGAGTCCTTGCCCCGGATGGCGTCGTCCACCGAGTTCACGGTGATCGTGCCCGACTGGATGACCAGGGCATCCTTGCTGACGATGCCGTCGGCGTAGTTGGCGCGTACGTCCAGCGAGCCGGTGCCGCCGATGGTCAGCCCGGCCGTGCTGAACAGCGCGGCGTCCGGCTCGCCGGTGTTGGTGTAGGTCGACGCGTCGGTGAGTCTGTTGCTGGTCCCGGCGGCCAGCGTGACGGTGACGGCGCTGGCGTTGGTGACGTAGAGCGGAGCGGAACGCGAGTTCGTGATCGAGGCGCCGCTGAGGATGAGTTCCACGTTTCCGGTGGCGGCGGTGTCCACGCTGACGTAGCCGTCGTTCAGCGTGCCGCTGATCTGGTAGGACCCGGGAGCCGTGATGGTGACGGCGCCACCGGAGACGGTGACGTTGCTGCCCGAGACGCTCGCGCTGGACCCGTTGAGGGTGATCGTGGCGGTCGGTGCGGCGACGGCCGGGACGGCGAGCGGGCCGGCCAGCAGGGCGGCAGCGAGCCCTCCGGCGAGGGTGGTCCGGCGTACTGCGGATGTCATGAGCGGTCCTGTCTGTCGGGGACGGAGGCTGGACCGAGGCGTGGCGGGGGTGCCTCTATCACCGGCGGCCCGATCATGAACCGCTGGTGAACCAGGGGTATCCATTGATGAGTCTAAATGAATACGCCGAGTATCAGAGACCTCGCGGGCAGAAAGTTCTGCCGCCGCGAAGGTCCCCCGCTCGTCGAGGAGGGCGTCAGGCGATGCGTTCCGCCTTGCCGCGTGCCGCCGCCGTGACTCAGGAGAGTTCGCCGGCACGCAGCCGGGCGAGCCAGGCCGCCGCGTCGGCGTAGTCGACGTCGGAGAGCCCGGCCGGCGCCGGGACCGGCCGCTCGGCCACCGCCGTGCTCCCGCGATGCCTCGGGTACGACCCCAGGAAGCGCACCTCGGCGCAGATCCGGCGCAGTCCCTGGAGCGCCTCGCCGACCCGGTCGTCGGCGACGTGCCCGGTGCAGTCGAGGAAGAACGCGTAGCGGCCGAGCGCCTCGCCGGTGGGCCGGGACTCGATCCGGGTCAGGTTGACCCCGCGTACCGCCAACTCCATCAGCACGGCGAGCAGCGCGCCGACCCGGTCGTGCGCGATGTAGACGGCGAGCGAGGTCAGGTCGTCACCGGTCCGGGGCGGCGGCGGTCCCGGCCGGCTGAGCAGCACGAACCGGGTCACCGCGTCGTCATGGTCGGCGATCTTGTCGGCGAGCACGGCCAGCCGCTGCCGGGCGGCGCCGATCGGCGCGCAGATCGCGGCGTCCTGCTGGCCTTCGACGGCGGCGAGCGCCGCGGCGGCGTTGGAGAGTACGTCCACCACGACCGTGTCGGGCAGGTGCTCGCGGAGCCAGCGGCGGCACTGGGTGGACGCCTGCGGATGGGCGGCCACGGTGCGCACCTCGCCGAGGGCCCGGCCCGGCGGCGCGGCGAGCACGAACTCGACCGGCAGCACCACCTCGCGGGTGATCACCAGTGGTTCGCCGTCGACCATCTCGTCCAGGGTGACCGCGACCGCGCCGCCGATGGAGTTCTCCAGCGGCACCAGCGCGGCGTCGGCGTCACCGGCCCGGACCGCGTCCAGCGCCTCCGGAACGCTGCGCGCCGGGGTACGGGTGCCGCGCTCCGCGGCCGGGATGGTACGCAGCGCCTGCTCGGCGAAGGTCCCCTCGGGCCCCAGGTAGACGAAGCGGGTCGGCGGTGTTCCGGGCATGCCCTCCAGCCTACAAACCGCCGTACGCGGGCGGGGGTGCGTCACACACCGTCGTCCGGAGCGCGGGCGGCGCCTCGGCCCGGACCGTGATGGTGCAGACGTCGGAGCCGGCGGTGACCAGCCGCAGGTTCCCGGGGCGGCCCCGGGTCACCGCCTGCAACGGCTCCCGGTCGGCCACCATCACGACGCTGTACTGCCAGTCCTGCACGCAGAGCGGCCCGGTCTGGTAGGTGACCCGGCCGGAGCGGGGCAGGTTCGCGGTGCGGCGCAGCAGTGCGGTCACCTGGTCGCGGCTCGGCCCGCCGGCCGGGCAGGCGACCAGCGAGGTGGGGCTCGGCGTCGGCGTCGGCGACAGGTTCGGCGCGGACGTCGGCGTGCCGGTGGGGCCGACCGTCGGAGTGGGGGTCGGCCGGGTGGGAGTGGCCCGGGGCGTCTGGAGCTCGGGCGGAACGCCACAGGCCGCCAGGGCGAGGCAGCCGGCCAGGGCCAGGCAGCCGAGCAGGGCGCCGGCGGCGCGGAGCCGGCCGGTGGTGGGGTCGGGCGACGGGAGACGGAGCACGGCCGGATCCTCGGGCATAGGTGGCTGCCGTGGGTGGTGCGGCGGATGGCCCCGCCAATGGTAGGGCGTCGGCGTGATCGACCACGCTTCAGGTGGTGATCCGGTGCCCGAACTGCCGCAGCGCGGCGAGCGCCTCGACGAGCCGTACCGAGGGGACCAGCAGATAGTCGGTGTCGAACGTCGAGAACGCCACGATGTTGACCCGGGCGTCGGCCAGCGGGACGACCAGGGAGGCGAGGATCCCGGTCAGCGCCAGGTCGAGCGGGCCGGCCACCCGGAGGCAGCGCCACGGTGTCTCGGCGGTGGCGTCGGCCGGGACCTGGTCGGCGCGGCAGATGATCGACAGTTCGGCGCCGCTCCGGGTCACCGACAGCACGCCGGAGTCCGCCGGAGGGCTCAGTAGGCCGGCCGGCACCGGTGAGCCGGCGGGCAGCCGACACACGGCGTACTCCTCCGGCAGCAGAGCGATGTCCAGCATGAGGAGACCTTACGGGGGGTACGGCACCGGCCCAACACCGCCGCCCTGCGGAAGGGCCAGATCGCGACGCGCGTCACCTGCCCAGCAACCCCCGGGTGGCCGGTACGTCTCGCGGAGCTGTCCAACCGGTGACCGGCGTACCCCAGAGAGCCGCCCCTCGCCGGCCGGCGGGCCCCGCCCAGGGGCCGGGCAGGCGGTGCTCACACCCCGGAAAAGGTGCTCAGACCTCGGAGAAGAAGGTGAGCGAGCCGGCGACTTGGCCCTCGGTGAGGACAGGGGTGGCGATCGCGTCCACGGTGGTGGCGTCCGGCCCGTCGGCCTCGGGGCAGCTCACCCGGAGCAGCCCCCGGGCGAGCCGGCCCGAGTGCAGGGCGAGCAGCGGGGGGATCTTCTCGACGTCCTGCTCGGTCAGCTCGCCGCGGGCGGCGGTGAAGTCGAGCAGCCGCAGCCCGCTGCCGAGCAGCGGGAGGCCGAGCGCGTCGAGCGGGGTGCCGAGGCCGAGCAGTTGGCAACAGGACGGCGAGACGGCGGCGATGGTGGTTTCCCGGTCGATCAGCAGGCACGGCTCGGCGGCCGCCGAGACCGTCTCGGACCACCGGCTGAACCCGTCGAGGTGACCTCGCCCGTCGGCGTCGTCGAAGCCGGTGGAGTCGTCGAAGCCGGTGGACCGGTGCCCCAGCGACGGGGTCGCCGGCGTCGGGAACGCCTCCGAGATCGAGAGTTCGACGTGGGCCACCGCGCCTCCTATTTGCCGCACCACGCCCCACGCTAGCCGGTGCCTACCGGGGCCGCGACCCCCGCGGTGCGCCGGCCGGTCGGGCCATCCCGCAGCCCCCGCCGGTACGGCACACACCCCACGGCCCCTGGGGCGGCGACGGGGCGCCGCCCGGCGGGTGGCGTCGGCTCGTGACGCTACCGGCGACCGGCGTGCTTGTCAGCCGCCGTTCGGCCCTCCTCGTACCACCGGTAGTCCGCGGCCGACCGGTACGGGGCGTTCAGCCAGGTGGCGGGGGACTGGGCGACCCGGGACAGCTTCTCCGCAGTGGCGGCGCTGATCCGGTTGCCGCCCGCGACGAGCAGCCGGTCGAGTTCCCGGTGGGTCGCCACCAGGCACTCCTTGGGCAGTCCGTACACGCTGATCACCCCGGAGCCGACGAAGGTCAGCACCGGGGTGACCGGAATGGTCAGGCCGACCGCGTTGGAGAGCGCCTTGGCGGCGCGCTTCGCGTCCCGCCGCGCCTCCGACACGTACGCCGGCCGCTTGCCGTTGATCTGCACGACGTCCCCGGCGATCAGGACCCGGGACCGGCCGTGGTCGGCCACGGTGACCGCGAAGAGTCCGCTGGGACCGATCGCGAGGAAGCCCGCGCGCTCGTCCCGGGACCGGTAGTCCAGGTCGAGCATGCTCGCCTCGGTCATCTCGGTACGCGGCCAGTCGACCACGTGCCACGATGGACCGAGGTGGTCGAGCCGGCTCAGCGCCCGGGCACCGGCGGCCTCGATCCGGCGGGCGTCCCGTTCCGCGCGGCGCCGACGGGCCCAGTCCATCGGTGTCGGCCGGACGGCCTCCAGAGGGGGAAGTTGGTTGACCGGCGCGGGAGGGAGGGCCCGCGCAGCGGGAACCGCTGATCGTGCAGAAAAGACAGTCATCGTGACCTCCGGCAAAAGGTCCCTCGAAGTTATCTCCTCACTACGGTACGTGGCCAGACCTAGGGAGCGGCAAGTCGAAGCACCGGAGTGAGTGTGGATGAATGCCCTATTCACCCGAAGCCCTTTTTCCCGGATGGTGCCAACTGCTGGCCTACGCTGCGAGGATGACCCATTTCGTGGACAGCGAGGTCGGGCGTCTCGGCACCGTACTTCTGCATCGTCCCGGGCCTGAACTCGCCCGACTCACGCCCCGGAACAACGACTCGCTGCTCTTCGACGCGATCCCCTGGGTCGGGCGGGCGCAGGAGGAGCACGACGCGTTCGCCGCCGCGCTGACCGGGCGCGGCGTCGAGGTGCTCTACATCGGAACCCTACTCGCCGAGACGCTGGCCGTGCCGGACGCGCGGTCCGAGATGACCGAGCGGGTACTCGCCGACACCCGATTGGGTGACACGCTGCGGCGCCGGGTGGCGGAGCACCTGTCGTACCTCGATCCGGCCGCGCTGGCCGACGTGTTGATCGCCGGCCTCGCCCACGAGGAGCTGCGGCTCGGCGGCCGGGGCGGCGGCCTGGTCTACCGGCTGATGGACCGGCTGGACTTCGTGATCGACCCGCTGCCGAACCTGCTCTTCACCCGGGACTCCTCCACCTGGATCGGCGACCATGCCGCGGTGACCAGCCTGGCCATGCCGGCCCGGGGCCGGGAGACCAGCCTGACCGACGCGATCTACCGGCACCACCCCCGGTTCGCCGGCACCTCCTTCGTGTACGGCCCCGGCCTGGAGCACCTGGAGGGCGGCGACGTACTGCTGCTCGCCCCCGGGGTGCTGGCGGTCGGGGTCGGCGAGCGCACCACCCCGGCCGGAGCGGAGCGGCTGGCCCGCCGGGTCTTCGATGCACGCCTGGCGCACACCATCCTGGTGGTGCCGATCGCGCAGGAGCGCGCCACCATGCACCTGGACACCGTCTGCACGATGGTCGACGTCGACGCGGTACTGATGTATCCGAACATCGCCGACACGCTCTCGGCGTACACGGTGGTGGCCGGCACCGACGGTGATCTCCAGCTCGACGGGCCGGCACCGTTCCTGCGCGCGGCGGCGGACGCGATGGACCTGGACACGCTCCGGGTGATCGACACCGGCCTGGACCCGGTGATGGCGGAACGCGAGCAGTGGGACGACGGCAACAACACACTGGCGCTCGCGCCCCGGCTCTGCGTCGCGTACGAGCGGAACGTGGAGACGAACGCCCAACTGGAACGGGCCGGTATCGAGGTGATCCGGATCGCCGGTTCCGAACTCGGCTCGGGCCGGGGCGGGCCGCGCTGCATGTCCTGCCCCCTCGTCCGGGAGCCACTACGCGCGGGAGCACCCTCTAGGTGATGAGGCCGACCCGCCCGGTCGCCGGATGCTTTCGCCGCAGTTGAAGCGGACCCGTTCGGTGTCAGCCGGTGATGAGTGCGGTGACCGTGCCACCTGAGGTGACCGTGCGCCCGGTCGTACGCTGGTAACGCCGGACCAGGTCGTGGCCGCGTGTTTGCCGGCCGATCCGGCGTTCGGCGCGCAGCAGTGGGTTGCGTGACGGCGGCGGGAAGGCGTCGGCCAGGTCGGCGAGCAGGGTCGGGGTGTCCACCCTGGCGGCGCGCAGCGCCCAGGCTGCCCCGGGATCGAGCGCGACGAGGGAGAGGGCGAGGTGTTCCGGCCGGTGCTCGCGGTCCCGGCGGGCGAGTGCGAGCCGGAGTGATGCTTCGTAGGCCGCCTGGGCGTCGAGCCCGAGGGGCGGGCTGGTTCGAGCGCACCGCCGTCGTGCCTTGGCGGCCCCGAACGGCAGCAGCGGCTCGCGTGCGGTCGCCCGGTCCAGTACGGCCGGACTCAGGCGTGACATGAGCCCGTCCACGTCGATGCCGAGCGGTGCCAGGGTGTCGCGGTCGGCGGCGGCTCCGGCGCCCAGCGGCGCGGCTTGGCGTACCGCTTCGCGGATGGCCGCCTCGGTGGCGCCGTGCCGGTCCAGGGCCGCGCTGACGGGGTGATCCGTCGCGGTGAGGGCGAGCAGGAGATGCTCGCTGCCGGCCCGGGGATGGCCGAGATCGCGGGCCATTGCCAGGGCCCGACCCACCGTACGGCGGAGCTCGGGGTGATCGCCTCGGAACATCAGACCTCCTGGTTGCGGCGGTATTTCCGGTGCACGGTCTGCTTGGTGACGCCCAGCCGGACGGCGATGTCCTGCCAGGACCAGCCTGCTCGGCGGGCCGCCGCGACCTGGTCGGCCTCCAGTTGTTCCACCAGGCGGCGAAGTCGGGCGACCGCCGGCAGCGTGACGTCGGGGTCACTGCCGTGTACGGCCCGGTCAAGGTCGGCGATCGCGGACATGTCGTCAGCATATGCTGACGATGGCAAATCGTCAACACATGCTGACGAGGGTGGTTGGCCAGTCACTGCGGCGGCTTGCCGAGGCTGCCGCTCGGGGTCCCGATCGGTCGCTCCGTTCCGCTAGACGCAGCCGCCGCAAGCCCGCCTTTGCGATCATCTCCAAGATCCGCCACCCGGATCACCGTCCCGGGCTGCGTCATGTGGCACCGGCATCGCTGGGCGGACGGCCTGGCTGACCAGGATGAGCGGCCCCGACGGCCGACCGGGGAGTAGTCGGTGCGCGGACTGTCGAGCTGGGTGCACAGACGGGGCACGGAGAGCGGGTCGTCGAGACGGCGTGTGGTGATGCGGTTCGGGGCGAGCGGCCGGCGGGACCGGGCTCGGACGGCCCGGGGGTGGGTGGGCGCACAAGCGGGGCAGCTCGACAGTCTCCCCGGCAGGTACCCCAACCCCACACCAACCGGAAGCAACGGGTGACATACACGATCAACCGTCAAAGACGGGGCACTGGATACCGCTCTACAGCAACTGCGGACAGCGCCGCAGGCGATCGCTCGCCTGCGGCGCTGACCGTCGGTTTGACGGGTCGAGGTGAGAGCTAGCGGAGGGTGAGCTGGCGGCCGAGCAGCCCCTGCTTCGCCCGGCGACCGGCAGCGTCCAGCGGGGCCGGGTCGGCCAGGGCGGCGGCGTACCGCTTCGCGAAGTCCGCCAGCGGGGCCTCCCAGGACTCCGGTGCGGCGTCCCGGGGGATGTCCCAGACCGGTACGAGCCGGCCGTGCGCCCGGAACATCCCGGCGAACCGGGTCTGCGGGCCGAGCGGCAGCTCACCGGCGGCGGAGAGCCGGGAGAGGGCGTCCAGCGCGGCGTCCTCGTCATCCGGCAACACCCAGCGGACGTGGCTCTTGTCGGTGACCTGGCACCAGTACGCGGCCGGCGCGGCAGCCAGCCGGACCGTCGGGTAGATCGAGGCGTTGGCCCGCTCCAGCGACGCCTTGACGTTGGGATCGTCGCCCGCCCCCGGGTCGAGCCAGAACTCGAACCCCTCGTGCATGGTGATGTCCAGCGGCCCGTCGACCAGCACGTCCGGCAGCCGGGGACCCTCGCCGGGCAGCGCCGGCACCGAGACCGTGCCGCCGGGCTCGGTACGCAGGGCGCAGAGCAGCGCCTCGGCCAGGTCCCGGGAGACGTCGCCGGACTGCACGTGCCGCTGGAGACCGATCATGATCCGGCCGTCCGGCTTGGTGATCGCGGGCGTGGCCATCGGCAGCACGGTGGCCAGGGTGACCGGGCGGTCCCCGAACTCCTCGACCAGGTGGGGCGCGAGAGTCAGCGGGGCGGAGGCCGCCGGCACCAGCTCACGGAGTGCGATCCACTCCGCCTCGTCGGTCAGCCCCTCGAAGGGGCGGGGCACGAAGATGTCCCGTACCTTCTGCCGCTTCTCGGCCCGGTTCTCCCCGCTCGCGGAGCTGCTGGCGTCCGCCGCGGCGGACCGGGAACTCTTTCGACGCTTGCCCACGGCGAGACAGCCTAGGCGCAACCGGGCGGGCACGGACACCCGGCGGCACTACCGGCGGGTCACCTGCGGCTGACCGTCGGCGGCTCTTCTGCAGCCGCCAACCGGCGCGTCACGGGACGGCGACAGTGTGCCGGACCGGATGCACCAGCCGGGCCCAGACGCTCTGCCCCAGCCCGTCGCGCTCGACCCCCCAGTCGGTGGCGAGCGCGGCCACCAGGAGGAGCCCCCGACCGTCCGTCGCCTCCGGCCCGACCTGGCGCACCCGGGGCGGGCCGGCGGCGCCGCCGTCGGTCACCCGGATCTCCACGGTGTGGGCGGTCGGGCTGGTACGCAGCAGCCAGGTCAGCCGGATCATCCCGCCGGGCAGCGGCGGCGCGTGCCGTACGGCGTTGCCGAGCAGCTCGGCCGCCACCATCTCGGCGTCGGCGAGCAGCGCCGTCGGGACCGCACCGTCGAGTTCGGCGCCGAGCCGGTGCCGGGCGGTCCGCGCACCCTGGGCGTGCTGTGGCACCAGCAGGCACCACGATCGTTCGGTCGAGACGCTCGACACTCCAAGTGCCTCCTCGACGGACCACCGGGGCACGGCGGCTCCGGGCGACCTCGGTTCAGCCTCGGGGCAGCCGTACCTCTGCGACCGTACCGCCCCCGTCGCGCGGGCGAAGGGAAACCCACCCATTCTGTCGCTCGACGATTCGGCGTACGAGGTAGAGCCCCAGGCCAGCGCCGGGATAGCGGCGTCGGTCGCCGGACTCCCCCTGCCAGAACCGTTCAAATGCGCGCTCGACATGCTCCGGACGTACCCCGATCCCCCGGTCGCTCACCCGGAACGCCACCGTCCGCCGGTCGGCCTCGGCGGTCAGCAGCACGGGCGAGCCGTCCGGCGAGTACTTGCCGGCGTTGGTGGTGAGTTCGGTCAGTACCGTCGCCAGGCTGGCCCGGTCGCCGAGCGCCTTCGGCAGGTTCTCCGGAAGTCGGATGACCAGCCGGTGGCGCAGCTCGGCCGGGAGGTCGGCGGCGGCCGCCCGGAGCGTGTCGAGCAGGTCGAAGGGGATCGGCGGGGAGCCGCCGACCGGGCCGGCCTCGTTGGTGGTGGCGAGCAGCCGGTCCACCAGTCGGGCCAGCTCGCCGGCTCGCTGGCCGATCACCCCGGCCGCCTGCCGGCGGTCCGAGTCCGAGAGCGACTCCCAGTGCGTGCCGAGCGTGTCGGCGTACCCCTTGATGACCGTGACCGGAGTACGGAGTTCGTGGCTGGTCACCGCGACGAAGAGGTCCCGGTCGTGGTCGCGGATGTGCTGGTCGCTGCTGTCCCGGAAGGTCACCACCCGGGATGCCGCCGTGCCCGGCAGCTCGCCAGAGGTGATCTTGAGCCAGCGTCCGTCCGGCAGCCGGTGGTCGAGCACCTGCCCGGGCGGCGGCACCGGAAAGGGCAGCGGCCGGTCGAGCAGTTCGGCGGCGCGCAGCCCGGTGACCTTCTCGGCGGCCGGGTTCCAGAGCTGCACGGTGGCGTCCCGGGTGACGATCGCCAGCCCGTCGGCCAGCGCCGCGACCACCGTGCCGTCGCCGTGCACCGGCAGGCCGGCCTGGTCGCCGTACATGTGCGCGGCGGTGGCGGCCAGGAAGCCGAGCGTCGAGCGGTGTTCGGGGTCGTCGGGGGGCTCGGCGTCCCGATAGAGCGCGTAGAGGTTGCCGATGGTCAGTCCGCCGATCTCGACCTGGGCGGCGAGCATGTGCCGCAGTCCGCGCCCGTCCAGCTCCTCGGCGAGGTCGGGCGGGAGGACGTCGACGCTCATCGCGCGTACTCCCGGGGCGCAGAGCAGCTCGTCGGTCGGCTGCTCGACGATCGGGATCGGTCGGCCGACCGCCCAGTCCAACTCCCCGTTGCCGGAGACCACCCGGCCGCCGTTCGGGCCGAACTCGACGAACGCGACGCCGGGTGCGTGGAGCGCCCGGGCGGCGACCCATAACAGCCGGTTGAGCACTGGAAGACCCACTTCGCCCGTGTTCAGCATCTCCATCACCTCGGCGTGGCCGGCGATGAGGCAGGGGTAATCGGGGCGTTCCGGCATGCTCCGAGTCTGCCCGTTCGGCGGGTCTTTCGGCAGTACCGTCATCCGGCTGGCGTGCTCCGGCCGAGGCCCGGCCGGGCGACCGCCCGGTCCGGCGGTCGCCCGGTCCGGCCCAACGGTCGGACCCCGGCTCGGTTCAGCGATCGGACCCGGCTCGGCCCAGCCGGTCGAGGACCATGGCGGGCCGGTCGGTGATGATCCCGTCCACCCCGTAGGCCAGCGCCAGGTCCAGCTCGGGGGTGTCGTTGACGGTCCAGACGTAGACCCGGTTGCCCGCCCGGTGCAGGGCCGGGACGAGCTGCGGGCGGGTGCGGAGCAGCTTGAGGCTCGGGCCGGCGATCCGGGCACCGAACGGCAGCCTCCCCCGGCGCAGCCCGGGAGGCGCGAGCTCCAGCAGCAGTACCGTCGACAGTCGGGGCGCCAGCCGGTGGATCTGGCGTACGGCCAGCGGGGAGAAGGACATCACGGTCGCCCGTACCGGATCGTCCGGCCGGGGGTCGGCCAGCCCGTGCCGCTCCAGCAGCGCGATCAGGCGGCGCTCGACGCCGGAGCCGCACCGGGCCGGGTGTTTCGTCTCGATCAGCAGCTCGACCTCGCGGTCGGCGGCCCGGACCGCCCGGAGCAGCGCGTCGAGGGTGAGCAGCCGGGTCCGCTCCGGATCCGGCGGCAGATCGCCGTCGGGCGCGGCCCCGCTGTGCCACGAGCCGTAGTCGAGCCGTTCCAGCTCGGCCAGGGTGTACGCCCCGACCGGTCCCCGGCCGTTGCTGGTCCGCTCCAACCGCCGGTCGTGTACGCAGACCAGGTGCCCGTCCCGGCTCAGCCGTACGTCGCACTCCAGCCCGTCCGCGCCCTCGGCCAACGCCCGGAGGTACGCCGCCAGGGTGTGCTCCGGCATCGCCGCCGAGGAGCCGCGGTGCGCGAAGACCAGCGGACGCGTCCGGGGTTCCGGTACTCCGCCCGACTCCCGTGGCCGCGGGACCCCCAACCCCGGCTCCCGCTGCGGGGCGCGCGACCCCGGCTCACTCCTCGCGCTCACGGTGCCCACCGGTCGGGTTAGATGACCCGGGCCGGCTGTCCGTCCTCGCTGGCCAGCGGGCGGCCGGCGGCGGCCCACTGCCGCATCCCGCCGTCGAGGTTGCGGACGTTGTCCCAGCCGTTCTGCATCAGGTAGCCGACCACCTGCCCGGAGCGGCCGCCGGAGCGGCAGACCACCACCACGTCGGCGTCGGTCGGGATCTCGGACATCCGTGCGGGCACCTCCATCATCGGCAGGTGGTGGGCGTCGGGCGCGTGCCCGGCCGTCCACTCGTCCGGCTCCCGTACGTCGAGCAGGTAGGCGTCGGCGGGTACCTCGGCGGCGGTCACGGCGGGAATGTTGGCTGCGAACACGGTTACCAAGGGTAGAGCCTGCCCGGGAGATCGCCGGAGGGCTAGAGCCGGTTGACCCACTTCGGGTGCTGCTGTGCCCAGTTGTCCAGGTCCTCGGCGTGCATCGAGTCGAACAGGGTGTTCGCCGGCTCGTCCAGCAGGACGTACGAGACCTGGTCGATCATCTCGGAGTGGGACGGGAGCTGGATGCCGCGCAGCGCGTCGGAGCGGATCCGGCGCAGGCCGAAGACCAGGTCCTCCAGCGGTACGCCGTTGGTGTCGACCGTGAACGAGGAGCCGATGGCCCGGATCACCTGGTCCAGCCGGAGCGGGTTGCGGAGCATGTCCGTGGTGGTGGCCTTGTCCATCATCGCCCGTAGCAGTTGTTGCTGGTGCCGCTGCCGGTCGAAGTCGCCGTTCGGCAGGTCGTACCGCTGGCGGGCGTAGTCCAGTGCCTGTGCCCCGCTCATCTGGTGGCAGCCGGCCTCGAAGACGTGTCGGGTGTGTATCGACCGGACGGGGGTGTCGACGCACATCCGTACCCCGCCCAGCAGGTCGATGGCGCGCTGGAAGCCGGCGAAGTTCACCAGGGCGGCACCGTCGAAGCGGATTCCGGTGAGCCGGCTCAGAGTCGCGGAGAGCAGTCGGGTGCCGCCCTGGCCACCGCCGCCGTACTGGAACGCCGAGTTGATTTTGTCGGAGCCGCCGGGCCAGCCGACGGCCGGTGCGGGCGGGATCTCGACGAGCAGGTCCCGGGGTACCGAGATCAGGTAGGCCCGGTCCAGCCCGGCGGGCAGGTGGGCGATCATGATCGTGTCCGACCGCTGGTCGTCGCCGGGGCTGGCGGCGGGGCGCTCGTCGGAGCCGACCAGCAGGTAGTTGAGCGGGCCGGCGACGTCGCCCCGTTCCCCCCGGGCGGCCGGGTCGAGGAGCAGTTGCTTGACCACGCTGTTGTCGTAGCGGTTGGCCAGCATGTGCAGGCCGGCGCCGCCAGCTGCGGAGACCAGCAGCAGGACCAGGCCGAGCCCCAGCGCCACCTTCGCCCAGGCGGGCGCCTTGCGTGGGTGCCGTCGCGCACGTTCCGGTCCACCGGTACGCCCGGTGCCGAAGACGCGTCCTGGCTGCCCGGGTTGACCCGGAACTGCCCGCTTGGGTGTGAACGTGACCCCTCCCCGGACCCGGCTGAGTGAAGCTTCCTCACTTCAGGCTAGGGGCCCGGTTTGAGCGTCTAGTGGCTTTTGAGATTTTCGCTGGCGATGTCCGCCGTGGCCTACTTGCTCGGCGCTAGCACGTTCGGATTGTTGATGATGAACTCGTCCAACCTGTCGTTCTTGACCGCCGTGAACATCTGCTGGCTGATCGGCTTGAGAGTCTCCCGACCGTTGCCGTTGCCGGCGAAGTTGCCGTCGTTGGTACGCAGCAGCACCAGGTCGTTGGCGGCCACGCCGCGCATCGTGAAGATGAAGTCGGCGATCGGGGTGCCGCTGGTGTCCAGGATCAGCGCCTCGCCGGCCGCCTTCATCAACTGGTTGAGCTTGCCGATGTCGGTCATCACGCCGTCGCTCATGGCCTTCTTGGCCATCGCCTTGATCAGCTGTTGCTGGTTCTGCTGGCGGTCGTAGTCGCCGTGGGTGAGCCCGTAGCGCTGGCGCGAGTAGTCCAGCGCCTCCCAACCCTCCATCTGCCGGCAGCCCTTCTTGTGCACCACCGGCTTCTTGACGCCGCTGGCCTTGTCGGCCTCGTGGTTCCACATCGGCTTGCCGTCGACCAGTTTCATGTGGTGCGACTTGACCTCCTGGCGCACACACATCGGGATGGTGCCGAGGGCGTCGATGATCTTCTTGAATCCGCTGAAGTTGATGATCGCCGCGCCGTCGAAGCTGATCCCGGTCAGCTTGTTGATGGTCAGCGCCATCAACTGCGCGCCGCCGGAGAGCCCGCCGCCGTTCTGCGCGCCGTGGTAGAACGCCTCGGTCGCCTTGGCGGTGCCGCCGCCGTACCTGCTCTTCTTGAACGCCGGCACCTGCACCTCGGTGTCGCGTGGGATGGAGAGCAGGTACGCCTGGTCGTGGCTGGCCGGGATGTGCAGCACGATGATGGTGTCGGCCCGGACGTTGTCGGCGTCCAGCCGGGCCCGCGCGTCGATGCCGAGCAGCAGCAGGTCGATCGGGCCCTCAAGGTCCTTGCCGCCGTCCGCGTCGGACTTGCTCGCGGCGCCGAGCAGGTTTTCCTGCTGGATGGTGCTGGTCGCCTGGTCGATCACGACCTGCATGCCGACGATGGCCACCCCGCTGGAGAGCATCAGCACGGCGCCGAAGACCAGCGTGAGGCGGGCCCAGAGCGGGGTCTTGCGGCGCCGGGCGCTCTTGCCACCCTTGCCCTTGCTCCCGTTGGCCTTTCCGCCGGTGCCGTTCGGCGCCTCCGCCCAGTGGTCGCGAGCCGCACCGGACCCGACCGACGCGGCCGCGCGGGAGGGCGGGACGGTCGCGGCGGGCCGTGGGGGACGTCGGCGGGATTGCACCGGCATGCCTGCTCCAGGGTCAGGGGGTGAGAAGCCGGGACGCCGTGACATGGTGCGGACACCCGCCAGTCGCCCCGAGTTCAACTACGTTACCTGCTCCTGTTCATCTACGGGTGAGCGCGCGGATCGGTTCAACCGCCGTTGGCCGGCGTGGGCGTCGGGGCGACGTTCGCCGCGACCCAGTCGTCCATTGTGTCCGCCGCCATCGCGCGGTACATGGCCAGCGCCTTCTCCCGGTTCGACACCACCACCGACTCGCCGTTGATGGTCTCGCTGCCGTTGTGCGGGCTGGTGATGAACTGGAGGTTCTCGCCGCGCAGGTTGCGGAACTGGATCGCCATGTCGATCAGGGAGAAGCCCTCGTCGACGGTGACCGCGCCGGTGACCGACTTGAGAAAGGCGTTCAGCTTGCCCGGGTTGGTCAGCGTGCCGGTGCTGGCCGCCTTGTCCATCAGCGCCCGCAGGAACTCCTGCTGGTGGCGCATCCGGGCGAAGTCGCCGTCCGGGAACTGCTTGCGCTGGCGGATCCAGTCCAGCGCCTCGGCGCCGTCCATGTGGTTGACGCCCTTCTTGAACTTCCGGTACGGCTTGTGGATCGAGGTGGTGTCGCGTTCCACCTTCAGGTCGACCCCGCCCAGCGCGTCGGTGACCTCCTTGAAGCCGGCGAAGTCGATCGCCATCACATGGTCGATCCGGACGTCGGTGAAGCATTCCACGGTGCGTACCGCCAGGGGCAGGCCGCCGAACGCGAAGGCCGCGTTGATCTTGGCGCGTTCGCCGCTGCCGCACTCCGCCTTGGCGTTCTCCGGAATCGGCACGTAGAGGTCCCGGGGCACCGAGACCAGGTAGGCCTTGTCGTGGCTGGCCGGGATGTGCATCACGATGATGGTGTCGGCCCGCCACTTGCTGGCCTGGTCGATCGGGGCGTCCGGATCGCGGGAGTCACTGCCGACCAGCAGGATGTTCAACGCGCCGCTGACCGACTTGGGCCGGCCGTCGGCCAGCTCGGCGAACGGGTCGGTCCGGGCCAGGTCGTTGTCGAGCCCTCTGACGTAGAGCCAGAGGCCACCGCTGGTGAGTAGGCCCAGCACCAGCACGGCGACGCCGACGACCAGGGCGATCCGACCCCACCGGGGCCGTGGGCCGCTTCGGCCGGGGCCGCCGGGCAGGCCGGGACCGCCGGGACCGCCGCCGCCGGGACCGGGCGGCGAGTCGTAGGGACGAGCCTGGCCCGGTACGCCGGAGACGTGCGCCCGGCCGGAGATCCGGCTCGAACCGGCCGCCTGGCCCGGGCCGGGCACCGAGGCCCGACCGGCGGATCCGCCGGCCGTCATCCGGTACGAACTGCTGGCCGCGTTCGGTGCGGGACTCTCGAACATGCCCTCAGGGTACGTAGCGGAACCAAGAAGCCGCTGTGTGCCACGGCCGGACTGGCACGAAGCCGGTATCCTCCGCTACCCCGCCAACCGCTGGCTGAAGTGCTCGATCGTCCGGCGCAGCCCCTCGGCCGGAGTCACCTCGGGTTCGTAACCGAGCCGCTCGCGGGCCAGGGTGAGATCCGGCCGGCGCATCTCCGGGTCGTCGGCGGTCCGGGTGATATAGGTCACCTGGGACCGGCTCCCGGTCAGCTCGGCGATCGTCTCGGCCAGCTCGCGCATCGACACCTCGTGCTCGGTGCCGCAGTTGATCGGGCCGGTCTCGGTGGAGTCGAGCAGCAGCAGGATGCCGCGGACCAGGTCGCTGACATAGCAGATGGACCGGGTCTGCGCGCCGGTGCCGTGCACGGTCAGCGGCTCGCCGCGCAGCGCCTGGGTGATGAAGGTGGGGATCGCCCGCCCGTCGTCCGGCCGCATCCGGGGACCGTACGTGTTGAAGATCCGTACGATGCCGACGTCGAGCCCGTGGTAGCGGTGGTACGCCATCGTGCTCGCCTCGGCGAACCGCTTGGCCTCGTCGTAGACGCTGCGTACGCCGACCGGGTTGACGTTGCCCCAGTACGTCTCGACCTGCGGGTGCACCTGTGGGTCGCCGTACGCCTCGGAGGTGGAGGCCAGGATGAACCGGGCCCGGTCGGCGACCGCCCGGTCGAGCAGGTGCAGGGTGGCCAGCGAGCCGACCCGGAGGATCTCGATCGGCAGCGTGGCGAAGTCGGTGGGGCTGGCCGGCGAGGCCAGGTGCATGATCGCGTCGAACCGCTCGGCCATCGCCGGGTGGTGCCCGGGGAGTCCCTCCGAGACGTCGGCCTCGACCAGGGTGAACCGGGGATGGTCGGCCAGCTGGGCGACGTTCTCCTTGGACCCGGTGACGAAGTTGTCCACCGCGACCACCGTGCAGCCCCGCGCGATGAGCGCGTCGACCAGGTGGGATGGGACGAATCCGGCACCGCCGGTGACGAGGACGCGGTGTTCCGATCCGAAACGCTGGGCTACCACCATATGGTCAGCGTACCCAGAAAGCTGATCACCGGCTGGCCGAGGGACCTATCCGGGACGGTCGGATCGGGACAACGGGACGGGTGGTGCCGGGTCACCTCCGTGCCCGACACCACCCGTTGTGCCGATCTGACTATCGGTGATCGTCGAAATGCGCTGACGGTACGCCGGTCAGTGCGCTCCGGCGCCGGTGAGGGCCCGCACCTCCAGCTCGGCGTACTTCTCCGCGTCCGTCTCCTTGGAGATGATCGTGCCGATCCAGCCGCAGAGGAAGCCGACCGGGATAGAGATGATGCCCGGGTTCGACAGCGGGAACCACTGCCAGTCCTGATCCGGGAACATCGCGCTGGGCGCCCCGGAGACCACCGGGGAGAAGAACACCAGCCCGACCGCGCTGATCAGGCCGCCGTAGATCGCCCAGACCGCGCCGGAGGTGTTGAACCTCTTCCAGAACAGGCTGTAGAGGATCGCCGGCAGGTTGCCGGAGGCCGCCACCGCGAAGGCCAGGGCCACCAGGAACGCCACGTTCAGGTTCTGCGCGAAGATCGACAGCACGATCGAGATCGCGCCGATGATCAGTGCCGAGACCCGGGCGACGTTGACCTCCTGCCGCTCCGACGCCTGGCCGCCCTTGACCACGTTGGCGTAGAAGTCGTGCGCCAGGCTGGACGAGGAGGCCAGGGTGAGCCCGGCGACCACCGCGAGGATGGTGGCGAAGGCCACCGCCGCGATGATGGCGAGCATCGCCGCCCCGCCGACGTCGCCGCCGAGGAAGTCGACTCCGAGCGCCTCGGCGAGCTGCGGTGCCGCCGTGTTGCCGGCCGCGTCCTGCGCGGTGATCGCCTCCCGCCCCACCAGGGCCGCCGCGCCGAAGCCGAGGGCCAGGGTGAACAGGTAGAACGTGCCGATGATGCCGATCGCCCAGAGCACGCTCTTCCGGGCCGCCTTGGCGGTCGGCACGGTGTAGAAGCGGATCAGGATGTGCGGCAGACCGGCGGTACCGAGCACCAGGGCGATGCCGAGGGAGAGCAGGTCGACCTTGTTGTAGAAGGTCTTCGTCGCGTCTCCGGCGACCTCGACGCCGTAGCGCAGTCCTGGTTCGAGGAACGCCTGCCCCTTGCCGGACGCGTTCGCCGCGTCGCCGAGCAGGGTGGAGAGGTTGAACTTGTAGTGCGCCAGCACCAGGATCGTCATCACCAGGGCGCCGCTCATCAACAGGAACGCCTTGACGATCTGCACGTAGGTGGTGCCCTTCATACCGCCTACCGTGACGTAGATGATCATCAGGGCGCCCACCATGATGATGGTGGCGATCTTCGCCGCGTCCGCGTCCATGCCGAGGAACGTGGTACCCGGCCGGATGCCCAGCAGCAGCGCGACCAGCGCGCCCGCGCCGACCATCTGGGCCAGCAGGTAGAAGATCGAGACGGTGATCGTGGAGACCGCCGCCGCGGTCCGGACCGGCTTCTGCCGCATCCGGAACGCCAGCACGTCGGCCATCGTGTAGCGGCCCGAGTTCCGCAGCAGCTCCGCCACCAGCAGCAGGGCGACCAGCCAGGCGACCAGGAAGCCGATCGAGTAGAGGAAGCCGTCGTAGCCGTACAGTGCGATGATGCCGGCGATGCCGAGGAACGACGCGGCGGACATGTAGTCGCCGCCGATCGCCATGCCGTTCTGGAAGCCGGAGAACGAGCGACCACCGGCGTAGTAGTCGGTGGCCGTCTTGGTCTGCCGGCTGGCCCAGATCGTGATGCCCAGGGTCACCGCGACGAAGACCAGGAAGAGCGTGATGGTCAGGGTACGGGCGGTGTTGCTGCTCCCCGCCTCCGCGGCCAGGGTGAACCCGGCGAGGACGTCGCGACTCATGACGTCGCCTCCTCCTTCTGCTCGTCCGTCGCGCCGTTGAGCTCCGCACGGATCTTGTCGGCGATCGGGTCCAGCTTCCGCTCCGCGTGCCGGGAGTAGAGCCAGGCGATCAGGAAGGTGGAGACGAACTGCAACAGGCCGAAGACGAGGGCCACGTTGATGTTGCCGACGAGCTTGGTGCCCATGAAACCGCGCGCGTACGCGGAGAGGATCACGTAGAGCGCGTACCAGAGGAAGAACGCCACGGTCATCGGGAAGACGAAGCCGCGTAGCGCCTTGCGCAACCCGGCGAACTCGTCCGATTGCTGTACGGCGACGTACCGGTCCGGCGGTGCGCTGGCCGGTGCGGGAGTGTCCGTAGACATGCTGGTCTCACCACCTTCGCAGGGGCAGGGGAGTTTCCGCGCACCGTATGGAGCGGTCCGGATATCGGAAAGCAGTGATCCGGAGCCTGGTCGCCGGCTGCGCCGAACGGGCCGGTGGCTGCGCCCAGTGACCCCGGTCACGCCGCTTGGCGACAGGCCGGGGCTGCGGGCGCGACGCTAGTCGGCCAGCTCGCGGTAGCGGCCACGGTGGTGCAGCAGCGGTGCCGCCGTACCTGCCAGCTCGACCGTCTCGACCGTGGCCTCGACCAGCAGCGCCCAGCCGTACTCCCGGGCGCCGTCCAGCCGGCAACCGGCCCAACCGCCGATCTCGGCCCCGCCCGGCACCGGCCCGTACGGCGTGCGCGTCCACTCCCCGGTGGCGAAGAGCCCGCCCGGGGCCGGAAACAACCCGGCGAACCGGTCGGCGAGCTGCCGGTGCGCCGGACCGAGCAGCGTGACCGCGAACCGCCCGCCGGTGGACGCCGCCGCCCACAGCTCCGACTCCTCGTCGACCAGTCCGAGCAGTCGCCCCGGCTCACCGTCCGCGACCAGGGTGGACGAGACGGTCAGCCCGGCCGGACCGGTCGGCTCGCCGGTCGCGGTCGTCCCCGCGTACGCGGTCCAGAGCGTCACCGGCGCCGGCAGCCGGCCGCGCAGCCGGCGCACCGGGGAGCGGTCCCGCTCCGGGGTGGCGAACGGGTCGGTGTGGTGGATCTGTCCGCCCGGCTGCTCGGCTCGGTTCACCGCACCATTGTGCCGGCCCGCCCGGATCGGGCTGGCGGTCGACACCGGGACCTTCCGGCAACCGGGCACACCGGGTCAGAGCCGGAGCGTCTCCGGGGCGTGCAGCCGCAGCATCGTCGCGGCGACGTCGGTTGGGGCCCGGCGCCGGGTGGCCCAGGAGACGGTGACCATCACGGTGAAGGCCAGCGGCACGGTCCAGGCGGCCGGCTGGGCGATCAGGACGGCCGGCCAGCCGGCCAACTCCGGCCCGACCACGGTGAAGAGCACCGCGCCGACCGCCGCGCCCCCGCCGGCCAGGATTCCGGCCGCCGCCCCGGCGTCGGTCAGCCCGCGCCACCAGATGCCGAGCACCAGCAGCGGGCAGAAGCTCGACGCGGCGACCGCGAAGGCCAGCCCGACGACCTGGGAGACGTCCAGCCCGGAGACGTTCAGCGCCAGCACCATCGGCACCAGCCCGCCGACGACCGTGGCCAGCCGGAAGTCGCGTACCGAGCCGCGGCCGAGCACGTCGGTGGAGAGCACCCCGGCCACGCTGGTGAGCAGGCCGGAGGAGGTGGAGAGGAAGGCGGCGAACGCTCCGGCGGCGACCAGCGCGGCCAGCAACTGCCCGGTCAGGCCGTCGCCGAGCGCCGCACCCGGCAGCAGTACCACCGCCGCGTCGGTCCGCCCGGTCAGCAGCAGTTGCGGGGTGTAGATCCGGCCGAGCACGCCGTACAGGGTGGGGAACAGGTAGAAGGCGCCGACCAGGGCCAGCACCACCAGGGTGGTACGCCGGGCCGCCGCGCCGTCCGGATTCGTGTAGAACCGCACGAGTACGTGTGGCAGCCCCATCGTGCCGAGGAAGGTCGCCAGGATCAGCGAGTAGGTGGCGAAGAGTCCCCGGTCGTCGTTGCCGGCCATGCTCGGCAGCAGCCAGTCCGCCCCCCTGGCGGCGTTCACGCTGGAGACGTCCGGCACCGGGTCACCGGCCGCGAACGACAGCTCCTCGCCGGGGCGTACCTCCCGGGAGGAGCCGTCCGGCAGGGTGAGCTTCGCCGGCTCCTCGACCACGACGGTGGTCGCGGCCGCGAAGACCGGACCACCGACCGGGGTGACCGGCGGTCGGGCGTCCGCCTGCCACTGCAACACCAGGAAGATCGCGGGTACGGCCAGCGCGGTCAGCTTGAGCCAGTACTGGAACGCCTGCACGAAGGTGACCGCCCGCATCCCGCCCAGCGCGACGTTGGCGGTGACCACCGCGCCGACCAGCAGCGCACCCAGCTCGTAGGGCCCACCGGCGACCGTGGTCAGGGTCAGCCCGGCCCCCTGCAACTGCGGCACCAGATAGAGCCACCCGATGAAGACGACGAATGCGGTGGCCAGTTTGCGCAACCGGCGCGAGCCGAGCCGCAACTCGCAGAAGTCGGGCAGGGTGAACGCGCCGGAGCGGCGCAGCGGCGCGGCCACGAAGAGCAGCAGCGCCAGATAGCCGGCGGCGAAACCGACCGGATACCAGAGCACGTCCACGCCGTACTTGAGGATCAGGCCGGCGATGCCGAGGAAGGAGGCGGCGGAGAGGTACTCCCCACCGATCGCCGCCGCGTTCCAGGTCGGGCTGACCATCCGGGACGCCACCAGGAAGTCCGAGGTGGTCCGGGCCAGGGTCAGCCCGTAGAAGCCGATCGCGACCGTGACCAGGGTGACCACGATGATCGCCGGCACCGTGTAGGCGTTGTCCACCTCAGCGCTCCGGCCGCTGGACCACGTCGGTGAAGTCCTGCTCGTTGCGCTCGGCCAGGTGCACGTACGCCCAGCCGACCGCGACCAGGAACGGGAAGGCGGCCACCCCGAGCAGCAGCCAGGGCAGGTTGACCCCGAACAGCTTCGCCGCGCCGACCTCCGGGGCGATCGCGAAGAGCAGCGGCAGACCGCCGAGCCCGATCCCGACCACGAGCGACAGCCGCAGCGCGAGGGCGAGCTGGGCGCGGATCAGTCCCCGGAGCAGGGCCTCGCCGACCTGGGTCTGCTGGGTCAGCTCGGCCCTGGTCCGCTCGGCACCGGTGCCGCTGCGGGCCACCTCGGCCAGTACCACCCGGGTCCGGCGGGGCGGTCCGGGCGGCCCCGGCTCCGGTTGCCGATCGATGGGGATGGCCACCCCGGCAGTCTCACCGGCTGGCCAGGAATGTCAAGTCATCATCGGGGCCGCGTCGGGCAGACCGTCTGGTTGGCCGGCGGTCGGTCGGCCTGGATCCGCCGGTACACCTTCAGCTCGTCGAAGCAAGGGCCCGGCACGACGCCGAAAGCCCTGTGGGGTGCTGCGGTCAGTGCTGCCTGGCGAGGCTGACGAACGCCTGCCAAGCGGCTGGCTCGAAGGTCAGCGTGCCGCCGTCCCGGTCCTTGGTGTCCCGGACCAGCACCCGGCCGGGAAGATTGTCGGCCACTTCGACGCAAGCACCCTGGTTGGACCCACTGCGGGTGCTCTTGCGCCACCGGGGCGTGAGGTCAGTCATGGTCATTGATCGCTTTCGCTATAAGGTCTCTCGACGGCTGCACCGGCAGGGCAAGGCCGGCGACGATCTCCCACGATACTTCCAACTGGTCCAAGTCTCCCCCATCCGTCACCACCCGCCCCCGAAGCTGGTCGTCCACGTAGCCGGCGCGGCCCCTTGCCGGGAGCGAGGCCAGCACGAACGCACCTTGCAAGCCACCATGTAGACCGGCGGACCGGGGCACGACCAGCACCTGCACTCTCGGTCGGTGGCTGATTTCGAGCAAGTGCTTTAGCTGCTCACGGCCTATTTCGGGCGGTGCACACATCAGGGCAAACTCGCCGATGATGGCCGTCAGGGCCGGAGGTACGGGCCTGTTAACGGTTGCGGCCTGCCTGTCGTGGCGAACCTGAATGGTCCGGTCAACCGCGTCGTCTACCACCCAGCCACCGCGTAGGACGGCCCGCGCGTACTCTTCGATCTGGAGCAAGCCCGGCATTAGCAGCGGCTCCCACCACCTGAGCAGGGTCGCACGCTGCTCGTGATCCGTCCAGGGGCGCAGCCACGGCGGCCGGGAGTCTTCTCGGGCCTCGTTGACGGCCCGCCGGACTTTCTCGCCGGTCTTGAACAGCTCGTCCAGGAGCCTCGCCGTGTCCGGCTGGGGAATCATCCGGCCCTGCTCGAATGACGCGATTGAGGCGCCGCTGAGACCGACGGCCGCGCCGACCTGGTCACGGGTCAGACCAGCCTGTGCCCGCTGTTCTCTGAGGATTTTCCGTAGATCGCTCATGTAGTCCACCCGACTCCAGATCGGCTAGCAAAGCTCCATTAGGACTCTCGTTCATTCATCTTCCGCTCCACCCGGGTCCTAGTCCACGGTGGATTTCAAGCACCCCGTCCGGGCGTCCCACAGGATTCACACTTGACCGGGTGGGGTGCCAAACGGGGGCGTTGCCTGTGTGTCGGAGCCTGGCAGCGCCCCCATCCCATTCCGCCGACGGGAGGCACCATCGTGAAACTGTTTCGCAGACCGCGTCCGGCACATCGCCGGGACTGGCGTCGTCTCTGGCGCTATTGCCGGTGCGGCTGGCGCTGGACATGCCCCGACGCGGTCGAGCTGGTGCCGATGCCCTACCAGCCGGCGCCCGTACCGTCGCTGTCCCGCGCCGAGTTCCGCCGGACCGTCCGCGCCGCAGTCACCGACACGGTGATTGCCCAGCCCAACTCTGCCCGCAACCACACACCCGCCCGGCCGACCAACCGGCGTCCGATGTGGAACGCGCCCACTCGTGTGTACCTCTCCAACGGCCGCGCGGGAGGCCTGACGCCCGCACAGGAACACCGCGCCCGGCACAGCGAGCGGGTCTGACCAGTGATCGGGCCGTGGGCGCGTTGGGATCGGCACATCGCCCGGCGGCGCCGGCTTGAGCGCCAGATCGGCCAGCATCTTCCCGGAGCCACGTATGCCTGTGTGGAGTGCGAGCGCGACTGGCCCTGCCCACACGCCCGCCTGTCACTGCTGATCGGCTTCGACGGTAACCGGGTGGGGCTGATGATGTACCTCGCCGCGCACCTTCCCCGCGCCCTGGAGGCGTTACCCGACCGGCATCCCGCGCTGATCGTCGGCCAGATCCTCTACTGGGTACCGCGCCAGCGATGACGAACGTGCCTCATCACCCAACACCTGCCCCGGGCCGCCAGTTCTACCCCCCATAACGGTGGCGGCCCGGGGTGGGCATCCTGCGCGGGAAAGTCAAGTCGTTGTCAGGGCTGGGTCGGGTCACCATCCGGATCGGGTTGGGCAGAACCTTCGGCTGGTCGCCGGGCGTTCGGCCAGAATCCGCCGGGCCTCGATCCGGGCGAGATTGGTCTCCCGCCAGTCGTCTGGTCGGGAACCGGCCGCCAGGCTCCACAGTGCGCAGTCGCGCAGCGAATCCGGCAGCCGGTCGAGCGCCGGTACCGCGTCGGCGGAGAGCCCGGACAGGTAGGCGACGTCGATCTGGCCGTTCTGCCAGTACCGGTCGACGTTGTGCTCGGCGATCAGCCGGTCCGGGTTCGCCACCGCCAGGGCGAGCAGCGCGAGTACCGCCGTACCGAGCGCCACCCCGGGGAGCCAGCGGGCGGCCAGCCGTACCCCGGCCACCGCGACCAGCACGAAGACCAGCCCCAACCACGCCTCGCAGACCGCGACCAGCAGCCGGAGCCGGGTCGCGCCGTACGCGTCGGCGTAGACGTCCATCCGGAACAGCGCCGAGGCCACCACCACCAGGCTGAGCAGGGTGAGCCCGCCGAGCAGGATCCGGATCAGGGCCCGGTCGGCCCGGCTCTCCCGGGGCGCCCAGCGGGCGGCGGCACCGATCACCAGCAGGGTGAGCAGGGAGACGGCGAGTAGCTGCCAGAAGCCGCGCCGGGCGTACTCGGCATAGCTGAGGCCGGCGGTCCGCAGTACGTGGTCCGAACCGCCGAAGAGGGTGGTGACCTGCACTGCCACGAACCCGGCGAAGAGCGCGTCGAGCAGTGCGACCGGCAGTATCCAGTCGGCCCGGCGCAGTCGTCGCCGGCTCGGGCCGGACGCCAAACCGGTCAGGTCCGGCGGGGCCGCCAGCACGTACGCCCCACCGAGCAGCGCCGCGCCGACCACTCCGAACACGAACACCCAGCGGAACACGGTGGCACCCGACAGCTCCGGAAGGAGCGCGTCCACCAGCCCGGCGAAGGCCGCGTCGGCGGAGGAGAAGAGCAGGCCGAAGACCACCAACAGGCCGACCGAGACCAGGACGCTGACCAGGGTACGGCCGACCGCCGGTCCCCGGCCCGACCGGGCGTTCCCGGCCCGCCTCTTGGCCAGCCACGTCAGCGACCGGATCACGGCCGCCGGTGGGACCAGGGCGGAGAGCAGCATCGCGCGTACCGACCGGCCGTCCGCGAGGGTCAGTGTCGCGGTGACCGCTGCGGTGAGCAGGCAGAGTACGAACAGCCAGCCCGCCGCCCGGATCGTGCCGACGCCGAGCAGCGCGACGGTCGTGGCGGCCCAGAACGGCCGCAGCCAGCCGATCCGTCGCCATCCACCGAGCGGCCGACTCACCCTCCCGACCGGTGCGGCCGGCCCCTTGACCGCTACGGCCGTCGCCTGGGGCGGTGCGGTTGCCGCCCGGGGTGGCGTCGCCGGGCTCTGGGGTGGTGTGGCTGCTGCTTGCGGCGGTGTGGCCGGGGCTTGGGAGGGTGCGGTTGTTGCCTGGGGCGGTGCGGATGGCGGGGTAGCGGGGTCGGGCACGCTCTTCGGCCGGGTGGAGCCGGGGTCGCTGGCCGGGTGGACGGCGTCGGCGGTGGTCGCGGGACGTGCGGTGGGCCAGGCGGCGGTGACCAGGGCCGCCGTTCCGGCGACTCCGGCGACCAGCCAGCCGACACCGGGCCGGGTCAGCGGGAGGCTCACCGCGGCGACGGCTGCCGCTGCGGCCACTCCGACCAGCACCGGCTGGGTCGGGCCGCCGGCCGGTCCGGGCCAGCGGGTCGCGATCCAGGACGGCGGAGGCGGCGGGAGCGGCCGGGATGTCGGGGACGGCGCGGGCGGGCCTCCGAGCGCCGCCCAGGTACCGGGCACGGGCGGCCCCTGCCTCGGAGGCGGTGCGGCCGTCGCGGCTGCTGGGGTCGGTGCCGGGCGCGGGGTGGGCGGCGTGCCGGTGCGGGGTGCCGGATCCGGCTGCCCCTGCGGGGTCGGCCCGTTCGCGGGTCCGGTCGGCTGGTCGTTCATCGTCGTTTCCACCTCGTTCATCGCTGCTCTACGAGTACGGCGGAGTGGTCTCCGGCGGGCGGTGCCACGATCGGCAGGCTGACCCGGATCTGGCAGCCGACCGGCCGGTCCGCGCGGTTGGTCGTGTCGGGCTCGACCAGGGGACGGTCGGCGACGGCGATGCTGCCGCCGTGCAGCTCCACCACCCAGTGCGCGATCGCCAGGCCCAGCCCGGTGCCGCCGTCGCTGGTCCGCTCGCCCCGGGTGAAGCGTTCGAACACCTCCGGCCGGAGCCGGGCCGGAATTCCCTCGCCCTCGTCGGTCACCTCGAACCGCAGTTCGTCGCCGACCCGCTGCGCGGCGACCAGTACGGTGCCGCCGGGCGGACTGTGCCGGGCGGCGTTGTCCAGCAGGTTGGCGAAGACCTGGTGCAGCCGCCGGGGATCCGCCTGCACGGTCAGCTTCGCGGAGTGCTGGCGTACCTCGAACCGGACGTTGCGCCCAGCGCCGGCCGCGGTGACCGTGGCCTGTTGGATCACCTCGTCCAGGAACTCCGCCACGTCGACGTCCTTCCGGCGCAGCGGCAGCACCCCGGCGTCCAGCCGGGACAGGTCGAGCAGGTCGGCGACCAGGTGACCGAGCCGCTCGGTCTGGGCCAGCGCGACCCGCAGCGTCGGCAGGTCCGGCTCCGCCACCCCATCGACGATGTTCTCCAGTACGCCCTGGAGGGCGGTGATCGGGGTACGCAGCTCGTGCGACACGTTCGCGATCAGCTCGCGGCGGCGCCGGTCGGCCTCGGCCAGGTCTCCGGCCATCTGGTTGAACGCGGCGGCCAGCGTGCCGACCTCGTCCCGGGAACTGGCCCGGACCTGCCGGGTGTAGTCGCCCCTGGCCATCGCCCGGGCCGCCGCCGTCATCTCGCGCAGCGGCGAGGTCATGCCGTGGGCCAGCACCTGGGAGGTGAGCAGCGCCAGCCCGATGGCCGTCCCGGTGGTCCACGGCGGCAGCCAGCCGATGCCGATGATGAAGACGGTCATCCCGGCGGCACCCGAACCGACGATCAGGATGCCCAGCTTCAGCTTGATCGACCAGATCGGGTCCAGCGGTCGGGGCAGTACGTCCATCGTCCGGTTGACGGTGGTCCAGAAGCTCGTCACGGCCGTACCTCCAACGCGTAGCCGACACCGTGCACGGTGCGGATCAGATCGGCGCCGAGTTTGCGGCGCAGGGCCTTGACGTGGCTGTCGACGGTGCGGGTACCCGAACTGTCGGCCCAGCCCCAGACGTCGGCGAGCAGCCGCTCCCGGGGCAGTACCATCCGGGGCCGGTTGGCGAAGTGTGTCAGCAGGTCGAACTCGGTCGGGGTCAGGTGCGCCTCGACCCCGTCGCGACGGACCCGCCGCTCGGCCTGGTTGATTTCCAGGTTCCCGATCCGGAGGATCTCCACGCCGTTGCTCGCCGCGGCCGCGGCCCGGTCGACCCGGCGCAGCAGCGCGTGCACCCGGGCGGCGAGTTCGCGCAGCGAGAACGGCTTGGTGAGGTAGTCGTCGGCACCGACGGCGAGCCCGACCAGCAGGTCCGTCTCGTCGTCCCGGGCCGTCAGCATCAGCACCGGGACGGGCCGGTCGGCCTGGATCCGCCGGCACACCTCCAGGCCGTCGAAGCCGGGCAGCATCACGTCGAGGACGACCAACTCCGGCCGGCCGCTGCGGAACGCCTCGACGGCGCCCGGCCCGTCCCGCGCGATCTCCACCACGAAGCCCTCGGCACGCAGTCGGGCGGCCACCGACTCGGCGATGGTGCGCTCGTCCTCCACGACCAGGATCCGGCGTTCCGTCATGCCCTGACTGTAGAAAGCCTGCGTGCGGGAACGTGGATCACGTTGTGAACAACCTGTGGAGAACAGCGCCGCATTGTGGATAACCGTCCGACCAGGGGAGAACGGTGGCCGGAAGGTTCGTCCCCGGGATGGCGCGGCTGCGATAGGTTGGGCGGCCTTGGGAGGCCGGGACGAGAGGTGGGCATGCCGGACCGGGAACTGAAGCTCAACTCGGTGTCGAGGTACGCCAAGGAGTCCCCGCTGTTCATCCTGGAGGAGCACGGGCACTGCGAGGTGCCGGCCGGCTGCGGTGGCGTGGTGCTCCGCTGGCGTGACCCGCTCGCCGGGGTGCCGCTGCGGATCCGGCTCTACGCCGCCGGGGAATACCAGCTACTGCTCGACGGCGCGGAACCGCCCTCGGCCCGCCCCGTCGTCCCGTACGGCGAGCACGTCCTGGCCTGCACCGTCGCCGAGGTCGACCCCGCGTACATCGCGCTGATGTTCGCCGCCGCGTACCGCCCGGCCAGCGACTCCGACGTCGAATCCGTTCCCGAGCAGACCGGCGAGACCTCCATTCTGTCCAGTGCGGACGGCACCTGGCGGTGGTCGCCGACCGAGCCGGTGGACGACGGCTGGACCCGGCCGGGCTTCGACGACACCGGCTGGGCGCCGATGGAACTCCGCGCCGAGCATCGCCCGCCGGACGACACCGGCTGGGACCGGGCCGGCTATCAGGTCCGGCAGCTCGGCGAGCTGGGCGCGGTGGGGCTGGGCGTACCCGACGGCACCGGACCGATCTGGGTACGCAAGACCTTCCGGCTCTCCCCGGACGGCATGACTGACACCTCCGTCGACGATGCGGCGGACGGTTCCGTCGACGGCGGGGTGGCACGGTGACGGACGGAGGAGGTCGGGTGCCCCCGCTGGTGCTGATTCCCGAGTACTTCGGCAGCCTGGTCTTCGACCGCCGCACCTCGCGGTACCTGCCGTTCGACGCCGAGGCGACCGCCCTGCTGCGCCGGCTGGTCGACCGGCCGATCGGGGAGGTGCTGTCGGAGGTCACCGACGACGGGCGGCGGATGCGGATGCTCCGCTTTTACGAGCACTTCTACGAGTTGGGTTTCTTCACCGTGCGGCACCGGTTCGCCGGGGTCGTACTCGACGGTCCGGAGCCGCCGGCCGACCATCTGGCCGGGCCGCTCGCCGTACATCTGGAGGTCGTATCGGCCTGCAACCTGAGCTGTACGCACTGCTTCGCCGGTGACCTGCCGCGCCGGGAGCAGCGGTTGAGCCTGGCCGAGATCGACCGGCTCTTCGCCGAGATGGCCAGCCTCGGCAGCTTCCGGCTCGGGCTGACCGGTGGCGAGCCGCTGCTCCGCAAGGACCTCTTCCAGATCATCGACCTCGCCACCGCGCACGGGCTCGCGCCCTGCGTGACCACCAACGGACTGCTGGTCACCGAGGAGATCGCCCGGGAGTTCGGCCGGCGGGAACTGGTCTGGCTCAACGTCAGCCTGGAGGGCGCCACGGCCGAGACCAACGACCGGGTACGCGGTGCCGGCACCTTCGCGAAGGTGCTCGACCGGCTGGCGGTGCTCCGCCGGTACACCCGGTTCACGCTGGCCTTCACCATCATGCGGTCGAACGTCGAGGAGGTCGAGGCGTGCGCCCGGCTCGCCCGCGAGGTGGGCGCGGACACGGCGGTGTTCCGGCCGCTCTACCCGGTCGGGGTGGCGCAGCGGCACCTGGAGCTGATGCCGAGCTTCGCGGAGTACAACACCGCGCTGAACACCCTGGCCCGGATGGACGACGGCCGGATGGAGCTGCGCCAGATCGACCCGTTCGGCCCGCAGACCCGGCGGGAGGCGCAGTCGGTGATCCAGCAGAACTACGGCTGCGGGGCCGGCAACCTGGTCTGCTCGGTCTCCGTATCCGGGGACGTCAACCCGTGCAGCTTCCTCGGCCCACGGTTCGTCGCGGCGAACGTTCGGGACCGGTCGTTGGCCGACATCTGGCGGCACAGCACCGGTTTCCGGGCGATCCGGGCGCTGCCGCACACCGAGCCGGCCAGCACGCGGGGCGGGACCGCCACCTTCGGCGGCGGCTGCCGGGCCCGGGCACTGGTGCTGAACGGCTCGGTGAACGCGCCGGATCCGTGGATCGAGGGCCAGGTGGCGTTGGAGCAGCGGTCGCCGGATCCGGTACGCAACCCGCTGGCCGTACTGGACGTGTCGGCGGGGACCGGTCGGATCCGACCGGGCTGCGGGAGCTGACCGGGGTGGGTGCGACCGAGGAGTGGCTGCGCGCCGAGCGGGCGGCGACCGGCGGTCCGGTCCGGCTGTGCCGGCTGGCCCGCAAGCTGGTCCGAGTCGGCGAGTTGCGGGCGGCGGCGGCGGTCTACGACCGGGCGTACGCGCTCGACCCGGGTGACGCCGACCTGGCCGGGGCGCGCCGCGAGCTGCTGGACCGGTTGGCCGTCGAGGAGTACGGCCTGACCTTCCGGTACGTCCCGGCCGGCACCTTCCTGATGGGCTCGGACACGGCCGACCCGGACGAGTGGCCGGTGCACCGGGTGCGGCTGGACGGCTACTGGCTCTCCGAGACTCCGGTGAGCTGGTCGGCGTACTGCCGGTTGATGGGTTGGCTGCCGCCGCCGGACGGACGCCCGCCGGAGGACGGTGCCGAGGCTGCCACGATCGACCGGGGCGGGTGGTTCGTGCTGGACGGGGCGAACCGGATCCGCCTGCAATATTGCGAGGACGAGACCACCCGGGCGGTCGACTGGCACGCCCACCATCCCCGGATGGCGCTGACCCGGGGCGGCGAGCCGGTCGACCCGGCGTCCGTGTTCGGCGTACCGCCCCGGGCGGACCCGAGCCGGCCGTGGGGGTACGACCACAAGCCGATGGTCTGCGTCGCCGCGCAGGAGGCCGAGGAGTTCGGCGAGCGGATCTCCACGGCGACGGTCCGTTACCGGCTGCCCACCGAGGCCGAGTGGGAGCGGGCGGCCCGGGGTGGCCTGGTCGGCCGCCGCTATCCGTGGGGGGACGAGCCGCCGACTTCGCAGCGGTGCGACTTCGACCGGTTCGACGAGTTGTCGATCCTGCCGATGCGCAGGCTCCCGCCCAACGGCTACGGCCTGTATGGGATGGCCGGCTCGGTCTGGGAGTGGACCGCCGACTGGTACGACGCCGAGTACTACCTGGAGAGCCCGGTGGACAATCCGACCGGACCGGTCGACGGGGAGCAGCGGGTGCTGCGCGGCGGTTCCTGGGCGGACTGTGCCGGTGCGGTCAGCGTCTCGTTCCGGATGTCTCGCGCCTCGACGAGCTGGCGGGACGGCGACTGGGGCGACCACCTCGCCCCGAACATCGGCTTCCGGCTCTGCCGCACCGAACGCCCGGCCCCGGCCCCTGACGCCTGACGCGCCTGACGCCTTTGCCGGTGGACGGGTGCGCCGAAAGGGCTGAGGCGGGGCGGTCAGGAGTCCAGGTCGGCCGGGGTCAGCAGGCTGTCGAGCCGGAGTTCCGCCACCACCTCCGGTGCGGCCTCGGCGACCAGGCACGTCGTGCCGAGGACGGTGGCTCCGCGCCGGGCGGCGATCTCGTGCAGGGCGCGTACCTGGGCGCCGCTGGCCACCCAGTCGTCCACCACCAGTACCCGGTCACCGGGCCCCAGGTGCCGGTCCCGTACCCCGAGAGCCAGCCGGCGGCCCCGGTAGTCGGACCCGGTCCACACCCAGGTGGTCGGCTCCGCGATCCGCCGCTCGCCGGTGTTCTTGTACGCCGGGACGAAGCCGGCGCCCAGCGCGGTCGCCACCAGCGGCCCGAGCAGCAGACCGGTGACCTCGGGCGCGACCACGACGGTGGGCGGGTCCGCCCGGAACGGCTCGGCCAGCGCCGGACCCAGCCCGGCGAGGATCGCCGGGTCCCGCCACCAGCCGGACACGTCGCTGACCAGGTGCGTGCTCTCCGGCCCCGGGTCGGTCCACCGGAACGCCCCGACCAGCCGCCTGCTCAGCTCAGCCCGCACGGAGACCATCTTGCGGCATCGCCGGCCCGCCCCGGGTACGGGCACGTCCGACCCACCCAGGGTCGGATGATCGGCTACACGTTTCGCCCCATATCCGGGCGAAAGCAGATGATCACGTTGACTTCCGAAGTACCACCCTCGTTACGGTCCGACCCGATCTCTGTTGTTCCTGGGAGAGGACGGTGCGGTGGCTGGGAAGCATGCCCGAGTTCGGATCCTGCGCTGGCCAACCGGCATGGTGGCGGCCGGAGCGGTCGCCGTCGCGCTGGTCGGCGCGGGCGCCGCCGGTGTGGTGACGCTCGGCACGGAGCCGGCCGCCAACTCCGCCTCGGTGCCGGCCCTGGTCGACGTGGCCACCCCGGCCACCCCGAGCGGGCCGGTGACGGCATCGCCCACCCCGGATGCGGCCACACCCACGCCGAACCGGTCGCCCGAGCGCGCCTCGCGGGCCAGTTCCCGCCCCTCGCCGAGCCAGACCCGGACCACCACCGCGAAGAAGCCCGCCACCAAGCGCCCGGCGACCAGCCCACCGGCCCGGGTGGTGCAGAGCGGCTCCTGCGGCGCCTCCTACTACGACCAGGGGCAGGTGACCGCGAACGGCGAGGCCTTCGACCCGAACGCGCTGACCGCCGCGCACAAGACCTTGCCCTTCAACACCCGGGTCCGGGTGACGAACCCGGACAACGGCCGGTCGGTGGTGGTCCGGATCAACGACCGGGGGCCGTTCATCGAGGGTCGCTGCATCGACCTGTCCCGGGCCTCCTTCGAGGCGATCGCCTCGCTGGGCCTCGGCGCCATCGACGTCCGGTACGAAGTCCTCGGCTGAGGTGACCGGGCGAGTGCGCGACGTGAGGTAAGTGATCCAGGAATGTTCATTCGACCTGCAACGGTTGGCTGACTCGTCGACAAGATCCGGCGGGTCCGGACCGGTGGGATGCGCCAGGTGGCCAGAACCCGATCGGACGAGGAGTCAACTTCGTACAATCGCGGTCGTCGATCAGGCATGCTGTTCCGCGTACCCATGCGACTGATGCCACCGGGCCGTCGCCCGCTGAGCCAAGGTTCCCGCGCCGGTCTCGGCGCGGCCCTCGTGCTGCTCGCGCTCGTCTCGGTGGTGGAGTTCGCGGACGAATCCAAGGTCAACTATGTCGGCCTGGTCGCGGCGGCCCCGTTCCTGGCTGCCGCGTTCGCCTCCTGGCGGGTGGTACTCGCGGTCGGCGTGATCGCCACCGTGCTGGCCGGCTCGCTGGCCTGGGGCGGCCGCGTGGTGCCGCTGGCCACCACGGTCAACCTGATCGGCGTGGTGCTGGCCACGGCGATCGCGGCGCTCTTCGCGGTGATCCGGCAGCGGCAGGCGGAGCGGATCGTCGAGCTGTCCAAGCTCGCCTCCGTGGCCCAGCAGGCGGTGCTGCGGCCGGTCGGACCGCAGGTCGGCAGCCTGGCGGTGGCCGGGCACTACATCTCGTCGACCGCCGCCGCCGACATCGGCGGCGATCTGTACGAGGCGATCGACACCCCGTACGGAGTGCGGATCATCATCGGCGACGTCCGGGGCAAGGGGCTGGACGCGGTCCGGCTGGCCAGCATCGTGCTCGGCTCGTACCGGCACGTGGCGTACGAGCGGGCCGACCTGCGGGCCATCGTGGCCGACCTGGACCGGGCGGTGGCCCGCAACGTCGGCGACGAGGACTTCGTCACCGCAGCCCTGGTCGAGGAGCGCGGCGGCACGCTCACGATCGTCAACTGCGGTCATCCGGCACCCCTGCTGCTCCGTCGCGGCCAGGTGATTCCGATGGAACCGCCGGCTCCCGCGCCGCCACTCGGGTTCATGCCGGTGGTCCGGCCCCGGGTCGAGCGGCTCGAACCGGGCGACCGGCTGCTGCTCTTCACCGACGGGCTCGGCGAGGCGCGCCGGGACGGGGAGTTCTTCCCGACCGTGGACCGGGCCTGGCGGCTGCTCGGGCACGGTACGGTCGCCGACGGCCTGGCCTCGCTGGAGACGGCCCTGGTCGAGTGGGTGCGCGGCCGGCTCGACGACGACATCGCACTGGTCCTGATGGAGTACCCGGGACCGCACTCGGCAACCGCGTCGTCGGTGCCGAGCTGGGAGGTCGGCGCCGCCGATAGCTGACCGGCCCGGCCCGGTGAGCGCGATCGGCCGCACGTCCGGTCCGGCACCGGTCGTCAGGTTGCCGTCACTGTGGTGCGGGTCACTGAAGCCGGTGCTTCGCGGTGACTTACCCGCGAGTAATATAACCCCTGTTACTGCCGGGTAACCTGTGTTCGCGAGTCCGGGGGGCAGAGGCGTATGAGCCACTACAGGAGCAATCGGCGAGACCTCGAGTTCAACCTCTTCGAGGTCTTCGGCGCGGACCAGGCGTTCGGCGTCGGCCCGTACGCCGAACTGGACGCCGACACCGCGCGGAGCGTGCTCGCCGAGGTCGAGCGGCTGGCCCGGGAGGACCTGGCGGCCAGCTACACCACCAGCGACCGCAACCCGCCGGTCTTCGACCCGGCCACGCACAGCGCGCCGCTGCCCGAGCCGTTCAAGAAGTCCTACCACGCGCTGATGGGCTCCGAGTTCTGGCGGATGGACCTGCCGGCCGAGCTGGACGGCACGATGGCGCCCCGGGCGCTCTGGTGGTCGGCCGCCGAGCTGATCCTCGGCGCCAACGCGCCACTGTGGATGTACGCCGGCGGCCCCTCCTTCGCGCACACCCTCTACCGGGAGGGCACCGAGCGGCAGAAGAAGTGGGCCAAGCTCTTCGTCGAGAAGCAGTGGGCCGCGACCATGGTGCTCACCGAGCCGGACGCCGGTTCGGACGTGGGCGCCGGTCGTGCCCGGGCGATCCCGCAGCCGGACGGTTCCTGGCACATCGAGGGCGTCAAGCGGTTCATCACCAGTGGTGAGCACGACCTGACGGACAACATCATCCACTATGTCCTGGCCCGGCCGGTCGGGGTGGAGGGTGCCGGCGGCCCGGGCACCAAGGGGCTGTCGCTGTTCGTGGTCCCCAAGTTCCACTTCGACGAGCAGACCGGCGAGCTGGGCGAGCGCAACGGCGTCTACGCGACCAACCTCGAGCACAAGATGGGGCTGAAGGTCTCGAACACCTGCGAGATGACCTTCGGCGAGCACGGCGTACCGGCCAAGGGCTGGCTGCTGGGCGACGTGCACGACGGCATCCGGCAGATGTTCCTGATCATCGAGTACGCCCGGATGATGGTCGGTACCAAGGCGATCGCCACCCTCTCCACCGGCTACCTCAACGCACTGGAATACGCGAAGAGCCGGGTGCAGGGCGCCGACCTGCTCCGCTCGACGGACAAGAACGCGCCCCGAGTGACGATCACGCACCACCCGGACGTGCGCCGTTCGCTGATGCTCCAGAAGGCGTACGCCGAGGGCCTGCGGGCGCTGGTCTGCTACACCGCGACCTGGCAGGACCGGATCAACATCGCCGAGGCGAACGGCGACGAGTCGGCCGCCAAGCTGGCGAAGGGCGTCAACGACCTGTTGCTGCCGCTGGTCAAGGGTGTCGGCTCGGAACGCGCCTACGAGCTGCTCGGCCACGAGTCGTTGCAGACGTTCGGCGGCTCCGGTTTCCTCCAGGACTACCCGCTGGAGCAGTACGTCCGGGACGCGAAGATCGACACCCTCTACGAGGGTACGACCGCGATCCAGAGCCTCGACCTGTTCTTCCGGAAGATCGTCCGGGATCGCGGCACCAGCCTGATGGCGGTGGCCGGCGAGATCGCGGCGTTCGTGGAGTCCGGCGGCGGGGAGCCGGCCGGCGCGGACTCGACCGAGCCGGGCGACGGGCAGCTCAAGGAGGAGCGGGCCGCGCTGGGTCGGGCGCTCGGCGAGGTGCAGGCGATGCTCGGCACCATGACCGGGTGGGTCGGCGACGCGCAGGGCGGTGAGGCCGGGGCGCTCTACAAGGTCGGGCTGAGCAGCCGGCGCTTCCTGCTCGCCGTCGGCGACCTGGTGGTCGGCTGGCTGCTGCAACGGCAGGCAGAGGTGGCGCTGCGGGCGCTCGGCGGCGAGGTGAGCGCGGCCGACAAGGCGTTCTACACCGGGAAGCTGGCCGCCGCCCGGTTCTTTGCCCGGGAGGTACTGCCCCGGATCGGTGCCGACCGGCGGATCGTGCAGGGCGCCGACCTGGAGTTGATGGACCTGCCCGAGGACGCCTTCTAGTCGGGCGCGTCGAGCGCTGATCTCCGGCGGCCGGTGGAGCTGTTGCTCCCCGGCCGCCGCGCTATTGTTGAGGCGGTGCTAGGAGCAGTTTGACCTGATTTGTCATGAAAGCCCACGACCCATCGCACGGGGGAGTGCAGCGGACATGGGCATCGGTACGGGAATTTTCCTCATCACCCTGGGAGCCATCCTGACGTTCGCGGTCAGAGCGAACGTCTGGTGGCTCGATCTTCGGGCGGTCGGCTGGGTCTTCATCCTGGCCGGGGTCGCGGTGCTGGCCACCACGATGTGGTACTGGCAGGACCGCAAGAAGCGGGCGCGGACCCTGATCGTCGAGGAGAACCGGCTGTCGCATCCGACGGCGATGATGCCACCGCCGCCGGATCCGCCGCCGCCGAGCGCACCACCCACCTGACGTACCCGGTGCCCGGCCTGGTGGCGATGTCACCGGCCGGGCACCGACCCGTCCCGGTACGCGATTCGATGGTCGATCAGCCCCGGGCGGTGTGCCACTTCACGATCGGTCCCGCCTGGGCGCGTACGTCCGTCCACTCGCCGGCGATCCGGTGGATCACGATTCCGCTGGTACGCAGCCCTTCCGGGTCGGCATGCACCGGATCGAGCAGAGTGGACAGTTCTGAGATGGTCGGGTTGTGCCCGATCAGCAGCAGGGTGCTCGCCTCCGGATCCGTGGCACGGACGAGTTCGAGCAGGTCCGCCGCGTGCCCGTGGTAGATCCGCTGGTCGTACCGGACCGACGGCACATCACTGTCGCCGGACGGGCCGGCGGGGGCGGTCTGTCCGGCCGGGACGCCGAGCGGGCGGATCGGCGGTGCGGCCATGCCCAGCGCCACGTCGTGCCAGGTCTGCCGGGTGCGCTTGGCGGGCGAGCAGACGACCACCGTCGGCAGGTAGCCGCCGTGACCGAGCCAGGCACCCGCGGCGGCGGCATCCGCGTGCCCACGGGCGGTGAGCGGGCGGTCGGCGTCCGGCGCGGTCGTGGGCCGCTCGGCCTTGGCGTGCCGGAGCAGCACCAGGCTCCGCCCGGGTACGTCCGGCCGCGCCGCGCCGCCCGGGTCGCTGTGTCCGCCGGTCCGGCCGGCCGCGCTGGTATCCGTCACGTTGGTCTCCCTGGGTCGCGTGGCGTGTGCGTCCCGTCGGTCCGGCCCCGGCTGGCGCGGCCCGTCCGGTCCGGCCGTCCGGTCCGGCCGCCGTCCTGCCGGTTCGGCACCGACAGCGACGCTCTTCCCAGCTTGCCGGATTCGGATTTGAAACGCCTGGGTATGTCGATGGATGCCGCGACCGTAGCCGGGACCGGCACGACCACCAGTCGACAGCCTAGGAGGGCGGCACAGTGGGCATCGGTGGAAGCATCTTTCTCATCGCTCTCGGCGCGATCCTCGCCTTCGCGGTGAACGTCGAGACGGGCTGGCTCGACCTGAACGTCGTCGGCTGGGTACTGATGCTCGCCGGCCTGGTCGGGCTGATCATGACCAGCTACCTCTGGCGCAACCGCCGCCGTACCGTCGTCACCCCGGTGGTCGACCCGCGCGTGCCAGGGCGGGAGGAGCAGATCGTCGAGGAATACCACGACGTGCGGCGCCCCGGCCCCCCGCTCTGACCCGGCCGGACCGGACCGCCGAGCGCCCGGCGCGTCGGCGCCGCCCCGATCGCACTGCGCCGGCTGGCGGCCGGTCCGGGCCGTTCCGCCGACGGGTCGGCCGGACCCGGGGACGGTCAGGCGAACAGGGCGAAGTAGATCGCGACGTGGTGGCAGATCGCCGCGACCAGCGTGCAGGCGTGGAACAGTTCGTGGTGCCCGAAGACGGTCGGCCACGGGTTGGGGCGGCGTAGCGCGTAGCAGACGGCGCCGACGCTGTAGGCCGCGCCTCCGGCGACCAGCAGCGCGAGCACGGTGACCCCGCCCCGGTCCAGGATGTCCGGCAGGACCGCGACGGCCACCCAGCCCAGTGCGAGATACAGCGGCGCGGAGACCCAGCGGGGCGCGTGCGGCCAGACCAACTTCATCGCCACCCCGGCCACCGCGCCGGACCAGACGATCAGCAGCAGTACGGCCGCGCTCGTCGCCGAGAGCACCAGCAGGCAGAACGGGGTGTACGTGCCGGCGATGAACACGAAGATCATCGAGTGGTCGAGTCGGCGCATCACCCGGTAACCGCGTTCGGACCAGACCCGCCGGTGGTAGAGCGCGCTGGTGCCGAAGAGGCCGCAGACCGTCACGCTGTAGACGACGCAACTGACCAGGGGCGTCCAGCCCGGCCGGGTGGCGGCGATCGCGCAGAGTACGACGCCGGCCACCACCGCGACGAAGAAGGCGTACGCGTGCAGCCAGCCTCGCATCCGCGGTTTGCCCAGGTCGACGGGGCGCAGCCGGATCGGGGCGGAGGTACTCACCCGACCAGGTTACGGCACCGTAGGTTACTCGGGGGTAGTGATTCGGGCAGTGGTTCCGGTCACGTACCCGGTCGAGGGTCAGCTGTCCAGGCCGCGCAGGATGAGCGGCAGCCGGCGTACCCCGTCCGGGGTGACGCGGACCGGCACGCCCCAGTCCTGGCGGCTCAGGTGGCAGGCGGCGTGCTCGGCCTCGGCGTCGCAGGTGGCGGCCTGCGCGACCACCTGGAGCACCCCGGAGCCGACCTGGTCGTTCAGCACCAGCCGGCGGGACAGCTCGGTGCCCACCCCGGCACCGTCGAGCAGCAGTTCCGGCGGGGAGGCGGAGACCTCCAGCCGGGTGGAGGGGCCGAACGAGGAGTCCAGCTTCTGCCCGGGCGGCGGCTCGAAGATGACGTCCAGGCTCAGTTCACCCGCGGCGAGATCGGTCGGCGGGCGCTCCGTACGGTGTCGACTCCCGGCGATCGTGCTGGCCCCGGCCGCGGAGAGCGCGCCCGGCGCCAGCCGGCTCAGCCGGTGCCCGGCGGACTCGACCACCAGCACCTCGCCGTCCGGGGTCAGCACCACGTCACTCGGCTCGGCCAACCCGGAGGCGACCGTCGAGACGGCCCCGGTCTCCGGGTCGAACCGCCGGACCGCGCCGTTGTAGGTGTCGGCCACCAGCACCGAACCGTCCGGCAGCGCGCCGACCCCGAGCGGATGCTGGAACAGCGCCTGCTCGGCCGGGCCGTCGACGTGGCCGAAGTCGAAGAGCCCCTGCCCGACGGCGGTGCTCAGCACCCCGTCCGAGACGAACCGCAGCGCGCTGGTCTCACTGTCGGCGACCCACAGCCGGCGACCGTCGGCGGAGGTCGAGAGTCCGGACGGCTGGGCCATCCAGACGTCCGGCAGCGGCCCGTCCCGGAGCGCCTCCACGGTGGTGCCGGCGTAGACGCCGACGGTCCGCTTGATCGGGTCGAACCACCAGAGCTGGTGGATGCCGGCCATCGCCACGATGACCCGGTCGTCGTACCAGGCCAGGTCCCACGGGGAGGAGAGGTCGGCGGCGAGCGCGTCGTGCGCGTGGTCGTCCACCGTGGAGCGCCACTGCCGGCCGGTACCGGCCACGGTGATCACCTCGCCGGTCGCCAGCCGTACGCCCCGGAGCAGGTGGTTGACGGTGTCCGCGACCACGATGTCGTAGCCGGCGACCTCGGCGGCATGTTCGGGCAACCGGCACAGGCCCTGCGGCTCGGCGAACCGGGCCGCCTCGGCCGGGCCGTCCGACCGGCCCCGCTCGCCGGAGCCGATCCGGCGCAGCACCGTCTCGCCGTCCGGGGCCAGCTCGACCACGGAGTGCCGGGCCGAGTCCGAGACCAGCAGGTTTCCGCCGTCCAGCACGATCGCCTTGCCGGGGAATCGCAGCGCGGTCTCCGGCTCGGCCGGCGGCACGTACGGGCCGTCGCCCCGGTGCAGCGTGCCCTTCGCCTCGTGCGTGGCGATCAACTCGTCGAGCAGCCGGGAGAGCCCCTCGGCGTGCCCCTCGCCGGCCATCGAGGCGACCACGTAGCCCTCCGGGTCGATCACGTTCAGCGTCGGCCACGCCTTCGCGGCGTACTGCTGCCAGACGGCCATCTCCGCGTCGTCGAGTACGGGGTGGGCGACGCCGTACCGCTCGACGGCGGCGGCCAGGGCGTCCGGGTCGCGTTCGTGCTCGAACTTCGGCGAGTGCACCCCGATCACCACCAGGGCGTCGCCGTACTTCTCCTCCAGCGGGCGCAGCTCGTCCAGCACGTGCAGGCAGTTGATGCAACAGAAGGTCCAGAAGTCCAGAATGACTATCTTGCCGCGAAGGTCCGATAGTGTCAGATCTGCTCCGCCGGCGTTGAGCCACCGGCGGCCCCTCAGTTCGGGTGCACGGACGCGGGGCGAAGTAGCCATACGGCCACCCTGCCATGTCGTTGCCGAGAACGGTCCCGGGCCCCGCGCATTGTGGTGCGCCGAACCGGCCGCGCCCCGCCCCCACCCAGCGGGGCAGGGCCGCAGCGCCCGACCAGCGGGACCGGGCCGGCGGCTACGGCAACGAGTTGACCCGTGGCCGTGCCCCGGTGGCCGGGGCGGCGGTGCCGGTACGGCGGAGCATGTCGGTCAGCGCCTCCGCCAGGGCACCGCCCTGCTCGACGGTGATGTGGAAGACCTGCCGGTCCTCGAAGTCGGTCCGGGCGAACCGGATGAAGGGTCGGGGCTGGGGGTCGTCGATGTACTGCACGAGCTGAGCCCTGACCTCGACCGCCTGCCGGTCATCCTGCGGATTGCAGTCGTACCACCGGCTGGCGTGGGTCGGGGGTGAGGCATCGGGGTGGACGCCGCGAAAGCTCGCGGTGCATTCGCCCGGGTCGCACCAGCCCGGATGCGGATCGGTGGCCATCGGCGGCTCCTTGCGAAACTGTCAGGGTGGGACGCGGAAGTGCGTGGCTGTCGTGGTGAGGTCCCCAGCGCGACGGACACCACGACGTCACGTCGTGCCGGTCCGCTGCCGTAGCGGGCGTTACGCTGCGTGACTCGATGGCGTCGGTCGGCAGCGCCGGATAGACCCTATCCAATGTGTGCTGCCACCACTCGGTCAGGTGTCGGGCAGGTTGCCGGTATTCGATGCGATTGTCTGCTCGCCGATCCGGCCTACGATTCCGGTCACCCGAGCCGTGTTCAACGCGGGCGCCGCCCGATGGTGGAGAGCGCGAGATTGCTCTTGACCCTCAGTTCGGGGACGAGGAGCAGTTGCCGGAAGGCGTCGAGGTCCGTCGGCGACATACCGGCGTCGATCAGCTTCTGGCGGATGGCACCAGCGGTCCCCCACGGGAGCAGGCATCCGTGGCTGCCACCGGCCCAGGTCCCGGTGTGCCCGACGGTGTCGCACTCCGTCAGGCCGAGGTCGAGCATCGCGCCGTGTACCCGGCGGCTCCACTTCGAGCGGTTTCCGGCGTCCTGCAACGCGGTCTGGAACGCGTCGTGATAGGCGCCGAACAGCCGGTCGGCCTCGTCGGGGTCCGGCGCGGCCAGCACACTCGTACGCCAGGTCGGCTCGAATTCCTCGACGGCCAGGATGCCGTGCGGGTTGAGGGCGTCGACGAGTTTCCTGAGGACGTCGAGCCGCTGCGGCAGGTGTCCGAGTAGGAGCCGGACGTGGATGAGGTCGAACATCCCGGGCAGGGGCTCGGTCACGACATTGTGCTCGCGCACATCGACCCGGGGATCCCGCTGACAGGGGCGCAGGTCGACATCGGTGGCGATCACCTCGCCGCGCGGTGCCAGCCCGGCGATCGTAGTGGCGATGCTGCTCGCGCCCACCGCGACCACCAGACAGCGGGCGTCCTCGGCAATTCCCGCATCGCGAAGCCGGCGTTCGCTGAACGGGTCGTACATGCCCGCCAGCGCCCGGAGCATCACGTCGTTGTCAGTCTCGGCGTCCTGGAAGATGTATGTGCTTGTCACGGTGTCTCCTCGTGGCTGTCAGGCGGTGGTGTGCCGGATCCAGGGGGCGAGCGCCCGCAGGGTGGCGGTGAGGGCGTAGAAGAGGTTGATGCTCATCGCGGCGAGCACGACGATCGCCGCCCAGGCCAGGGCCGCGTTGGTGCCGGCGTTCTGGATGACGACGCCGAGCCCCTCGGTCGCGCCGAACAACTCGGCGACGGTCGCGCCGATGAGCGCGAGCGGTAGGGCGATCCGGAGACCACCGAAGATGTGCGGCAGCGCGGCGGGCACCCGGAATTTCAGAAAGGTGGTCCACCGCGAGGCGTTGAGGGACTTGGCCAGCTCCACGAACTCTGCGGAGGTGGCGGTGAGCCCGGTACTCGTGGCCAGGGCGATGGGGAAGAAACACATCAGCCAGACCAGCACCACCTTCGGTCCCGCTCCGAACCCGCCGATGGTGATGAGCAGCGGAGCGAAGACCGGTTTCGGTGTGCTGCTGAGGGTCAACAGCATCGGGTACAGGGCCCGTTCGAGCCGGCGTGATGCCGCGAGGACGGTTCCGAGCAGCACGGCGGAGGCGATCGCGAGAGCGAATCCCGCCATCGCCTCGCCGAGGGTGACGGCTGCGTTCCGCAGCAGATAGCCCGGCTCGTCCCAGATCGCCGCGGCCACCGCCGGTGGCCCCGGCACGATGTACGGCGCGACGTCCAGGGCGACAACCGCCGCCCACCAGGCGGCGACGAACCCGGCAACGCCCACCAGCGGTGTTCCGACGGCGGACAGCACGGTCCGCCAGCGGGGGAGGCGCGCGGAGCCTGCGCGGCTTGGCATGCCGATCCGGCCTACCCGACCAGGTCGGACGCGATGATGTCGCTCGGGGTGAGGCCCACCGGAATCGTGCCGGCAGCCTGGAGGATCGCGATGTTCTTGGCCATCCGTGTCTCGCTGAACTGGCCGAGCGGGCCGTCCGAGATGCCCTCGACGTACGCCCGCAGGGCCTTGACCTCGGCGACCGCCGCCGCGGGCGGCTGTCCCTGAGTCTCCTTCTCCGACGCGTAGATCTGGCCCGCCTCTTCGGGATGGTTGATCGCGTACTCCAGTCCCCGAAGCAGCGCCCGGTTGAAGCGGCGGACCAGATCCGGCTTCTTCTGTGCGGTATCCGTGGTGACGCCGATGGCGGAACCGTGCAGGTCGCCGATGTAGTCCGTGAAGGGCAGGGTCACGAGATCCTGCTTCGTCACTGTCCGGACCGACTCCACCGCCGGGACGAACTGGCTGATCGCGTCGACCTTCTTCTGGGCCAGCATCGCCGCGTGCTGGGTCGCGATCGGGTTGCTCACCCACTTGACCTTGGAAGGGTCGAAGCCGGCCAGTCGGGCATAGGTGCTGAAGAGGAGGTAGTTGATCCCGCCGGGAAGGTAGGAGAGCGTTCTACCGGCGAGGTCGCGCGGCGTGGCGATACCGCTCGACTTGAGCGCGACGAAGCAGGCCAGGTTCCGCTGATGCAGTACGGAGGTCAGCCTGAAGTTCTTGATGCCGCCGCTACGCGTGAATTCGATCATCGCGCCGTTCACGTCCACCGTCGCGAAGGTGGCCTGGCCGCCGGCCAGGGTCTGTAGGTTGCTCGTGGTGCCCTTGCCCGGAAGCACCTGCACCTCCAGCCCGACCTCGGTGAACCAGCCCTTGGCCCGGGACACGAAGATCGGTGCCTCGCGGCCCTGGAAGCCCGCCCCGCTCAGGATCGAAACCTTCTCCACCGGCAGTTCACTACCGCCGCTGCCGTCGCCGTCGCCGTCGTTGCAGGCCGCTATCGCCGCGGTGGCGGTAACCGCCGCACCGGCCAGCAGGCGGCGGCGGGTCAGTACGAGCGTCATCTGATCTCCTCACACTTGTAAAGCTTGGTAAGCCAAGTCGGTGGTCGGGATCCTCCGGCCAAGGGGACGCCCCGCCGTGGCTGGGCGCGGATGGCATGCGATGCGGGTCATGGTCGGGCCGTTGTGGTGGCACGACGGAGGAGCGGGTGCGGACGGACTCGGAGGAGCCGCCTGCCGTGGAGATCACCCGGACCTGCCCAGCCAACTTAGATTGCCAGGTAAGCCAAGTCAACGTCGATGTCTAGGCTTGCTTGTGTCGCCAGGTCAGTCGTGGTCCGATCTTGGTTGACTACACAAGGGGACCTCATATGCCTGCACCTGCCTCGCCGGCCGAGCCGGTGTACCGCCGCGTCATGCGAGACGTAGAGGCCAAGATCGCGAGTGGCGAGCTTCGGCCGGGCGACCAACTACCCTCGATCAGCCAGCTCCGGGAGCAGTACAAGTGCTCGGCGCCGACCATCAAGCAGGCGTTGGCACGGCTACAGGAGCGGGGTGTGCTCCAGGGGCATCAAGGCAGGGGCGTGTACGTGACCCCCGCTCCCGACTGACCCTGGCGACCGGGGGCGCCGGAACGGCACAGCGACGACCAGCGCCCCGCCTGGAAGCCAGGCGGGGCGCTGAACCGGGTCAGCCGTTCGGGCTGCTATCCGCCGGCGGGAGCCGCCGCCGGTTGCAGGCAGAGCACTTCCTTGCGGTCCGGTACGACGATCGTCTGCGGGGTGTCCGCCGGGCACTCGTTCTTGTCGGTCACCTTCGAGGCGACCTTGAAGACGCCCTGCTCGGCACAGTCCGCGATCACCGGCGTGCCGCCGGAATCCTTGACACAGGCGCCGACCGCCGGGTTGAACGGGGGTGCCGCGTCCTCGCCGCCGATCTTGCCGAGCAACCAGAGCGTGCCCAGCGGGATCGCCAGCAGCAGTATCGCCGCGACCAGCACCAGGAACAGCACCTTGCCGTTGCGTACCTGCGGCGTCGGCGGCTCGGTCTTGGTCTCCGACTCCGCCGCCTCCGGCTTGAACGAGTCGAATCGGCCCTGCTCGCCGTCGTTCGAGCCGCCCCAGCCCGGGCCGGCGGACGCGGGTGACCCGTACGGAGGCGCGCCGCCAGGCGGTGCCCCGTACGTCCCCGGTCCCGCCCCGGGCGCTCCGTACGGCGTCGGTGCCGTACCCGCGGCACCGGGCCGGCCGAACCCGGGACCGTCCCCGTCCGGCGGTGGCCCGAAGCCCGGCTGTCCGGGGGGTGGCCCGAAGCCCGGTTGCCCGGGGGGTGGCCCGAAGCCCGGTTGCCCGGGGGGTGGCCCGAAGTCGGGCTGCCCGGGCGGCCCGCCGAACCGGTCGGTGCCGGGCGGGGCGGACGCGCCGAACTGGCCGGGGCCGGCCGGGCCAGGTCCACCGAAGCGGTCCCCGTCGAAGGGGGCAGGGCCACCACCGGCGGGACCGGGGCCGAACTGGCCGCCACCGGCCGGTCCGGGGCCGCCGAACCGGTCCGGCTCGCCCTGTCCGGGCCCGCCGCCGAACCGATCCCCGTCGAACGGGGCGGGTCCGCCGAACCGGTCCTGCCCGGCCTGGCCGGGTCCGCCGAACCGGTCCTGTCCAGCCTGGTCAGGGCCACCGAATCGGTCTGGCTCGCCCTGGCCAGGGCCACCGAATCGGTCCGGCTCGCCCTGGCCGGGACCGCCGAAGCGGTCTCCGTCGAACGGGGCCGGCGCATTCGGACCAGGTCCGTCCACCCCGACCCCGCCCTGGCCGGGCATGCCGCCGGGGCCGATCAGATCGGCGAAGGGCGACCCGCTCGACGGGTGGTTCGGGGCGTCGGGTTGTGGTGTCCGGGCGCCAGGAACCGCTACCCGAGTCGCTGGTGGGTCGTCGGAGAAGCCGTCGCCGCGCTCGCCCGGCCCTGGTTGGGCCGGTGGCGCACCGTAGACCGTCGGGCCGGCCCGACGCGCGTCGGCGCCACCCGGCCGGTCGCCGTCCCAGCCACCACCGGGTACCCCACCCGGCCGGTCGCCGTCCCAGCCGGCAGGACCGGCCGGCGACCCTGGCTGGCCGGCGTCCCAGCCGCCCGGTCCGCCGGTCGGCGCCGGCTGCTGGTCAGGCTCGTCCGCGGCGGCCGGGCGGCCGTACACCCGAGGCTTGGGTGCCGGTACCGAGGCCGCAGCGGCGAGGTCGGCGGGGGGCAGTACCCGGCTCGCCGCCGGTACGGACGCACTCCCGGCCACGGCGCGGCCGGTGGGCCGGTCGGGTGAACCCGCCGACTCCGGCTGCCCCGGTACGCCGGGTACGGAGACCCGGCCGGCCACCGCCGAATCGGTCGGAACCCGCGGCTGCGGTACGACCGGTGCGGCGCCGGGCGTGGGCGCGGGCGACTGCGGTGCCGCCTCGGGCACCCCGGGCGCCCAGCCACCCTGTTCCCGGGCCGGCGAGCCGTACTCGCCCGGCGTCTGGCGACCGGCGGACGGGGGAAAGTCGGCCGGCGGTGACGCCGCCAGGCTGGCCCCGGGGATCCGGGTCTCCTGCGGCGGCAGCGGTACGGCGTTCCCGGGCGAGATCCCCGGCGCCGGACGTGGCTGGTACGCCGGCCCGTCCGGCTCGCGCCGGTCGACGTCGGGCTCGCGCCGGTCGAACGCCGGCTCACGCCGCTCGAAGTCGGGCTCACGCCGCTCGAACTCGGGTTCCTGGCGGTCGAACTCGGGTCGGAACGGCTCGAACGGGCCGGGCCTGTCGTCGCCAGGTCCCGTCGACCAGGTCGGCGCCTGGGGTGCCCAGGCGGAGGATTGCGCCGCACCGCCGTGCGCCGCGTCGGGCTCGGCGGGGTGGGGACGGTCGGCGGGGTGCTGTGGATAGTCGCTCGGCGCTGCGCCGGAGTCCGGGCGGGACCCGGAATCCGCCCGGGACGATGCGGCGCCCCATACCTCGGATGCCGGCCACGGCTCACCCTCGGGAATGGCGGGGCGGTTGACCGGCGGATAGCTCGGCGGCTCGGCCGGCTGGGCGGGGCTGCCCGGTGCCGCCGACGGGTACGCCGGGGCACCGTACTGCTGGCCGGGGTAGCTCGGGGCACCGCCGGCCGACGGGTCCGGATAGCCGGGCGCTCCGGCGGGCGAGCCGGGCTGGTCGGGATAACCCTGCGGACCGGGCGCGGGCGGATATCCGGGCGGGCCACCCGACGGCTCGGCGGGTTGGCCGGCGCCGGTCCAGCGCGGTGGACCGGACTGGTTCGGCGGGCTTCCCCACTCCGGCGGGAAGCCCGAGCCCTCCGAGGGCGTCGGCGGTGTGCCGGCGGACTCCGGGGGCGGGCCCCACGGGCCGTCCGGGCGGGGGCCGGGCGTACCCGGGTCGTCGCCCGGCGTCGCCCAGCCGGCCGGGCCGGGGTGGCCGGGGGCTCCGCCCGGTGATTCGTTCCAGGCCACCGGCGTACTGGCCCGCCCGGCGGGCGGCGGCGGAGCCCAGCCGAAATCGGCCGGTGGCGTACCAACGGAACCCTGGGGCGGGAACCGGTCGTCGTGGTGTGGTGCGGGGTTGCCGTACGGGGCTGGGCCTGCGGCGCCCGGCGCAGCCTCGTCCGGCCACCGGCCGGGTTGCTGCGGATCCTCGGACGTCATGCGCGCGCCTCCTCCATCACATGTAGGCCGCGCCGGTCTCACGCGCCGATCGCCAGCCAGGTTGCCGGCGACTCCGGCGTGACACCGGGCTGGGCAAGCTCCCCGCACGGTAGCCGGTCCAGGCCGGCACCGCCCGGGCAGCGCGGGTCGCCGGGCCCGGTCGTCCAGGGCGAGCCGAACTGACATCTGCTCGGCGCACGTCCTACCGGCCGGTCGGGGCGGCGACCGAGCCCCACCGTACCGGGCGGTGTCGTGGGGGCGGTACTCCGGTGGCGTGCGGGTGGGAAACACCGACGGCCCGTCCGGAGCGCTCCGGACGGGCCGTCGGTGTGGTGCGGAGGAGGTGAGGAGTCTGTCGAGGTCAGCCGTAGTAACGCTGCGCGGCGATCAGGATCTCGTCCCGGACGGCCGGCGAGCTCGTCGCCCGCAGCGCCCGCTCGATCGCCCGCGCGCGACGCGCGCTGTCCCGGCGGTTACGAAGTCGATTGAGCATGCTCATGGTGTTGCGCCCCCTGGCTATTCGGTTGTGACCGCGTCTGATGTGTCCATTGAACCTCGCCAGAGCGGCGTCTGCCACCGATTAGTAGGTGAGCTGAGACACCAGCCGAAGAATCAAAGGTTTGATGGCCACCAGGGCGACGGTTCTTCGTAACCTTACGGGAACGGCCGGTGTGCCCGGGAGTAACCCGGGGCACACCGGCCGTTGCCGTGATCAGGTGTCGCCGTGTGGTGGAGGTCAGGTCCAGCCGAGCAGCGCCGCCTCCGGATCGGCCAGGAAGTCACCCACGTCGCGCAGGAACTTCGACCCCAACTCTCCGTCGATGATCCGGTGGTCGAAGGAGAGCCCGAGCGTGGTCACCTGGCGGACCTTGACCTTGCCCTTGTGCACCCAGGGCATCTCCCGGATCGCGCCGAACGCCAGGATCGCCGACTCGCCCGGGGGCAGGATCGGGGTACCGGTGTCGACACCGAAGACGCCGACGTTGGTGATGGTGAGCGTGCCGCCGGACATGTCCGCCGGAGCCGTCTTCCCCGCCTTGGCGGTCTGCACCAGTGCCGTCATCGCGTCGGCCAGCTCGCGCAGACTGAGCCGGCCGGCGTCCTTGATGTTCGGCACGATCAGGCCGCGCTCGGTCGCCGCCGCGATGCCCAGGTTGACGTACTCCTTGACGACGATCTCCTCGCCGGCCCAGGTCGAGTTGACCATCGGGTGCCGGCCGACCGCCAGCAGCACGGCCTTGGCGACCAGCAGCAGCGGGGAGACCCGGACGTCCTGCCACTCCCGGCGCTTGCGCAGCCGGTCGAGCGCCTTCATCGAGCGGGTCACGTCGACCGTCAGGAACTCGGTGACGTGCGGCGCGGTGAACGCCGACGCGGCCATGTTCTGCGCGGTGAGCTTGCGTACGCCCTTGACCGGGATCCGCTGCTCCCGGTCCGGCCCGAAGGCCGGCGCCGTCGCGGTCCCGGTCGCCGGCGCCGGCTCGGCCGCCGTCGCCGCGCCCGCCGCCGCCAGGTGTACGTCGTCCCGGGTGATCGAGCCGAGCGGCCCCGATCCGGTCAGGGTACGCAGGTCGACCCCGAGATCCTTGGCGAGTTTGCGCACCGGCGGCTTCGCCAGCACCAGTCCACCCGGTGTGGCGGCACTCCCGCCGGTCCGGGGTGCCGGGGCGGCAGCCGCCGGACGCACCGGCTCGGCTGCGGCCGGGCGTACCGGCTCGGGCGCCGGAGCCGGCGCCGGAGCTGCCACCGGCACACCGTTCGAGGCGGGTACCCCGGCGCCCTTGCGAGGGCGGCGCTTCGCGGCACCGGTGCGCGGGCCGTACCCGACCAGCACCGCCGTCCGGCCACCCGGAGCGGGCCCGCCGATCAGGCCGGGTTCGACGGCGCCCTCGGCGGGCGCGATCTCGACGGCGGCCAGCGACGCCGCCGACGGCTCCGGCAGGTCACCGGCGCCCGGGTCGGTGTCCACGGCGAAGATCGGTGTGCCGACGTCGACCACCGTGCCCTCGTCGTGGAAGATCGCGGTGATCTTGCCGGCCCACTTGGCTGGGATCTCGACGGCCGCCTTCGCCGTCTCGACCTCGACGACCGGCTGGTTCAGCTCGACGGTGTCGCCGACCGCGACCAGCCACTTGAGGATCTCGCCCTCGGTCAGCCCCTCGCCGAGGTCCGGCAGGGGGAACTCCCTGACGCGCGACATCCCGCTCACCACCCGAAGGTGCGGTCGACGCCGTCGAGCACCCGGTCGAGGTTGGGCAGGTAGTCCTCCTCCAGCCGGGCGGCCGGATAGGGCGTGTCGAAGCCGGTCACCCGGAGTACCGGGGCCTCCAGGGAGTAGAAGCACTCCTCGGTGATCCGGGCCGCGATCTCGGCGCCCAGGCCGAGGTTGCCGGGGGCCTCGTGCACCACCACGCACCGCCCGGTGCGCTTCACCGACTCGTAGACCGGGCCGAGGTCCAGCGGGGAGAGGGTACGCAGGTCGATCACCTCAAGGTCCCGACCGTCCTCCTCGGCGGCGGTGGCCGCCTCCAGCGCGGTACGCACCATCGGCCCGTACGCCAGCAGCGTGGCGTCCCGGCCCGGCCGGACCACCCGGGCGGCGTGCAGCGGGTACGCGTCGCCGAGCGGGGCGTCCAGGTCCACCTGCCCCTTCTCGTGGTAGCGCCGCTTCGGCTCGAAGAAGACGATCGGGTCGTCGGAGGCGACCGCCTGCTGGATCATCGTGTACGCGTCCTGCGGCGACGAGCAGGCGACCACCTTCAGCCCGGCGGTGTGCGCGAAGTACGCCTCCGGGGACTCCGAGTGGTGCTCGACCGCGCCGATGCCGCCCCCGAACGGGATGCGGATGACCATCGGCACCCTGACCTTGCCCTGCGAGCGGTAGTGCATCTTCGCCACCTGCGACACGATCTGGTCGTACGCCGGGTAGACGAAACCGTCGAACTGGATCTCGCAGATCGGCCGGTACCCCCGGATGGAGAGCCCGACCGCGGTGCCGATGATGCCGGACTCGGCGAGCGGGGTGTCGATCACCCGGTTCTCGCCGAAGTCCTTCTGGAGCCCGTCGGTGATCCGGAAGACGCCGCCGAGCTTGCCGACGTCCTCGCCCATGATCACGACCTTGGGGTCGTGCTCCAGTGCGCGGCGCAGGCCGCGGTTGATCGCCTTGCCCAGGGTGAGGGTCTCGGTGGCCATCAGTGCACGCTCCCCTCGAACGAGTCCAGGTAACGGGCGGTGAACTCGCGCTGCGCGTCCACCTCGGGCGAGCCGTTCGGGAACACGTGCTCGAAGAGGGTCAGTGGCTCGGGGTCAGGCATCTCCAGCACCCGTTCCCGCAGCCGCAGCGCCTCCTGCTTGGCCTGCTCCTCCACCTCGGCCAGGAAGGCGTCGTCCGCGATGCCCTGCTTGCTGAGGAATGCCCGTACCCGTGCGATCGGGTCCTTGGCCTGCCACGCCTCGACCTCGCTGGCGATCCGGTAGCGCGTCGGGTCGTCCGTGGTGGTGTGCGCGCCCATCCGGTAGGTGTACGCCTCGATCAGGGTGGGGCCCTGACCGTGACGCGCGTTGTCCAGCGCCGCCCGGGTCACCGCGTACGTGGCCAGCACGTCGTTGCCGTCCACCCGTACGCCGGGGAAGCCGAAGCCGGCGGCCCGCTGGTAGAGCGGGATCCGGGTCTGCCGTTCGAGGGGCTCGGAGATGGCGTACTGGTTGTTCTGGCAGAAGAAGACGATCGGGGCGTTGAAGACGGCCGACCAGATGAAGGCCTCGTTCACGTCGCCCTGCGCGGAGGCGCCGTCGCCGAAGTAGGCGATCACCGCCTCGCCGTCGTCGGTGCCGGTCTTGCCGTCCATGTTCACGCCCATGGCGTAGCCGGTGGCGTGCAGGGTCTGCGCCCCGATGACGATCGTGTACATGTTGAACTTGAACTCGTTCGGGTCCCAGCCGCCCAGGTCGACGCCGCGGAACAGGCCCAGCGGCATGATCGGGTCGATGCCCCGGCAGTAGAGCACGCCGTGTTCCCGGTAGGTCGGGAAGGCCATGTCCTGCGGCCGCAGCGCCCGGCCCGAGCCGACCTGCGCCGCCTCCTGGCCGAGCAGGCTGGCCCAGATGCCCAGCTCGCCCTGCCGCTGCAACGCGGTCGCCTCGGCGTCCAGCCGGCGGACCAGCACCAGGTCCCGGTAGAGGCCGCGGTACTCCTCGTCGGTGAAGTCGACGCGGTACTCCGTGCCGTCGGACCAGGTGACCTTGTCGATCCGGTCGCCCTCAGGCGTGAGTAGTTGCACCAGGTCACCGGTGCCGGGGGATTTCCCGCCAGACCGTGCGGACCGGGGTGTGGCTCGCCTGCCGCGGGCCGTACCCGCGGGATCGCCCTTCGCCATCCCTATCTCCCTGTCGTTCGTGCGTCGGCACCGGGGGTGTCCCGACCGCGCAGCTGGTGCGCCCGTCCGGCTGCTGCCGGACCGGGGGTGGCTGCCGCGCCTGTCCCCGGTAGGGGTAGCCACGCGGCATGGACCAGATTCTGCCGAGCCTGGTCCATCGAGCGCCGGCACCACGTCCTGCCTGCCGCGGGGGTGCGCGAAGGTCGCGGCCGCGTTGCCGTCGGCTCCATATTCGCAGAGCAGGTCGGTACCGCTACAGCTCGGCCTCGGTCGGATCCGGGCCGCCGCCGGCTTCGCACCACATCAACCGATTTGATCGGGTACGAACACTGAGCCGACCGAAACTCGATCGCTGACACGCTGTGTAACGCTGGCCAACGCAGGGTTACTCGGCCACTGTAGGTAGCAGCGGCGTCACCCTCGCCGTGATCCGTGTACCACCCGGCCGCCGCCTGGCCCGCGCCGGTGACGACGAGGAGTTTTCCGTGCCCAACCACGGTTACGAGCCCCCGGCTCCCGTGCTGCTGGCCCGGCACCGCCGGTCCGGCGGCGCGCACGTCGGATATCGGAGGGTGACCGGGGTGCACCGGGCGGAAGGGCTCGGAGGCCCGGCCCGCCGGTACCTGTTCACGGTCGCACTGCTGGCCGGTACCTCCTCGTTGCCGATCCTGGCCGCCATCGGCAGCGGCTCGGCGACCGTCTCCGACGGGATGCGCCCGGCCGACGCCACCCCGTTCGTCCCGCCCTCGCCGGGGGTACTGCCGAGCTACCCGACCGTCCCGCCGCTGGTGGAACCGGGACCGGCCGGTACGGGGGCCAGATCCGAGCAGACCGGCTGGCTGCCGTTCCCCGTCCCGACCGGCGCCGTGCCCGACCCGCCTTCCCTGTCCGCCAGCGAACCCGGCCGGGTGCCGCCGGAGATCGACCTGCCCGGTGCGAACGGGCCGGGTACACCGCTGCCGCCGACCGTCCGACCGCCGGCCCAGTCGCCCGCTCCGACCCCGCCACCGGTGACGTCGCCGTCTCCGGTGCCGTCGCCGTCGTCCGGCTCCCCGACCGGGGCGCCGTCCGCCGCGCCGACCAGGTCACCCGCGCCGACGGGCGTGCCGTCCGTCCCCGCCGCACCGGTGCCGTCCCCCTCGCCGCCGACCAGCCCGGTGCCGACGCCGGGCGCTACGGCCTCGGCGGGACCGACCGCCACCCCGGGACCGACCGGCCATCCGGCCACCCCCGCACCGACTCCCGCGCCGGTACCCAGCACCCCGCCCGGTGGCACCGCGTCCTGAGCCGCCCCCGGGAGGACGCCGTCTCACCGCCCCTCGCGGTAGCCGTCTGGCGGCCCGGACCCAGCCGGGCGCGAGCGCTGTCGAGCTGCCCCGTCCGTGCGCCCACCTGGGCGGTCCGGTGACGGATGCGGTGAGGGCGGGCCGGAGTTCAGCTCCGGGTGACCGACGGGCGGAGCATCGGTGGGTGCAACAGCTCGGCCGGACCGCGTCGGAAGAGCTGGGCGGGCCGTCCCCGGTCGCCCTCGGTGACCCGGCCGGCCGGCTCCACGAATCCGGGGGTACTGGTGACCTTGCGATGGAAGTTGCGCGGGTCCAAGCGGCTGCCCCAGACGGTCTCGTAGACCGTGCGCAGCCGGGCGATGGTGAACTCCGGCGGACAGAATGCGGTGGCCAGCGGGGTGTACTCCAGCTTCGCCCGGGCCCGTTCGAGTCCGTCGGCCAGGATGACGTCGTGGTCGAAGGCGAGTTGGGCGTCGGCGACCCGGGACACCGGCAGCCAGTCCGCCGCCGCCGCGTCCGTACCGGCCACCGGCGGGGGTAGGTCCGGCAGCAGTGCCAGGTACGCCACGGTGACCACCCGACCCCGCGGGTCCCGCTTCGGCGACCCGTACGTGCCCAACTGTTCGAGATGGCCGATCGGCTCGGGAACTCCGGTCTCCTCGGTCAGTTCCCGGGCGGCGGCGTCCGGCAGGTCCTCGTCGAAACCGACGAACCCGCCAGGCAGCGCCCAGCGATCGTGGTACGGCGGCACGCCCCGGCGTACCAGCAGGATGCAGAGCTCGTCCGCCCGCACGGTGAGGACCACCAGGTCGACGGTCACGGCAAACGGCGGAAATTCGGCCATCTGAATTATCACCACCTTGACGAGAAGCTATCACAGTGGTTATCGTCAGTAGGACGAGAAAGGATTCGGTCCCGCACTCACCGGCCGGACCGAACTACCGGGACAAGGTCGTCGACCGGCAACGACGGCCTTCGGCGGCGCTGGCCCTCGGGCCAGCGCCGCCGCCTCGATCGGCTGGCGGGGGGCCAGGCCGCTCACCGGTGGTGTCGGCGGGCCCGACCTGCTCCCCCAGGTCGTGGCCCGCCGGCCGTCGATGGCCGATCGTCGGCGGAAGTCCCGCACTACCGGGCGGTAAGCACACTCGTGTGGACTATTCACCGGCCAGTGACGCATAGCTATGCTGACCTCCCTCGATAAGACCGGTAACCCCGGTGACCCGACAGGGAGGCAGCGTGGGTCGCACCCGCAATCGGTGGAGCCGTGGCCTACTGGCCACCACCCTCGTGACAGCGCTCGCGGTGGTGGCGGCGCCCGCGCCGGCACAGGCCAGCTCCGGCATCGGGAGCCTCGGCTCCTGGGTGCTGCGCAAGGCCGTCACGGCCAAGGGCGTACACAAGCATCTCAAAGAGCTGCAGAAAATCGCGGACCGCAACAACGGCAACCGCGCCTCGGGCGCGCCCGGATATGACAAGTCGGTCGACTACGCGGAAAAGGTGTTCCGGAACGCCGGATACCGGGTTACCCGGCAGGCGTTCGACTTCCAGACCTTCCTGATCAACACTCCGTCCGAACTGGAACGGGTCTCGGCGCCCGCCGGCGACCTGCCACATCGGATCATGAGCTACTCGGGCAGCGCCGACGTGACCGCCCCGGCCAGCGTGCCGGCCGGCGACTCGCAGGGTTGCAACCCGGGCGACTTCGGCCCGGCGAACGTCGGCACGATCGTCGTGATCAGCCGGGGCACCTGCCCGTTCGGGCAGAAGGCCAGCACGGCGGCGGCGGCCGGCGCGGCGGCGGTGGTCATCTACAACAACATCCCGGGTGACCTCTCCGGGACCCTCGGCAACGCGTACACCCTGGACTTCGCCGCCCTCGGCGTCTCGCAGGCGCTCGGCCAGGAGTTGGTCGGCCAGGTCGCCAGCGGTCTGACCCTGCGGGTCTTCACCGACACCTTCCGGGGCCAGGCCACCACCGAGAACATCTTCGCCGAGTCGCGCTGGGGCGACCCGGGCAACGTGGTGATGGCGGGTGCGCACCTCGATTCCGTGCCGGAGGGTCCGGGCATCAACGACAACGGCAGCGGCAGCGGGGCCCTGCTGGAGATCGCCGAGCAGATGCGCTGGTTCCCCACCAGGAACAAGGTCCGGTTCGCGCTCTGGGGCGCCGAGGAGGCCAACCTGGTCGGCTCGACGTACTACATCGCCAACCTGCCGCAGGCGGAGCGGGACAAGATCGCCCTCTACCTGAACTTCGACATGGTCGGCTCGCCGAACTACGTCCGGTTCGTCTACGACGGCGACAACTCGGCCTTCCCGCCCGGCACCGGGTCCGCGGCCGGCCCGCCCGGCTCGGGAGCGATCGAGAAGCTCTTCCACGACTACTTCCGGTCGCAGCGGCTGGCCTCGGCCGAGACGCCGTTCTCCGGGCGTAGTGACTACGGGCCGTTCATCGCGGCCGGGGTGGACATCCCGTCCGGCGGCCTCTTCACCGGGGCCGAGCTGGTCAAGACGGCCGAGGAGGCCCGGGTCTACGGCGGCACCGCCGGCCAGCCCTACGACCCCTGCTACCACCAGCGGTGCGACGACATCGACAACATCAGCCTGAAGGCGATCGACGAGATGTCCGACGCGGTCGCGCACGCGCTCATCACGTACGCCTACGACACCCGCAGCCTCAACACCCCGCTGACCGGCCCGACCCGGGGCACCACCGCGCCGGCCGGTGGCGGTGGCGGCCTGCACGACGACCACGAGGTCGCGATCTGATCCATCGGGTACAAGACGACGGGGCGGCGCACTCGCGCCGCCCCGTCGCCGTTACGTGAAACTGTCGGTGCTCTGAGTTAGCGTGGCGCCCGTGAACGTCCCACCCGTAGCCTTGACCTCGTGGCTTCCCCGACCGATCCCGGAGGTTCTCCGATGAGTGCCGCCCCGATCGCCCTCGACCGGCCCGGCCCGCACGGCTACACCACGGCAGACCTGCACGCCCTGCCCGATGACGGCCGGCGCTACGAGCTGATTGACGGGAGCATCATCGTGTCCCCCTCGGCCACGATCGACCACAACACCATCGCCCGGTGGATCGCCAACATCCTGGAGGATTCGTGTCCGTCTGATGAGTTCGCGGTCGGCACCGACCAGTCGACCACGGTTGACGCGCACAACGAGCCCCGGCCGGACGTGGTGGTGACCCGGGCGGAGCACCTGCGGCGTACCCCGTTCCCGATCGTCGACGCGCTGTTGGTGGTCGAGGTGGTGTCGCCGACCTCGGCGCTGCGGGACACCGAGACCAAGCGGGCGCTCTACGCCCGGGCCGGGGTCCCGGCGTACTGGATCGTGGTGCCGGAGGAGGAGAAGCCGACGATCTCCCTCGCCGAGCTGGTGCTCGACCAGGGCAGCCGGAGATACCGGTACGTCACCCACTACACCACCGAGCCGTTCGCTACCGCGCAGCCGTGGCCGGTCCGGGTGGACCTGCCCTCGCTGACCGCCCGCCGGGCCAAGCTGCTGGGCCAGCCGGTCGAGCAGGGCTGACGGCCGCTACGCCGGCTCGTCGTCCATGCGCTGCCGGTTCGCCTCGATCCAGGCGTCCAGCGCCGCCGGGTCGTTCGGGTCGACGCCGTCGGCGATGAGCTGGGCCACCGCCGCCGTCGCCGGGCTGCGCCGCTCCCCGGTGGTGTAGAGCCGGACGAACTCCGGCACCATCTCCTCGATCGAGGTGTCGGTCTGGGACGCCGCCTCGGCCGGCAGCCCCCGCAGCCGGGCGGCGTACGCGGCCCAGCTCCGGACCACCCGGGGCAGCATCGCCGCGTCGTCCATGTCGAGTACCGCCCGCCGGTGCACCCAGTCCAGCAGGAACAGGCCGGCCACCGCCGGGCTCCAGCGCAACGGGTCCGGGTCGGAGAAGGTCGCCGAGTGGTCCAACACCAGGCTGAGGCAGAAGTGCAGCGAGGCGAGGTCGGCTTCGGGCACCTCGGGCAGCCCGAACCGGGCGGCCTCGGGCGAGGCGAGGAAGGACCGGACCAGCCGGTCCCGCTCGGCCGTGGAGAGCGGCTCCGGCTCGTCGGCGACGGTGGTGGCCGGCGCGGGCGGGGGCAGCAGTGCCAGCCGGGCGCCGACCAGGGTCCGGTCGGTGGCCAGCGAGCCCTCGTCGGGCAGGTCCCCCAGCTCGTCGGTGATGACCAGATGCCGGGCCACCTCGCCGCGCAGCCGGGCCGGATCCTCCTCGCGGAACCAGGTCAGCGCGTCGCCGGCACACATCTCCCGGACCTGACCGAGGATCCGCTCGGCGGGACCGCCGACGAAGACGTCCTTGGTGATGCCGATGTTGTGGTCCACCAGGGCCACCACGGCGTGCTCCGGGCCACCCGACGCGCTGTCGTCGTAGGCGAAGGTGGCGAGGTAGGAGGTCTGGTCGCCGTACACGTCGCCGTAGGCGTAGCTGCCGGTCAGGCGTACCTTGCCGAGCTGGCCCGACCAGGACGGCGCCTGCGCGCCCGGTTTGACCGAGGCGGCGCCGTCGGCGTCCGGCACCAGGGCCGCGAAGACAGTCCGGATCGTGGTCGCGGCGGCGGTACGCCGACGGGACGTCGCGGAGAGGAAGTCGCCCACGAAGTCCCGGACGGCGCTGTTGCGATCTTCCTCCGCGATCGCGTAGACGCTGCCCAGCAGTGCGGTGCCGAGCATCTCGGCGTCGAGCGCGCAGTCGAGCTTGGTCACGTCGCGGGCGGCATGCAGCACGGCTTCAAAGGGGGTCCGAGGCGAGGCCATGGAACGACCCTACGCCCGAGGGCGCCGATCCAGCACGAGCAGCGCGCCGGGGCCGAGCACGCCGAGCAGCAGCGTTCCCCGGCTGGCGAGCAGATCGGCACTGCTCAGCGTGCCGATGTGCGCCAGGTGGAAGATCAGGTGCACGGTACTGAAGATCAGCAGCCCGCTCAGCACCACGGCGGTGACCCGCCGGTCGTCGAACCAGGCGGCGGCCAGCAGCATCGCGCCCAGGGTCAGGAACGCCGCCCCGACGTCGGTCATCAGGTGCGAGTTGTACGGCGGGTAGCCGGCCGTCCAGGAGAGCCCGAAGCCGGGGAAGTTGTCGAAGAACCAGCGCGGTGCCAGCACGGCGGGCACCCCCCAGGAGACGTGCAGTACGCCGAGCAGCACCAGCCCGCCCCGCACCAGTACCGGCCGCCACCTGCCCGTGGCCGTCCCGGTGTGCCGCTCGCCGAGGGCGCGGCGGCTCATCGGCGCCCGGCGGCGACGCCCAGCGCGGAACGTGCCTCGGCGTACGCCCGCAGCACCTCGCGGACCGGGGCCACCACGTACCCCCGGGCGGCCTCGGCCACCGCGTCGTGCATCCGGCCCTCGGCCCGCCACCGGGCCCGCCGGGCGGCCCACCTGATCACGGGCTTGACCAGCAGCGAGAGCAGTGCACCGCAGAGCAGGCCGCCGAGCAGCCCGACGGTGGGCAGTGGCGCCACCCCGACCATCGGATAGTCCAGTTCCGGCAGCCCGAGGGCGCGTACCGCGTAGCCGAGGAGCAGCCAGCCCAGGCCGATGACCGCGGTGACGGTGACCAGCCACTGCACCGCGTTGACCAGCCGCCACCAGACCGGCTGGCGGTCCACCCCGAGGTCGGTGGTGGCGACGGCCCGGTCGAGCGCGTCGGGCAGGTCGGCCAGCCGGGACCGGGCCGCCGCGGTCACCGCCGCCGGCCAGGGACTCGGCAGCGTCGCCCCGGCCCGGTCGGCGACCGCCCGGACGGCCAGCCCGACGGCGGAGCGCTGTGCCGCGCTCGGCTCGGGTACCGAGGTCGCCGCGACCGGCGGGCGCTCGATGCCCAGCAGCCCACCGGGCTCCGGCGGACGTTCCGGCTCAGCGGGTGCCCCGGTCAGGTGCAGCCGGCGGAGCGGGTCGGGGCGGAGCCGTCGTAGGCCCCGGGCCAGCGGCCAGCCGGTCGCGGCCACCGCCCGGTGCCGGTACGCCTGCTCGGTCGCCTCGGCCACCGCCGGTACGCCGGCCGCGGCGGCCAGCGCGTCGATCAGCCGGCGGATCGTCGGCCGGTCCACGTCGTCGTCGGCCCGTCCGGGGTCGACGAGCCCGGCCAGCCCCTCGACGACCGTGTCCACGTCTCCGGAGAGCCGCCGCAGCGCCGCCTGCCGCTGCGCGACCGCCTGCTCCAGGGCGGCTCGCAGCGGTGCCGTACCGGCGTCGCCGAGCGCCGAGGTGGCGAGCACCGGTACCCCGGTGAGCTGGTCGGCGTCGACCAGCCGGCGCAGGTCGGCGAGCACCCGGGGCAGCTCGTCCGGGGACAGCCGGTCGGCCTGGTTCAGCACCACCACGGTGACGTCCCGGTGCCGGTGGAGCTCGCGCAGGTAGCTGCGGTGCAGCACCTTGTCGGCGTACTTCTGCGGGTCGACCACCCAGACGACCAGGTCGACCAGGCCGAGCAGCCGGTCCACCTCGGAGCGGTGCGACCACTCCACCGAGTCGAAGTCGGGCAGGTCGAGCAGGACCAGGCCGTGCAGCGCCGCCTCGTCCGTACCGTCCAGCGCGCTCTCCCGGACGAACCGGTGCCGGGGCAGTACGCCGACCCAGTCGAGCAGCCGGATCGCGCCGTCCAGCGGCCCCCAGACGCAGGCATGGGTGACCCCGGTGGTCGGCCGGCGTACCCCGACCGGTGACATCTCGAACCGGGCCAGCGAGTTGAAGAGGCTGGACTTGCCGCTGCCGGTGGCACCGGCCAGTGCCACCACGGTGTGGTTCAGCGAGAGTGCCAGCCGGGTGCCGGCCCGCTCGATCAGGGTGTGCGCCGGGACCAGCCGCTCGTCGGGCAGGTGGCCGTCGACGGCGCCGAGGAACCGGTTGACCGCGTGCAGGCGCTCGACCAGCCGGTCCGGGTCGGCCCGCTGGTCGGGACGGAACGCGTCCCGGACCCTGCCCAGGATGTCGGTCATCGGGCCTCCGCTCCAGCGGTCTCGGCGGCGCCGGCCCGCGCGGCGTCGACCAGCCGGGCCGCCTCGCGGAGTTGGTCGCCGTGGCCGGCATCGACACCGGCCGTCGCGGTGCGGGCCAGGTAGCGGGCCGCCTCCTCGTCGAACAGCCGGTCGACCATACCGAGCAGCTCGGCCCGGGCCCGGGTGGCCAGGTTGCGGGTCGCCTGGTCGCCGAAGATCGCTTCCAGTACCTTCTGCGCGGCGACCGTGGTGCCGCCGGCCGCCGCCACCTCCAGCCCGGTCGGGATGAACGCGGTGGAGGCGAAGACCGCGATCATCACCGCCAGTCCGGTGGCGTTCACCGCGTACGCCGCGCTGCGGGCCACGAAACGCTTGTCGCCGCCCTGGGCGCGGACCAGCTCCAACACGCCGCGCTGCCAGTCCCGGACCAGCCGCTCGGCCCGCTCCGGCAGGTCCTCTCCGGGTCGGGACAGCTCGCTGGTGAGCAGCGCGGCGCCGGCCGGATGGGTCTGCCAGGCCGCGGCGGTCTGCTCGGCGGCCGTGGCGGCGGACTCCCGCAGCAGCGTGACGAGCTGCGACTCGATCGCGCTCCGGAGCTGGGCGTTGGGGGCGGGGCGACCGGTCACCGCGGCGACGAGCCGGTCACGGAGCTGGCCGACCCGGGCCTCCAGGGTGCGGAAGAGTTCACCGGTGCCGACGAACTCCTGCCAGCGGGCCAGCACCTCGCCGCGGAGCAGCCGGCCGTCCCGGAGGGCCTCCTCGACCGAGCGGCGGGCGCCCCGGTAGCCGCTCCGGACCCGTTCGTCCAGCGCCTGTGCGGCGTTCGCCTGCTGGTCGGCGGCGGTGGCCAGGCTGTCGACGGCCGGGCCGAGCGCGGCGACGGCACCGTCCAGGGTCTGCCGGATCACCGCCGCCCGGGCCTCCGAGTCGGCGGCGAGCCGACCGAACCAGGAGCGCAGCGGCTCGGTCAGCCGCCCCGGCAGCAGCCCCTGGCCGTCGACCACCGTCTCCGGGAGTACGAACAGCGGCGCGGCGCCGAGCTGGTGTTCGGCCAGCATCTCGACCAGGTGCGCGGTCACCTCGTCGGTGGCGGCCGGCGGCACCCGGTCGAGGACCAGCGCGATCGCCGTACCGCGGAGTCGGGCGGTGTGCAGCAGTTCCCAGGGCACCGCGTCGGCGTACCGGGCGGCGGTGGTGACGAAGAGCCACAGGTCGGCGGCGGCGAGCAGTTGGGCGGCGAGCGCCCGGTTGGCGTCCACCACCGAGTCGATGTCCGGGGCGTCCAGGAAGGCCAGCCCGGCGGGCAGGGCGGGTGCGGTGACCAGGTGCAGGGTGTCCGGCTGGTCGCCGGGGGCGGTGGTCCGGGTCAGCCCGGGCAGCAGCTCGCCCTGCCGGAACCAGGCCGCGTCGAGCGGGCTGCAGACCAGCACCGGCGAGCGGGTGGTCGGCCGGAGCACGCCGACACTGCTGACCCGGGCCTGGACCAGGCTGTTGACCAGGGTGGACTTGCCGGCGCCGGTCGAACCGCCGACGACCACCAGCAGCGGCGCGTCGAGCCGGGCGAGTCGGGGTAGCAGGTAGTCGGCGAGCTGGGCCCGCAGCGCCGAGCCGAGCTGGCGGGCCTCGTCCGCTCCCGGCAGGGCCAGTGGATAGGCGGTGACGTCGATCGCGGCCCGCAGCCGGGTGAGCGCCCAGCGCAGGTCAGCGGCGGCGTCGCCGGCCGGGGGCCGACCCTCCGCGGCGGGGACGGTCTCGGGCGGCGTGGGGACGGTCGGGGGCACCCGGTCCGCCGGGCCGGCCGGGTCGCCGGCCGGTGGGTCCAGGAGGGTGGTATCGGCCTGCTCGCGATCCGCGTCGGCGATGGGGTTTTCCGGGCCGACCAGGGGCGTGCCGAGGCCGGTGGCCGGTTCGCCGTGGGTCGTCACGGGGTAAAGACTGCCCGATCCCTGCAACACAGACAACAGGCACCGTTGCTCGCGGATCAGCGCACAGCCCGCCGCCGGTTTCCTGGCCGGCTGTCCGGATCCCCACGACCACTGAACCTTTTTCAACCTGGACCGCGCGGCGCTCACGCACGGCGTCCGACCTTGCGGTCCGTCGGACCGCAAGGGGAGGTTGAAAAAGGTTCACTGTCGATGCCCTGCCGTGTCGAGGCATTCGCGGTGGTGGAAGCCCTGACACGGGTTGCGTCGATGTGACTCAAGTCCGACTTTGCGCGTACGGCAGATCGTGGCACTATTGAGTCCGGTCCACTCAACTTGCGGTGGGTGCGCTGCGGGCGGTGCCCGTCACCTGCCTTGTAACGAAGCGAGGAAGCGAAGATGGCACGTGCGGTCGGAATCGACCTCGGCACGACGAATTCCTGCGTCAGCGTTCTCGAAGGCGGTGAGCCCACCGTCATCGCGAACGCCGAGGGCTCGCGGACGACTCCTTCGATCGTCGCGTTCGCCCGCAACGGCGAGGTGCTCGTCGGTGAGGTCGCCAAGCGTCAGGCGGTGACCAACCCGGACCGGACCATCCGGTCGGTCAAGCGGGAGATGGGCACCAACTGGTCCGTCGACATCGACGGTAAGAAGTACACCTCACAGGAGATCTCCGCCCGGACGCTGATGAAGCTCAAGCGGGACGCCGAGGCGTACCTGGGCGAGCGGATCACCGACGCCGTGATCACCGTTCCGGCGTACTTCAGCGACGCTCAGCGGACCGCCACCAAGGAGGCCGGGGAGATCGCCGGCTTCAACGTGCTGCGGATCGTGAACGAGCCGACCGCGGCGGCGCTGGCGTACGGGCTGGACAAGGGCTCCAAGGAGCAGACCGTCCTGGTCTTCGACCTCGGCGGCGGCACCTTCGACGTGTCGCTGCTGGAGCTGGCCGAAGGGGTCATCGAGGTCAAGTCGACCAGCGGTGACAACCACCTCGGTGGCGACGACTGGGACGAGCGGATCATCGACCACCTGGTGAAGACCTTCCGGGGCCAGCACGGGGTCGACCTGTCCCAGGACAAGATGGCGATGCAGCGGCTGCGCGAGGCGGCCGAGAAGGCCAAGATCGAGCTTTCCGCCGCCACCACCACCAGCATCAACCTGCCGTACATCACCGCCGGTCCGTCGGGTGGCGACGGTGCCCCGTCGGCGCCGCTGCACCTCGACGTGACGCTGACCCGGGCGGAGTTCCAGCGGATGACGCAGGACCTGCTCGACCGCTGCAAGGGCCCGTTCGACCAGGCCATCAAGGACGCCGGGGTCAAGGTCTCCGACGTCGACCACGTGATCCTGGTCGGCGGCTCGACCCGGATGCCGGCCGTCTCCGAGCTCGTCAAGCAGCTCACCGGCCGGGAGCCCAACAAGGGCGTCAACCCGGACGAGGTCGTCGCGGTCGGTGCCGCGCTCCAGGCCGGCGTGCTCAAGGGCGAGGTGAAGGACGTCCTGCTGCTCGACGTGACCCCGCTGTCGCTGGGCATCGAGACCAAGGGCGGCATCTTCACCAAGCTGATCGAGCGCAACACGACCATCCCGACCAAGCGCTCCGAGGTCTTCACCACGGCCGACGACAACCAGCCGTCGGTGCTGATCCAGGTCTTCCAGGGCGAGCGGGACATCGCGGCGTACAACAAGAAGCTCGGCACCTTCGAGCTGACCGGCCTGCCGCCGGCGCCGCGCGGTGTGCCGCAGATCGAGGTCACCTTCGACATCGACGCGAACGGCATCGTGCACGTCAACGCGAAGGACCTCGGCACCGGCAAGGAGCAGTCGATGACGATCACCGGCGGCTCGGCGCTGCCGAAGGACGACATCGAGCGGATGATGCGGGACGCCCAGGACCACGCCGACGAGGACAAGCGGCGCCGGGACGAGGCGGAGACCCGCAACCAGGCCGAGCAGCTCCAGTGGCAGACCGAGAAGTTCCTCGCCGAGAGCGGGGACAAGCTGCCGGCCGAGCCGCGTGACAAGATCAACGAGGCCCTCGGCGACCTGCGCTCCGCGCTCGGCGGGACCGACCTGGAGAACGTCAAGTCGGCCCACGAGAAGCTGCTCAAGATCTCCCAGGAGGCCGGCTCGCTGCTCTACGCGCAGCAGCAGGCCGAGCCGGGGCAGCCGGGTGCCGCCGGCGCGGGCCCGGAGGCCGGGCCGACCGGTGCCAAGGGCGGCGCCGACGACGTGGTGGACGCGGAGATCGTCGACGAGGACGACAAGAAGTGAACCTTCTTGAAAAAGGTTCAGTGACGACGCGCTCCCCGCGTACCCGGGCTGGCCGTAAGCACAACGGATCGAGGTAGCTGAATGACGGACAAGCCACGAGCCGCCGAGCCGGAGTCCACCGGATCGGCGCCGGGTGGCTCCGCGCCCGCCGGCCCCGCCTCGGGCACGGACGGCGAGGGCGTCGTCATCCGGAACAACCGGAAGATCAACCTGACCGGCGACCAGCCGGGCTCGGGCGGTACGACCGACGGGACCACCCTGGCGGCGAAGGATCCGAACCCGGATCCGGAGCCGCCGGGTGACGCCGAGCCGGTGGTGGCCGCCGGAGAGGTGGACGACACCGCGTCGACCGGTGCCGCGGCCTCGGTCGACGACGCGAAGTCGGCCGAGGGCGGGCCGGAGGTGGCGGACGACGCGACCACCGACCCGGGGGACGTGACCGTCGACGACTCCGGTGTGGCGACCACCGACCCGGCCACCCCGGTGGTCGACGACACCGAACTCGCCGAGGTGCTGGCGGCGGAGCGGCCATCCGGCACGGACGGGCCGGTGGTGGACGCCCCGGCCACGCCGGTCACCGAGGCCACCGCCGACGTCGACGGGCCGGGCCCGCTCGGCGCCGAACTCGCCGCGCTGCGGGCCGAGTTGGACGAGCGGACCAGGGACCTCCAGCGGGTGACCGCGGAGTTCGCCAACTACCGCAAGCGGATGGACCGGGAGCGGGCCAGGGACGCGGACCGGGCTACCCGGGTCGTACTGGCCGCGCTGCTGCCCGTACTCGACGACCTGGACCGGGCCCGCGAGCACGGCGACCTGGTCGGGCCGTTCGGCACGGTGGCGGAGCAGTTGAACACCGCCCTGGCCAAGTTCGGGCTGACCCCGTTCGGCGAGAAGGGCGACCCGTTCGACCCGAACCAGCACGAGGCGGTCGCGCACCAGACCTCGACCGAGGTCACCGAGCCGACCTGTGTCGAGGTGCTGCGCCGCGGCTACCAGGTCAACGACTCGCTGCTGCGGCCCGCGCTGGTCGCGGTGGCCGATCCGGAGCCGGAGTGAGCGTTCCTGCGCCGGAGAAAACCGGGTCGGAGCGAGGTTGAGCCGGTGCGTCGCGGTCGAGGTGCCACCCGTACGCCGTCCGTCGGATGGGGTGCGGGCGGCACCTCGACCGCGCCACAGGGGAAGGAGGTGGACGACCGATGAGTTCCAAAGACTGGCTGGAGAAGGACTTCTACGCCGTACTGGGGGTGGCAAGGTCCGCCTCTCCTGACGAGATCAAGAAGGCCTACCGCAAGCTGGCCAGGGAATCGCACCCGGACCACAACCCGGGTGACGCCCAGGCCGAGGAGCGGTTCAAAGCCGTCTCCGAGGCGTACGACGTGCTCGCCGACGCGCGCAAGCGCAAGGAGTACGACGAGATGCGCTCGCTCTTCGGCTCGGGCGCGTTCCGCCGCAACGCCCGGTCGGGCGGGCCCGGCGGATATCCGTTCGACGTCTCGGACCTCTTCGGCGGGGTCGGCCAGCCGGGCGGTGCGGCCGGCGGGGATCGCCGGTTCGGCGGGGCGGGGTTCTCCGACCTGTTCAGCTCGATCTTCTCCGGCGGCGGTCCCACCCGGACCCGTGGCCCGGCCCGTGGTCGCGACGTGGAGGCCGAGGTCATGCTCGACTTCGGCGATGCCGTACGCGGGGTGACGGTGCCGTTGACGCTGCGCGCTCCCGGCGTCTGCGACACCTGCCACGGTGACGGCGCCAAGCCGGGGACGCTGCCCCGGACCTGCCCGCAGTGCCGGGGCGCCGGAGTCGTCACCCGCAACCAGGGCTCGTTCAGCTTCTCCGAGCCGTGCCGGGAGTGCCAGGGCGTCGGCACGATCGTGGACGAGAAGTGCCCGGAGTGCCGGGGCACCGGCGGGGTGACCAAGTCCCGCACGCTCAACGTGCGGTTTCCGGCCGGGGTCGCGGACGGCCAGCGGATCCGGCTCGCCGGCCGGGGTGAGCCCGGTGACCGGGGTGGCCCGCCCGGCGACCTGTATGTCCTGGTCAACGTCCGCGAGGACGATCTCTTCGGGCGCAGCGGCGACGACCTGACCCTGACCGTGCCGATCACCATCGCGGAGGCGGTGCTCGGGACGGACCTGCGGGTGCCCACGCTGGACTCGTCGGTGACCCTGCGGGTGCCGCCGGGCACCCCGAGCGGCCGTACGCTGCGGGCCCGGGGCAGGGGTGTGGTGAGGCGGGACGGCCAGGCCGGTGACCTGCTGGTGACCGTGGAGATCGCCGTTCCCGAGCAGCTCTCCCCGGAGGCCAGGAAGGCGCTGGAGGAGTTCGCCGCGCAGACTCCGGCGGCGGCACGGGAACATCTCGACGCCCGGGTGCGTCGTTTCAACTGAGCTGTTGGCAATGCGGAGGTGATCAAGGTGGCCGAGGAGTACGTCGTCGTCTCGATCGAGCAGGCGTCCGACGCCAAGGTTTTGATGATCTCGGTCGCGGCCCGGATGGCCGGCATGCACCCGCAGACCCTGCGCCAGTACGACCGGATGGGGCTGGTGCAGCCCGGTCGGGCCCCGGGCGGCGGCCGCCGGTACAGCGCCCGGGACGTCGCGCTCCTGCGCGAGGTGCAGCGGCTCAGCCAGGACGACGGTGTCAACCTGGCCGGCATCAAGCGGATCATCGTGCTGGAGCAGATGGTCGACGAACTTCAGCAGCGGGTCGCCGGCCTACAGGCCGAGTTGGAGGCCGCCTACCGCCGGGTGGCCGAGTTGGAGGCGCTCGGCGGGCTGCCCCGCCGGGACCTGGTGCCGACCAGCCGGCCCTCGACCGCGCTGGTGGTCTGGCGCCCCCGCCGCACCACCGACCCGTCGGCCTGACCTCTCCGGGTGATCCGAAACCACTACCCCGGGTGTTTCGGGAACATTACGCCCGATTCTCGGAATCCGTTTGCCAGAAGGCTCGGAAACCATTACCCCGGGGAGCTCGGGAGGCTTCACCGTACATAGCGGTGGCGTCGGAGCCCGTTGTACCGCCGGTCTCCGGCATCTTTCTCCGTGCGCCTCCGGTGAAGGTCATGAAGCGTCTTGTCCATCCGACCTGGTCTGGGTAAGGGGTGGCGGGCCGCCGAGTCGTGTCTTGGTGCCGCGCTATGACGCGGCTCTGCGGATGCTTGTGATCCGAGAAGGAAATTGATCAACAGTTTCCGGAATGTGCACGGTTACAAGATTGTTTAATTGACGGCTATCAATGTTCTGACTATGGTGGGCTGCGGGCGCGACCGCATCGCGACGACCGGAAGGGAACTACCATGTCCAACGTGATGGCTGTCGGCGGCGTACTCGCGGCATTGTTTGCCTCGACGGTAGCTACCGAGCCTTTGGTGACTCCTGCCGAGAGGGTCACCATCAGCGTGGAGACCGTCAATGGATCGGGCTGCCCGGCGGGGACGGCCGAGGTGAGCACCGCAGCCGACAACACGGCCTTCACGGTGAGCTACAGCGACTACTTCGTGCTGGCCGGTGCCGGGGCGAAGCCGACCGAGTTCAGGAAGAACTGTCAGCTCAATCTGCGGGTCAACATCCCACAGGGGCTCACCTTCGCGGTGGCCCAGGTGGACCTGCAGGGCTTCGCGTACCTCCAGCGGGGAGCCAGCGGCTCGCAGCACTCGCACTACTACTGGATGGGCAGTTCGTCGACCGCGCAGACCAGCCACGAGTTCACCGGGCCGTACAGCGGCGGCTGGCGCACCTCCGACCGGGCGGCTGCCCTGGTCTACGCACCCTGCGGTGAGACGCGCAACCTCAACGTCAACACCGAACTGCGGGTCGACGGCGGCGACGCCGACAACGGCACGAGCTTCATGACGATGGACTCAAGCCGGGGCAGTGTGCGCAGTGTCTACCACCTCAGCTGGAAAGAGTGCTGATCGCGCCGCCGTAAACGCATCCCCTGACGGCGGTCTGTGGGATTAGCGCGAATTGGGGCCCCTGGGTCTGTCGATGGAATGTGAATGTCCATCGCGCCTGACCCGGGGGCCCCTGCGTTTTCGGTAGCGGATCGTTGTAGCACTTTTCGCGCCCCCGCGCATTCAACTTTAAGACATTGACGAACATCAATAAATAGAGTTAAGGTGTGCCTGCGCGCGCGACATTATCGCCACGATCGGGAGGGAACCCATGATCAGTGTGCTGGCCATTGGCAGTCTCGTTGCCTCGATGCTCGGCGGGATTGTCATCCCGACGGATCCGCCCGTGGAGCCTCCGGACGAGCAGATTGTCATCGAGGTCATTACCATCAATGGTTCGGGTTGCCCGGCCGGGACCGCGGCCGTCGCGGTCGCCCCCGACAACACCGCCTTCACGGTGACCTATAGCGACTATCTCGCCCAGGTCGGCGTGGGGGCGCGGCCGACCGACGCCCGGAAGAACTGCCAGTTGGCCCTGCAGGTGCACGTCCCGGAGGGCTTCACCTACGCCATTCTCCAGGCCGACTACCGCGGCTACGCCTACCTGGCGAACGGTGCGACCGCGGTGTCGCGGGCGAACTACTACTTCCAGGGCTCCTCGCCGACGACGTACAAGAACCACAACTTCAGCGGCCCGCTGGACGACAGTTGGCAGACGACCGACACCTCCGAGCTCACTTCGGTGAGCTACGCGCCCTGCGGCGAGATGCGCTTCCTCAACATCAACACCGAACTGCGGGTGAACGTCGGGACGTCCAACCCGGCGACCACCACCAGCTTCATGGCGATGGACTCGACTGATGGTGGCATCAACACCATCTACCACTTCGCATGGAAGAAGTGCGAAGAGTCCTGACGTGAGACCTCCGGGTTGGGATGCGGGAATCTGCTCCGGCATCCCGGCCCTGGAGGCGGGGGCCCGCCCGGTCGGCGTTGTCCGGGCCGTGCGGGCACCGGCGAAGAGGGCCATCCGATCGATGGATGACGTTTGATACATCGCGCGGGCAACGGCTCGCGCGACGGTGACCGAAGGGAGCCCCGGAAATGTTGCACACATTAGTCATCGGCAGCCTGGCGGCGTCGTTAATGGGTCTGCCGGTACTCGCCGATCCCGTACCGACCACGAATCCGCCGGCCGAGCGCATCACGATCGAGATCGTGACGGTCAACGGGTCGGGTTGCCGGCTCGGCACGGCGGCGGTCGCCACGGCGCCGGACAACACGGCCTTCACCGTGACCTACAGCGACTACCTCGCCCAGGCCGGCGCGGGTACCGCGCCGACCGACTTCCGGAAGAACTGCCAACTGGTCCTCAAGGTGAACGTTCCGGGTGGCTTCACGTACGCGATCGGGCAGGCCGACTACCGTGGCTTCGCCCACCTCGAACGCGGTGCCACCGGCATGCAGCGGGCGAGCTACTACATCCAGGGCACGTCGCCGACGGCGGCCGAGTCGCACTCCTTCGCCGGCCCGGTCAGTGACAGTTGGCAGACGACCGACGTCACGGACGTGGCCTCGCTGGTCTACGCCCCCTGTGGCGAGGTGCGGCTGTTCAACATCAACACGGAGCTGCGGGTGAATCGGGGTACCTCGGACCCGAAGACGACCAGCTTCATGATGATGGATTCCACCGACGGCGGCGTCAGCACGACGTACCACTTCAACTGGATGCGGTGCGAGTAGACCCCGCCGGGACCGGGTCCCGGCGTGCCCGAGCCAGGGCGACATCCACGCACACCGGTACGGCATCCGCCGTCCGGCGTCGCGACGGTTCAAGCGAAGAACTCGGCTGGCGCTCGTCGAGAGGTGCTTCGAGCGCCAGCTCTTCCTGCCGGACCCCGGGGCAGTGCCCCCGAAGGGTCCCGCTCCCGACCCGCTGCCCGGTTTCCGGCACGCGGGACCGGTGAGATCAGTAACCTGACTGGTGGTGCGGCTCCCGCAGATCGCGGTCCTCCGGTACGCAGGTCAGGTCCCGTGCTCCGGTGGTCCGGGGTCCACGGGGGGTCCCGGCCCACCGCTCGTCCGGCCGCCGGCCGACCCGGGTCAGCCCAGCCGGCGGGACTGCCGGACCAGGCCGCCCTCGCACCAGTCGCGGTAGTCGAACAGCTCCGGCCTCGCCTGGAGCATCCGGGTGTTGTGCGCCCAGATGACCATCGGCTCGTCGCCGAGCCGCTCGGCCTGCTCGACCAGCTTCCGCAACCGCCGCTTCGGATGGGCCTGGAACTTGGTCCGGATGCCGTCTGCGGCATAGATGTAGAGGCAGTGCAGCGCGAACCGGCGGGCCGGACACGACGGGTCCATCGCCAGCTCGAACAGCGTGCCGATCAGCCGGTCGCCGGAGACCAGCAGGTCCCAGTCCTTCGGCATCGTATGCAGCGGAACCGAGTCCGGCTCGTAGGCCCAGGCTCGAAGCTCGGCGGGGGATGGATCCACCGGGTTGGCAAAGCCCCGGAACGCAGAGTCCTGCACGCTCAACGGGCCGCCTTTCCGCTCGCGCGGCTGCCGGGCTCCCCCGGCCCCCGCAAGACCTGTGGCTACTGCGGCGACACGGTAACGCGCTGTTGCCAACCTGCGAAAGGGCCGCCAAGTGCTATTTCATCAACCCGTTACGCGTTGGTGGAACCGGCCGAACGGTGATCCCGGTATGTGGAGCGCGGCACCCGCCGCGCCCCGGCTCACTCCGTCGCGGGAGCCGGTGTCGGGCCACCGGCGGCGGACCGGCGCAGCCACCGCTTGAACCAGCCGGAGTCGGGCAGCCGGGCCAACATCGGGCCGGTCACCACGGTGATCAGCACGTACGCGGTGGCCAGCGGGCCGAGTTGCGGGTTGACCACGCTGGTGGTGACGGCCAGCCCGGCGATGACGATGGAGAACTCCCCGCGCGGCGACAGGGCGAGCCCGGCCCGCCACCGACCCGGCAGCCCGATCCCGACCCGTTTCGCCGCCAGGTAACCGGTCAGCACCTTGGTGGCCATGGTGACCACGGCCAGCGCCAGCGCCGGCAGCAGCACCGGCGGGATCGCCCGGGGGTCGGTGTTCAGGCCGAAGAAGACGAAGAAGACGGCGGCGAAGAGGTCCCGCAGCGGCGAGAGCAGCTCCGTCGCGTTGTGTGCCACCGGTCCCGAGAGGGCGATGCCGACCAGGAACGCACCGACCGCCGCCGACACCTGGAGCCCGGCAGCGAGGCCGGCGACCAGCAGGGTCAGCCCGAATACGCCGAGCAGCAGTGCCTCCGGATCCCGGGCGGAGAGCATCCGGGAGATGAAGTTGCCGTACCGGATCGCCACCACCAGCACCAGGACCACGGTGAAGACCGCGATGGCCAGCGCGATGCCGCCGCCGAGCAGGCTCTGACCGCTGAGGATCGCGGTGACCAGCGGCAGGTAGAGCGCCATCGCGAGGTCCTCGATGACCAGCACCGACAGGATTACCGGGGTCTCCCGGTTACCGAGCCGGCCGAGGTCGGCCAGCACCTTGGCGATGACGCCGGACGAGGAGACCCAGGTGACCCCGGCGAGTACGATCGCGCCGACCCAGCCCCAGCCGAGCAGCAGCCCGAAGGCCGCCCCCGGCAGCGCGTTGAGCAGGCCGTCGAGCAGCCCGGCCGGGGCCGCGGCGCGCAGGTTGCCGACCAGTTCGCTGGCGGAGTATTCCAGGCCCAGCATGACCAGCAGCAGGATCACACCGATCTCGGCACCGACCTCGAAGAACTCCTCGCTGGCCGAGAGCGGCACCAGCCCGCCGTGCCCGAAGGCGAGCCCGGCGAGCAGATAGAGCGTGATCGGCGAGAGCCCGATCCGCCGGCTGAGCCGGCTGAGCAGTCCGAGGACGAAGAGCAGCGCACCGACCTCGATGAGCAGGACAGTGGTGTGATGCATCTCCCGTCAGCCGTCCGGGTCGGTCTCGGCGAGGATCGCGGTGACACCGTCGAGTCCCTGGCGGGTGCCGACCACGACCACGACATCGCCGGCCTCGAACCGGAAGGTCGGATCGGGTGAGGCGATCACCTCGCGTTCCCGGAGGACCGCGACGATGGATGCGCCGGTACGGGTACGGGTCTGCGTGTCGCCCAGCCGCCGGCCGACGTACCGCGAGCCGGCCGGGATGGCGATCTGCTCGGTGAGCAGCCCGGCGGCCTGCTGGCGAAGCCCGGAGAGCTGGCCCAGCATCAGCGAGGCGCCGAGGATGTCGGCCAGCGCCTCCGCCTCGTCGTCGGTGAGCGGGACGTCGGCGGTGCAGGAGTCCGGATCGTCGGGGTCGTACAGCACCAGATCCCGTCGGCCGTTGCGGTGCGTGACCACACCGAGCCGGCGTCCGGAGGCGGTGACCACGTCGTGGCGTACGCCGATCCCGGGCAACGCCGTCTGCTCCACACGTACTCGCACGTAACCAACCGTACCCGTTTGTCGATCGAGGGCTGAAAGGGCCAGACCCGCCCCGGTGGCCGATCGGTCCGGAACCGTACCGTCGGTCGGGGGATCGGTGCTTCGTGGAGGTGACCGATGCGCGTTTCCGAAGGGCGTACCGGATCGGTGTCGGCGGTGGCCCTCGCCGTCGCACTCGTCGCCGGCTGCACCGCCGGCCCGATCGGGGAGATCCGGCGCACCGCTCCGGCGCCGAGCCGGCCGGTGGACCCGGGCCCGCCGGTGGAGCCGCGCCACCTGCGGCTCGCCGTCCCGCCCGGCGCGGTGCTGCACCAGCTCGAGTTCGTGGACGCCGCGCGCGGCTACGCGCTCTTCGTCGACGACGGCACCGGCACGGGCACGCCGACTCCCGGACCGCCCGGGCCGAACTCGACCAACCTGCTCTTCGGCACCGCCGACGGCGGGCGTTCCTGGCAGCGGCTCCGGCATCCGCACCCGGCCGGCCTCCACCAGCTCTACACCGGCAATGGCCGGCTGGTGCTCTGGGTCGAGCCGGTGGACTGGTACGTCTCCGTCGACGCCGGCCGGACGTTCCGGCACTACCGGGGTGAGCAGCCGCCGGCCGCGTACCAGCCGACGCAGGGGAGCTACCAGGTCTGCTGCGACGGTGACGATCCGCCGAGGGTGGTGCGGTGGATCGGGGAGGAGCGCCGGGACGTGCCGACCCAGCCGCGTCTGCCCGGGATCTCCGGAGTGGCGGACAGCGGTGACCGGCTGCTCGCCAGCGGGCTGGCGGACGGTCGCCCGTACGCGTCGGTCTCGCCGGACGGCGGGCGGAGCTGGCGGACGACGGCGTTGCCCGAGGTCGACGGCGACCTCGGGGCCGTGCTGCCGGTGTTGGCGGCCGACGGTGACGCCTGGCTGGTCGGCTACCACGCCGAGGACCGGACCCGGTTCCCCCGACTGTGGCGGCGGGTCGGTGCCGAGGTCCCGTCCCGCTGGGTACCGGTGGATCCGTCGGGCAGGCCCGACCGGTTCACCTCGGTGGTGCCGCTCGGCGACGGCCGGCTGGTGGTCTCGTCGCCCCAGGGCACCGGGCTGGTCGCGGACGGCCGCTACGTGGACCTGGCCTGGCCGGTCGGGGAGCACTACCTGCGGATGCTGGACGACGGCACGCTGTTCGCCGCGCATCCGCCCGGCGGCGGGGCGTGGCTGGGGCTCGGCTCCGGTACCGAGCGGCGGTGGGTCGAGGTGCGGTTGGCCGGAATGTGACCGACGTCACGACGTTGGAGTTGAGTGGAATAGACTCAACTCTGGTTGTGTCGTTCGTACTGGAGGTGGTGTCGCCGGGCGGCGGCGTCACCGCCCGCCACGCTGCCGATGCCGGCCCGTGCCCACGGCCGGCGGACCGTATTGGGAGCCCATGAACGCCGAACGTCTCACCACGAAGAGCCGCGAAGTCATCACCGGCGCCGTCGCGACGGCGAACCAGCGCGGCCACGCCACCGTCGAACCGTGGCACCTGCTGCTGTCCCTGCTGGACACCGGCGGGTCCACCGCCGCCGGGCTGCTGCGGGCGGTCGGGGCGAATCCGGCCGACATCCGGCGGGCCGCCGCCCGGGCCGTGGAGAACCAGCCGGCCGCCCGGGGATCCAGTGTCGCCGAGCCGAGCCTGTCCCGCGAGTTCGTCAACGCGATCGGCGCGGCCGAGCAGATCGCCCGGCCGCTGGGCGACGAGTACACCTCGACCGAGCACCTGCTGGCCGGGCTGGCCCGGGTCGGCGGCGCGGTCGCGAACACCCTCAAGCAGGCCGGCGCCACCGAGGAGAACCTGGTCGCCGCCTTCCCGGCGGTACGCGGCGGCGACCGCCGGGTCACCACCGCCGACCCCGAGCAGACCTACCAGGCGCTGGAGAAGTACGGCGTCGACCTGACCGCGAGCGCCCGGGACGGCAAGATCGACCCGGTGATCGGCCGGGACGCCGAGATCCGCCGGGTGGTCCAGGTGCTCTCCCGGCGTACCAAGAACAACCCGGTGCTGATCGGCGAGCCCGGCGTCGGCAAGACCGCGATCGTCGAGGGGCTGGCCCAGCGGATCGTCGCCGGTGACGTCCCCGAGTCGCTCCGGGACAAGAAGCTGGTCTCGCTCGACCTCGGCGCGATGGTCGCCGGTGCACAGTACCGGGGGCAGTTCGAGGAGCGGCTCAAGTCGGTGCTGGAGGAGATCAAGAACTCCGACGGCCAGGTCATCACGTTCCTCGACGAGCTGCACACCGTGGTCGGCGCCGGCCGGGGCGAGGGCTCGATGGACGCCGGCAACATGCTCAAGCCGATGCTGGCCCGGGGCGAGCTGCGGATGGTCGGCGCGACCACCCTCGACGAGTACCGCGAGCACATCGAGAAGGATCCGGCGCTGGAGCGGCGCTTCCAGCCGGTGCTGGTCGGCGAGCCGACCATCGAGGACACCATCGGCATCCTGCGCGGGCTCAAGGAGCGCTACGAGGTACACCACGGCGTACGCATCACCGACGCCGCGCTGGTCGCCGCCGCCAGCCTCTCCGACCGGTACATCACCGAACGGTTCCTGCCGGACAAGGCGATCGACCTGGTCGACGAGTCCGCCTCCCGGCTCCGGATGGAGATCGACTCCCGGCCCACCGAGGTGGACGAGATCGAGCGGGCGGTACGCCGGCTGGAGATCGAGGAGATGGCGCTGGCCAAGGAGCCCGACCCGGCCTCGGCCGAGCGGCTGATGCGGCTCCGCAAGGAGCTGGCCGACAAGCGCGAGCAGCTCACCGCGCTCAGCGAGCGGTGGCGGCTGGAGAAGGAGCACATCACCCGGATCTCCACCGCCAAGGAGGAGCTGGAGCGGCTCGGCGGCGAGGCCGAGCGGGCCGAGCGGGACGGCGAGCTGGAACGCGCCGCCGAGCTGCGCTACGGCCGGATCCCGGAGCTGAAGGCCGCGCTGACCCGGGCCGAGGGCGAACTCGCCGGGTTGCAGGCCGACGGGGCGATGCTCAAGGAGGAGGTCGGCGCCGACGACATCGCCGCGGTGGTCGCCTCCTGGACCGGCATCCCGGCCGGCCGGCTGATGGAGGGCGAGACCGCCAAGCTGCTCCGGATGGAGTCGTCGCTCGGCGCCCGGGTGGTCGGCCAGGCCGAGGCGGTCGCCGCGGTCTCCGACGCGGTACGCCGGGCCCGCGCCGGGGTCGCCGACCCGGACCGGCCCACCGGCAGCTTCCTCTTCCTCGGCCCCACCGGTGTCGGCAAGACCGAGCTGGGCAAGGCGCTCGCCGAGTTCCTCTTCGACGACGAGCGGGCCATGGTCCGGATCGACATGAGCGAGTACGCCGAGAAGCACTCGGTGGCCCGGCTCGTCGGCGCCCCGCCCGGCTACGTCGGGTACGAGGAGGGCGGGCAGCTCACCGAGGCGGTGCGCCGCCGGCCGTACTCGGTGATCCTGCTCGACGAGGTGGAGAAGGCGCATCCGGACGTCTTCGACGTACTGCTCCAGGTGCTCGACGACGGCCGGCTCACCGACGGCCAGGGGCGTACGGTCGACTTCCGCAACGCCATCCTGATCCTCACCTCCAACCTCGGCACGGCGGTCGTCTCCGACCTGACCCTCGGCGAGGAGGAACGCCGGGAGGCGGTGCTGGCGGTGGTCCGCTCGCACTTCAAGCCGGAGTTCCTCAACCGGCTCGACGACATCGTGGTCTTCGCCTCGCTCACCGGGCAGGAGCTGCGCGGGATCGTGGACATCCAGCTCGACCGGCTGCGGCGGCGGCTCGCCGACCGGCGGCTGGGCCTGGACGTCACCGACGCGGCCCGGAGTTGGCTGGCCGAGCACGGGTACGACCCGATCTACGGTGCCCGGCCGCTGCGCCGGCTGGTGCAGTCGGCGATCGGGGACCGGCTGGCCAGGGCGCTGCTGGCCGGCGAGGTGCGGGACGGCGACACCGTCCGGGTCGACCTGGCGGACACCAAGGAGTCGCTGACCGTCGTCCGGGTCTGAGGACATCTCCGGCGGGGCCGGCCCGATCCCATGGCGGATCGGACCGGCCCCGCCGTCCGTCGGCGAGCCCGAGCGTCCCGGCGCCCTGCCGGCGAGCGCTCCGAGCCGGGCCGGGTCACCATTGGTGGCATGACCGAGTTTCCGGGACAGGTCGACGACCTGACGACGGCGGTACGCGAACTGGCCGGCGCCGACGTCGTCGCGTTCGGCGGGGTGGGCCTCGCCGGTCAGGTGCTGGTGCCGACCGAGGCGTACCGGACCGTCGAGGCGGCACTGCCCGGCCGGGCCGAGGAGATCCGTCCCCGGCTGACGTGGTTGCTGGCGAACGGCTCGGCCGCCGGCAAGGCGTACGCGGCGACGCTGCTCGACCGGCTGGACCCGGCGGCCGCCCGGACAGCCTGGCGGGGACTGCTCGGTGACCCGGCCGAGCTGACCACCTTCAGCGGCTGCCTGATGGACCAGACCACCCTGGGCGAGTACGCCGCCGCCCGGCTCGACCAGGACTGACGGCGGTCCGGCCGGCTCCACACCGCACCGGCGGCGGTTCACGCCCGGCCGACGGGACCGATACCGATACGGTGGTCCGGAATCTGGGATTTTCGATCCGGGAACACTCGACCCGCACACACCGATCCCGGGACCCCGAGCCGGGGACCCGAGCCAGGAAAGGAGAGCCGTGTCGGAACCAGCCAATCCCGCGCCGACCGCGAGGCCGCGCCCGGGCACCGTCACCAACGCCAGCTATCTGCTCTATCTGGCGGCCGCCCTGATCGCCGTCTCGGCGGCGGTCAGCCTCGCCACGCTCGGCACCGTCTCGACCGTCTTCCGTGAGGAGTACGCCGGCACCTCCGCCGAGGGCACCGAGGGCTTCGCCGTCGGCGCCACCGTGTTCAGCGCCGTGCTGCAACTGCTGATCGCCGTCGGCCTGGTGGTGCTGGCTCTGCTGAACAACCAGGGCCGCAATGGCGCCCGGATCGCCACCTGGGTGGTCGCCGGGATCGGAGTCTGCTGCACCGGGTTCGGTGCCGCTGGCACGGCGCTCTCCGGGATGGGCACCGGCGGCGGCTCCACAGGGGACCTTCCGGACGCGGCCGAGATCCAGCGCCGGCTCGAGGCGGAGTTGCCCTCGTGGAGCGGGCCGCTCACGCTGGTCTGCTCGATCGTCGCACTGCTGGCGCTGATCGCCGCGATCATCCTGCTCGCGCTGCCCGCGTCGAACGAGTTCTTCCGCAAGCAGCCGGCCGGCTGGGAGCCGCCGGTGCCGGGCGCGGCGTACCCGGGCCAACCGCCCTACCCGGGCCAGGGGCCGACCTCCGGCACCGATCCCGGGTACCCGCAGTATCCGCCGGCCGGCCCGCCGTCGAATCCGCCGGGCAACCCGCCGACGAACCCGCCTCCCAACCCGCCGGCGAGCTGAACTCCCGCACCACGGATCCCCCGGTCGGCACCGGCCGCCGGGGGATCCGGCACGTCCGGCGGCCGGCGGTGACCGGGTGTGCGGCGGGTGCGGCAAGCGGCGTCCGGGCGCGCCGCCGGAGCCTGTCCCCGCCCCGTGACGGTCTTTTCCGATTCGGGCCGCTCCGCTACGTTGTGGGAGCGGTACCGCTGCTGCGGTAGGCCCCGCAGGTGCGGCCACACGGTGCGCCCCGCGTCGCGGTCCGCCTCGACCAGTGCCCGGTTCCGCCGTACGCCAGCGAAGTCGTCGAGGTGAGGAAGCCAGTGGCAGAAGCCGTTCCCCCGTCGGGCGCCGGCTCCGACGCCGGTCAGCGCCCCGGGGTGGGCCGGAGCGGAAGCCGCCGCGCCCTGATCACCGGCGCCACGGCCGGGATCGGCGCGGCGTTCGCCCGACGGCTCGCCGCTGACGGGTACGACCTGCTGCTGGTGGCCCGGGACGGCGAACGGCTCGCGGAGTCCGCCGCCGAGCTGACCGGCCGGCACGGCAACACGGTCGACGTCCTCTCCGCCGACCTGGCCACCGACCAGGGGTGCGGCTCGGTCGAGGAGCGGCTCTCCGACGCGTCGGCGCCGGTCGACATGCTCGTCAACAGCGCCGGGATCAGTCTCAATCGGTCCTTCCTGCACTCGACCGTCTCCGACGAGTCCCGGCTGCTCCGGCTGAACGTGCACGCCGTACTCCGGCTGACCCTCGCCGCCCTGCCCGGGATGGCCGAGCGGCGCCACGGGGCAGTGATAAATGTCTCTTCCGTCGCGGGCTTCGGGCCGGTCATGCCCGGGTCGACGTACCCGGCCAGCAAGGCGTGGGTGACCAACTTCAGCGAGTCGGTGGCCCAGTCGGTCCGGCCGATGGGCGTACGGGTGATGGCGCTCTGCCCCGGCTACACCCGTACCGAGTTCCACGACCGGGCCGGCATCAACATGTCGAAGACCCCGGACTGGATGTGGCTGCGCGCCGACGACGTGGTGCGGGACGCCCTTCGTGACCTGGATCGGGACCGCATGGTGAGCGTCCCGGACTGGCGGTACAAGGTGGCGGTCTTCGGCCTGCGGCACGCGCCGGGCCGGATCTGGCGGGCGGTGGCCAAGGATGCCCGGGGCCGGACCGGTCGCGGAGAGTTGTGATCCGGCTGCACGACGCGGTACCGGCGCTCCTACGCCCGCGATGACGGCGGCGTACGTAGGCAAGATTCAGTGCGGAGAGTAGCCGATTTTCCGGCCCATCGGCCACCGTCAGACCGACGCGAACGGCCGTCCTGCCGGGTCGGCCATTCGGCTCTCACCTTGGCGCAGTACCCTTACCGGCCATGGGGGACCACGACGACCTGCGTAAATTCATCACTGACCTTGCCGTCGTGCACGGTCGGGTGGTGCTGTCCTCTGGTCGTGAGGCGGACTGGTACGTCGATCTGCGGCGCGTGACCCTGCATCACGCGGCGGCACCGTTGGTCGGCCGGATCATGCTCAGCCTCACGGCGGACTGGGATTACGACGCGGTTGGCGGCCTGACGTTGGGTGCGGACCCGATCGCCGTCTCGATGCTGCACGCCGCCTCGGCGACGTCGCGTCGACTCGACGCTTTCGTGGTGCGCAAGGCCGGCAAGACGCACGGGTTGCAGCGCCGGATCGAGGGTCCGGAGGTGAGTGGTCGCCGGGTGTTGGCGGTGGAGGACACCTCCACCACGGGAAGCAGCGTGCTGACCGCAGTGGAGGCGTTACGGGAGGCCGGAGCCGAGGTCGTGGGCGTGGCGGTTATTGTTGATCGTGGTGCGGGCGACGCCGTACGAGCCGCCGGATTGCCATACCGGGCAGCCTATACGTTGGCTGACCTCGGCCTAGTGGCCTAAAAGTTTGCCGATTCGGATCTGCTGATATGCAGGCGGGTCGATGCTGCTGGTGGAAGGATGGAATACGTGGGAACTGCGTTGGCCGAAATGACTATGCCTCAGATCTCGCCGCTTGCCGGCGAGCCGATCGAGCGCGCCGACGCTGAGCGGCTGGCGGGGGTCCTCAAGGCCCTTGCCGACCCCGCTCGGCTTCGACTGCTCAGCCTGATCCAGTCGGCACCGGAGGGCGAAGCGTGCGTGTGTGACCTCACCGCGCCGCTTGGTCTCTCCCAGCCGACGGTCAGCCACCACCTCCGTATCCTCACCGAAGCCGGCTTGCTGGAGCGGGAGAAGCGGGGCGTGTGGGCTTACTACCGCCTGGTGCCGACGGCGATCGCCACGATCGCCGATCTGCTGACCCCGCCGCGTAAGCGGGCCACGAAGAAGGCCCGCTGAATCAGTGGCCGGCCCGTCTGGCGTCCGCCCTGTGCAGGACGGCGCCAGACGGTCCAACCGCTGCTGACGCGGTGGGGTGGGGCGGGCTTCCGGCGTGAACTATCTCCAGGGAGACCTGCGGGATCAGCTCGCGTACGTCGGGCAGGACGTCGTCCGGACCGGTCTCGTGGTCGGTTCCGGCGGCAACCTGTCCGCCCGGTTGCCCGACGGCGATTCCTGCTGGGTGACCGCTGGTGGCACCTGGCTGGACCGGCTTGACCGTCCATCCTTCGTCCGAGTGCGCATCTCGGATGGTTCCGTCCTTACGGACTATCCGGCTCACTCAGACGTTTCGCTCCGCTCTGGAGATCTGGCCGCCGACGGTGGCCCGGCACAGCCGAGCCGGCCCGCCGGACAGGTATTCCAGGACGGTGCCGCCCTCCCGGACGGTACGACGCTGCCCGTGCCCCGGAGCCCGGACACCACAGCCTCGGTCGCCGGTGCTGCCTCCGCGTCCTCCGGTGTGCCCGCTTCCGGCGCCGGTGCTATCCGGACGCGGCATTCCGCGCTCCCGCACGCCCAGGGCGCGGGCGGCCCGTCGAGCGCGGAGACCGCGGACGGCCCGACGAGACCGGCGGCCGCGCCGACCAGCGAGGTCGAGCTGCACCTCGCCACCTATCGGGCCCGGCCGGACGTCAACGCGATCGTGCACCTGCACCCGCAGACCGTGCTGCTGCTCGACGCCCTCGGCGAAGAGGTCCGGCTGGTCACCACCGACCACGGCTTCTATCTGCGCCGGGTCACCCGGGTGCCGTTCCGGCTGCCCGGCACCACCGAACTGGCCGAGTTGGCCGCCGACGCGACCCGGGACGGCACCAACTGTCTGGTGTTGAGCCGGCACGGCTGCTCGGTGCTGGCCGACAGCGTGGAGCTGGCGCACAAGCGGGCCGCCAACCTTGAGGAGGCGGCCCGGCTGACGTACCGGGCGCTCGCCGCCGGGCGGCTGGCCGAGCTGCCGGAGCTGCCCGCCGAGTTCCTGGCCCGGATCGAGGGCGGCGCCACCACCGTCTGAGCTGAGTCCGGGCTCTGGATCGGGGTGACGCGCGCGGTGTGTCGCCAGCCGCGCCGCTGCCGGCAGTCGTCGGCGGACTGCTGCCGGCTCCGCCGCTCCCGCTGACTAGTAGCCCTGGCGGTGCCGCTGCGCCTCCTGGGCCGCGTGCTCCAGCTCGGCCCGCTCGGCCGCAGTGGTGCCGCGCCGGGCAGCCATCCGGGCCCGGAGCAGCTCGATGATGATCGGGATCACCGAGACGAAGACGATGGCGATCAGGATCAGCTCGATGTTCGTCTTGACGAACGGGATCTGGCCGAGAAAGAAGCCGAGCACCGTGACCCCGGTGCCCCAGAGGATGCCGCCGATCACGTTGTAGACCACGAACGTGCGGTAGCGCATCCCGCTGACCCCGGCGACGATCGGGGTGAAGGTACGGACGATCGGCACGAACCGGGCAAGTACCACCGATCGGGCGCCGTACTTCTCGAAGAACTCATGCGCCTTGATCAGGTTCTCCTGCTTGAACAGCCGCGAGTTGGGGCGGCGGAACAGCGCGGGACCGACCTTCTTGCCGAACGCGTACCCGACCTGGTCGCCGGCGATCGCCGCGATCGTGATCAGCAGGCAGACCAGCCACAGCGGGTAGGTGATGTATTCACCGTCGGCGGTCAGCAGGCCGGCGGTGAACAGCAGCGAGTCGCCGGGCAGGAAGAAGCCGATCAGCAGTCCGGACTCGGCGAAGACGATGGTCAGGATGCCGAGCAGCCCGAAGGTGGAGATCAACCACTCCGGATCCAGCCAATCCGGACCCAGGGCCAGCGTGGTGGTGGGCGTCGGCACGAGGAGACCTCCGGAACTCTCGGCATGGCGCGGTGAGGGGCCGCCAGCATGGTGGCGGGTACCACAGCAGTCTAGGCGGACCTTCCCGGCAGCCGCCGCGCGATGCCGCCCGCCGGCCGTACCCGGACCGGACGTCGACGGCGGTTTCTGGACGAGCGCCCTGGTCGGCGCCGGAATGACCCGGGCCGCCGACCAGGGCGGGGACCGCCCTAGAGTCGGGGATCGACCGGTTCCGACTCGCAGGCGAGGATCGCGAAGACCAATTCGTGCCGCCGCCACAGCGGGGCGCCGTCGGCCAGCCGGTCCAGCGCGGCCAGGCCCAACCCGTGCTCGCGCAGGGCCAGCCCGCGCTTGCGGCCCAGCGACCGCTGCCGGAGCACGGCCAACTGGTCCGGTTCGGCGTACTCCGGGCCGTAGATGATCCGCAGGTACTCCCGGCCGCGGCACTTCAGGCCCGGCTGGAGCAGCCGGCCCTCGGTGTCCCGGGCACCGAGCCCGGCGTACGGCTTCACTACCATCCCCTCGCCGCCGGTCCCGGTCAGCTCCAGCCACCAGTCCGTCGCCGCCTTCTCCGCAGCGGAGTCCCCGAGGTCCACCACCCGGCGCCGGGTCGGGGTGAACAGCTCCGGATCGGCGCTGTGCAGCCGGTCGGCCAGGGCCAGGTGCCAGCCGTGGTCCTGGCCGGCGTGCGAGACGCCCTCGCTGGCGAGTACCGCGAACGGCGCCAGGGTCACCCCGGCGAGGCCGTCGGTCGGCCGCACGTAGCTCCGGTACGCCTCGGTGTAGCGGTCGAGGTCGGTCGCGCGGCGGGCCATCCGGTCCCGCAGGCCGGCGACCGGCAGGTCCCGGCCGGCCGCCCGGTCCAGCGCGTCCAGCACGGCCGGCAGCGCGGCCCGGCCCGCCGCGCCGACCGGGGCGTACTGCTCCCGGATCAGCGCGCCGGCCTTGGCCGACCAGGGCAGCAGTTCACAGTCGAGCAACAGCCAGTCGGTGTCGAGTTCGGCCCACAGCCCGGCACCGCCGACGGCGGCGCGTACCCGGGCCAGCAGCGCCCGGTCGAGCGTGCCGCCGAAGAACGGCCGCCCGGTGCGGGTGTAGACCACCCCGTCGCCCGAGCCGAACCGGGCCGGGCCGGACCGGCCTGTGCCCGCTGGTGCCGCCGGGTCGACCTCGTCCCGGCAGACCAGCACCACCGCCCGGGACCCCATGTGCTTCTCCTCGCAGACCACCCGGTCGACCCCGGCCCGCCGGTAGTCCTCGAACGCCTGCGCGGGATGCTCCAGGAAGCCCTGCACGGTCGAGGTGGAGCAGGGCGCCATGGTCGGCGGCAGCCAGGGCAGCCAGCGCGGGTCGACGGCGAACCGGCTCATCACCTCCAGCGCCGCGGCGGCGTTCTCGGCCGGTACGGTCACCGTGCCGTAGCCGTAGTCGAGGTGCCGGCGCCCGGTGACGTCCCGCAGGTCCAGCCCGAGGTCGTCCCGCTCGCCGGCGCCGGTGCTGCCGGACGAGGCGGCCGCGGCCCCCGACGGCAGCGCAGCCGGTGTCGGGGTCAGCGGCCGGACCGGCGGGTAGTACTCCTTCGCCGCCGGTACCGAGACGAGTTCCCGGCTCGGGTAGCGCAGCGCGGTCAACGTGCCGCCGAAGACGCAGCCGGTGTCGATGCAGATGGTGTTGTTGACCCACTCGGGAGCCGGGGTGGGGGTGTGGCCGTAGACGACCATGGCCGAGCCGCGGTAGTCCCGGGCCCACGGGTAGCGCACCGGCAGGCCGTACTCGTCGGTCTCGCCGGTGGTCTCGCCGAAGAGCGCGAACGCCCGGACCCGGCCGGACGCCCGACCGTGGTATTCGGCCTTGAGTCCGGCGTGCGCGACCACCAGCCGGCCGCCGTCCAGCACGTAGTGGCTGACCAGGCCGTCGACGAACGCGGCGATCTCGGCGACGAACCCGGGTTCCTCGCCGTCGAGCTGGGCCAGCGTCTCGGCCAGGCCGTGCGACACCGTGACGTTGCGGCCACGCAGCTTGCGCAGCAGCTTCTGCTCGTGGTTGCCGGGCACGCAGAGCGCGGTGCCGGCACCGACCATCCCCATCACCAGCCGGAGTACGCCGGGCGAGTCCGGCCCGCGGTCGACGAGGTCACCCACGAAGATCGCGGTACGACCCTCCGGGTGCGTCGCGTTCACCGGCCGCCCGGTCCCGTCGCGGTGCAGCGTCCAGCCGAGCCGGAGCAGCAGCGCCTCCAGCTCGGCCCGGCAGCCGTGCACGTCGCCGATGATGTCGAACGGTCCGGTCAGCTCCCGGCGGTCGTTGAACAGCTTCTCGTAGCGGATCTCGGCGGCCTCGATCTCCTCGACGCCGCGCAGCACGTGCACCTTGCGGAAGCCCTCCCGCTCCAGCCGCCCGACACTGCGCCTTAGGTCCCGCTGCATCCGGCCGAGCACCTGCCGGCCGAACGTCCGGTCCGGGCGGGCCTGCGTACGCTCCCAGCAGAGCGGCTCGGGCACGTCCAGCACGATCGCCACCGGCAGTACGTCGTGTTCCCGGGCGACGGTGACCAGCCCGGCCCGGGCGTGCTGCTGGAGGTTGGTGGCGTCCACCACGGTCAGCCGGCCGGCGCGCAGCCGCTTTCCGGCGACGTGGTGCAGGACCTCGAACGCGTCGCCGGAGGCGGACTGGTCGTTCTCGTCGTCGGCCACCATCGCCCGGAAGGTGTCCGAGGAGAGCACCTGGGTCGGCGCGAAGTGCCGGCGGGCGAAGGTCGACTTGCCCGAACCGGAGACGCCGACCAGAGCCACCAGGGCCAGTTCGGGAATGTCCAGCGTGCTCATCGGTCTTCTCCTCCGTCACCGCCGGTGCTGTCACCGGTCGTACTCCTGGTGGTCGTGCGGCCGGTGCCGGCCGGTGGCGGTGCCGTGCCGGGCGGGCAGGTCGGTGTCCCTCCCGACGGCGCGGTGCGGGCGAAGACCGCGAGCTGGGTCGGGCTGCCCACCTCGGGGTCGTCGGCGCCGACGCCGCTGATCGTGACCGCGTAGCCGTATCCGGCGCCGACCGCACCGGCCCAGTCCGCGAACTCGGCCCGGGTCCACTCGAACCGGTGGTCGGTGTGCCGGAACCCACCGGCGGCCAGCCCCGGATACCGCACGTTGTACTCGACGTTCGGGGTCGTCACGACCACCGTCTCCGGCCGGGCGTGCCCGAAGACGGCCGCCTCCAGCGCCGGCAGGCGCGGCGGGTCGAGGTGCTCGACCACCTCCATCAGCACGGCGGCGTCGTACCCGCGCAGCCGGTCGTCCCGGTAGGTCAGCGCGGACTGCCACAGCTTGATCCGGTCGCGCTGCCGGGGCGGCAGCCGGTCCAGCCGCAGCCGCCGCTCCGCCATCGCCAGCGTCCGGGACGAGACGTCGGTGCCGACGATCTCGGTGTACCGGCGATTCTTGACCAGCTCGGTCAGGAGCGCGCCGCCACCGCAGCCGAGGTCGAGCACCCGGGTGGCGCCGGAGCGGTCCAGCGCGTCGAGTACGGCGGCCCGGCGCAGCGCCGCGAGCGGCTGCCGGTCGACGGTGGCCGGCAGCCCGGCCTCCTCGTCCGCACCGCCGTCGGGCGCCTCCACGATGGTGTCCGGGTCGCCCGGCTCGTCCGCGAGCCGCTGCTCCGCCAGCCGGGCCAGCGCGGCGCCGGCCAGGGCCCGCCGGTGGGCCAGGTAGCGGCGGGTGATCAGCCCTCGGTCCGGATGCTCCGCCAGCCAGCCGGCGCCGGCCCGGAGCAGCTTGTCGATCTCGTCCGGCGCGACCCAGTAGTGCTTGGCGTCGTCCAGCACCGGCAGCAGCACGTACAGGTGGTTGAGCGCGTCGGCGAGCCGGAGCGTGCCGGTCAGGGTGAGGTCGACGTACCGGCTGTCACCCCAGTCGGGGTGGGTCGGGTCCAGCGGGATCGGGACGGCGTTCACCGTCCAGCCCAGCGGGGCGAAGAGGCTGCCGGCCAGCTCGGCCCCGCCCCGGCAGCGCAGCGCCGGCACCCGCAGCTCCAGCGGGATCGGGGTGGCGGCCAGCTCGGGCCGGTCCTTCGAGGTCCCGCGCAGCGCCGACCGGAACACGGTGGACAGTGCCGAGGAGAGCAGGCTGGAGGCGGCGTACCCGCGGTCGTTGACGTACTGGCCGAGGGTGAAGCCGTCCGGCGTCGGGTTGCCACCCCGGCCGGCCTTGCCCCGCCGCGCCCGGCCGCCGTGCAGCGCCAGCGGGTCGATGTCGAGCAGCAGGGCGGCGGTGCAGCGTGCGGTGCCGGCCTCCGGGTACACCACGTACGCCGTACCTGTGGGCATCTCGAAGGTGTGCACCCGGTCGGGGTGCTTCACGAGCAGGTAGCCCAGGTCGGTGGCTGGCTGGTGGGTGGTGGTCACGGTGATCAACACGTCGACCATGCTGACAGTTCACCGACCGCCCGTCGCGTCGATTACCACGGCGGCACGGCCACCGGATCTCGCCCTACGCGCCGCCGGGTGTCCCGAGTGGTGGATCCGGCCGAACGGCTGAGTTCCAAGTCAGGCAATCTTCCCGTCTCACGCTTCCGTCTATAGAGGAGGAGAGGCCCGGAGGTGTCCGTGACGTACGAGGAGTTCGCCGACTCCAGACTCACCGCGCTGCTGCGCTACGCGGTGATGCTGACCGGCGATCCCCATCTCGCCCAGGATCTCGTGCAGGAGACGATGGTGCGGGTCCAGCTCAATTGGCGTCGGGTGGCCCGGGCCGACGCGCCCGAACGGTACGTACGCCGGATGCTGACCAACCAGTACCTCGACTGGCAGCGCGGCTCCTGGGTACGGCGGGTGCTGCTGCGCGCGGAGCCCGACGAGGCGGTGGCCGTACGCCCCGACCACGCCGAGAGCACGGTGGACCGGGACCAGGTGTGGAGCTGGCTGTCCCGGCTGCCGCGCCGGCAGCGGGCCGCACTGGTGCTCCGCTACTACGAGGACCTGCCGGACGCCGAGATCGCCGAGGTGCTCGGCTGCGCGGTCGGGACCGTCCGGTCGGCCATCTCGCGCGCCCTCGCCACCCTACGTGCCGAATTCGTGGAGGCCTGAGAATGAGCGACGACGACATCCGGGTGTTCGACGGCTCGCCGGGGTCGGACGAGTCGGGTGCCGGCCCGGACCCACGGCGGGTCGAGCAGGAGTTGCGGGCGGCGTTCGCCCGGTACGAGTCGCTGACCCCGGAGCCCGGGCCGCTGCGGGCGGCGATCGACCGTCGGGTGGTACGCCGACGCCGCCGGCGGCGCGCCGCCCAGATGGCCGGGGTCGCCCTCGCCATGCTCGGCGTGCTCGCGGTGCCGCCGTTCGGCCGTACCGTGGGGGTGTCGCCGGTGCCGGAGGTCGCCCCGCCGCCGCTCGCGGCCCGGCCGACCGGCCCGGCCGAGCCGCTGAACTTCCTCGTCCTCGGCGTCGACGGCGGTGACGGCCGGAGCAACGGCCACCGCGCGGACACCGTGCTGCTGGTGCACGTGCCGGCGGACCGGAACCGGCTCTATCTCGTCTCGATGCCCCGGGACCTCGGCGTCGAGGTGCCCGGGCACGGATTCGGAAAGCTCAGTGCCGCGTTCTACCTCGGCAGTCACCGGCCGGGGAGCCGGCCCGACCTGGCGGCCGGCGCCGCGCTGACCGAGCGGACGGTCAGCGCGCTGACCGGGATCCGGTTCGACGCGACCGCGACGCTGACCTACGCCGGGCTGCGCCAGCTCACCGACGCGGTCGGCGGGGTCCGGGTGTGCCTGCCGCAGCAGGTGCGGTCCCACCACACCGCCCGGGTCTTCCCGGCCGGCTGCCAGCAGCTCGACGGCGCCGCCGCGCAGGACCTGCTCCGCCAGCGGTACCGGCTGGACCAGGGGGCGCACGACCGGGACCGGAACGGGCAGCGGTTCGCCGAGGCGCTGCTGCACGAGGTCACCGATCCGGCTGACGGGCTCAACCCGGTCCGGGTCGCGGAGATCGTCCGGGCGCTCGGCCGGGACCTCACCCTCGACCTCGACGGGATGACCCCGCAGGAACTGTTCGGCACGCTGCGGACGGTGGCCGCGGCGGACGCGGTGGGGATCGGCTGGACGTACCACCCGGACCGCGGGCCGGTGGGCGAGGTCGAGAGCCTGGACCCGGCCCAGAGCCGCAGCCTGTTCGACGCGTTCCGTCGGGACGCCCTGGCCGAATGGATCGGCAAGCACCCGGAACGGGTCACCCCCTGAACCTTGCACCGATCCGATCCGACCTGACCCGACCTGTCCGGTTCCTGTCGCGCGCTGTTCACCTCCGCGTCATGTCGTTCCCGCCCTGGTCGTCGGGGTTGGCCCGTACACTCGCCGGGTCCGTGGGGCGGTGCGTGGGACGGAGCCGAGATGACGCCTGACGATGCCGGGGCAGGCCGCCACTCGCCGGGCCGGATCGTCATGCTGGTCGACAACGGCGTCAACGGGGACTCCCGGGTGCAGAAGCAGGCCCGGTCGGCGGCGGACGCCGGCTGGGAGGTGATCCTGCTCGGCCGTTCGCCGACCGGGGTGCCGCAGCGCTGGCAGCTCGGCCGGGCGCAGGTCCGGCTGCTGCCGATGCCGGAGCCGCTGTTCCGCAAGCGTCACCAGTACCGGCGCGCCTGGCTGCGCTGGCCGCTCGGCTACCCGCCGAACGGGATCGCCGAATACCGGGCCCAGCAGGTGGCCGCCTGGCGGGCGGACCTGCGGTTCCGGGACGCCCAGCTCGAACTGGCCGCCCGGGCGGGGCGGCGGGACCGCGCGGCGGAACTCTGGCTCCGGCTCCGGCTGGTGCTGGCCGCCCTGGCCGGCCGCTGGGTCTGGGTCCGGACGAAGATGCACAACCGGGGCCTCTACGGCCGTCGCTACCGCAACCCGTGGGATCGTGCGTACACGCTGTTCTGGCAGTTGACCATGGGCGACGGGGCCTGGCGCCGGCTCGAACCGGGGCTCTGGGACTACGAGCTGGCGTACGGGCCGGTGGTCGACGAGCTGGCGCCGGACCTGATCCACGCCAACGACTTCCGGATGCTCGGGGTGGGTGCCCGGGCCAAGACCAGGGCGCAGGCCGCCGGCCGGCCGGTCAAGCTGGTCTGGGACGCCCACGAGTTCCTGCCGGGCATCCGGCCGTGGCAGCCGCACATCCGCTGGCTACCCGCCATGCGGGCGCACGAGCGCGAGTACGCCCCGTACGCCGACGCCGTGGTCACCGTCTCCGACGCGCTCGCCGACCTGCTCCGCGCCGAGCACCACCTCGACGAGCAGCCGGCGGTGGTGCTGAACGCGCCCGCCGCCGAACACGCCCCGGACGGGGCGGACGGTGCCGTTCCGGACCTGCGGCAGCGCTGCGGGATCGGGCCCGACGTTCCGCTGGTGGTCTACAGCGGCAGCGCCGCCGAGCAGCGTGGCCTGCGCACCATGGTCGACGCCCTTCCCGAGCTGCCCGGGGTGCACACCGCGCTGGTGGTGAACCCCGACCTCCAGTACGTGCGCAAGCTCGTCGCGCGCGCCCACCGGATCGGTGTCGCCGACCGGGTGCACGTGCTGCCGTACGTCGAGCACTGGCAGGTGGTGCCGTTCCTGTCCGGCGCGGACGTCGGGGCGATCCCGATTCACCACTGGCCCAACCACGAGATCGCGCTGATCACCAAGTTCTTCGAGTACGCGCACGCCCGGCTGCCGCTGGTGGTCAGCGACGTGAAGACGATGGCGGAGACGGTCCGGTCGACCGGGCAGGGCGAGGTCTTCCGGGCCCGGGACGTCGCCGACTACGCCCGGGCGGTCCGGGCGGTACTGGCGGACCGGGAGCGGTACCTGGCCGGGTACGACCGGCCGGGGCTGCTGGAAGGCTGGACCTGGGCGGCCCAGGCCGAGATCCTGACCGGGATCTACCGGCGGCTGCTCGCCGGGGCGGGCGGGGGGACGGAAATCCCCAGCCCACCCTCGGGGGTCCCGGACAGTCCGGCAGAGTTACCGGTGCCGGCGGCTCAGCGGTAGTCGTCGTCCGGGGTGCCGACGACCCGGGCCTGCTCCAGGGCGTCCCACTCGTCGACCTCCAGCCCGCGCTGGACGTCCGGCTGGTCCTCGGTGTTCGGGTCCGCGACGGTCGCCTGCTCCACGGCGTCCGCGGCCGGCGCCTCCGGGTCGCGCTCATCCGGGGTCAGGTGGTCGCCGGGAGCGAAGTCCTCGTCGGGCTGGCCCATGTCTACTCCTGCCGATTGGTGCCGCTGGTTCCACCGTACGGGCTGATCGGGTGGTCCGTACCCGGAGCACCGTGCCCGGTCCCGGAGCGGACTAAACCGCCCGTCCGGCTCCGGAACGCGTGCCACGATGAGGCGGTGGGCTTCCTGATCAGGCTGGTGATCGGTGCGTTGGCGCTGTGGATCACCAGCCTGGTGGTGCCCGGTATCGAGCTGACCGGGCGGTCTGCCGGAGAGAACGCGCTGACCGTACTCGTCGTGGCGTTCATCTTCGGGGTGGTCAACGCGGTGCTCAAGCCGATCATCCACGTCGTCGGCTGCGTTTTCTACGTGCTGACCCTGGGACTCTTCGCGCTTGTCGTCAACGCGCTGCTCTTTCTGCTCACGGACTGGATCGCGCACGTGTTCGACCTGCCGTTCGACATCGACGGCTTCTGGCCGGCCTTCTACGGGGCGATCGTGATGGCGGTGGTGAGCTGGCTGATCGGTGTCGCGTGGCCGGGCCGGTCCGAACGCTGAGCCGGGGCCGGGTGGGTTGAATTGGCGCGAGCGGACTACGGGATACTTCGGGGCGGAGGACAGCGCGGTCCGGGCGCACCCATCGAGTCTTTTCCCACCTGAACCGCGCGGCGCCCGCGCATCGACCCTCACCCGCGACCACCGGCCGCGAGGGGAGGTGGGAAGAGGTCATCCAGACAGCGGCCGAGCAGGCCGAGAGCGGTTAGTAAGGAGCGTTTCACATGCCCATCGCTTCCCCCGAGGTCTACGCCGAGATGCTGGACCGCGCCAAGGCGGGCCGGTATGCGTACCCGGCGATCAACGTGACGTCCTCGCAGACCCTGAACGCGGCGCTGCGCGGCTTCGCCGACGCGGAGAGCGACGGCATCATCCAGGTCTCCACCGGCGGCGCGGAATACCTCTCCGGCCCGACGGTGAAGAACATGGTGACCGGCGCGGTGGCCTTCGCCGCGTACGCCCGCGAGGTGGCCAAGAACTACCCGGTCAACATCGCACTGCACACCGACCACTGCCCGAAGGACAAGCTCGACAAGTTCGTCCGCCCGCTGATGGCGATCTCCAAGGAGCGGGTGGCCCGGGGCGAGGAGCCGCTGTTCCAGTCGCACATGTGGGACGGCTCCGCCGTACCGGTCGGGGAGAACCTGGAGATCGCGGCGCAGTTGCTCGACGAGGCGGCGGCCGGGCACATCGTGCTGGAGATCGAGGTCGGCGTGGTCGGCGGCGAGGAGGACGGCGTCGAGAACGCGATCAACGAGAAGCTCTACACCACCGTCGAGGACGGCATCGCCATGGTCGACGCGCTCGGCCTCGGCGAGAAGGGCCGCTACATGGCGGCGCTGACCTTCGGCAACGTGCACGGCGTCTACAAGCCCGGCAACGTCAAGCTCCGCCCGGAGATTCTCAACGAGATCCAGCAGGCGGTCGGCGCCAAGTACAACAAGGGCGACAAGCCGCTCAGCCTGGTCTTCCACGGCGGCTCCGGCTCGCTGCTGGAGGAGATCCGCGAGGCGCTCGACTACGGCGTGGTGAAGATGAACATCGACACCGACACGCAGTACACCTTCACCCGGCCGGTGGCGGACCACATGTTCCGCAACTACGACGGCGTACTCAAGGTCGACGGCGAGGTCGGCAACAAGAAGATGTACGACCCGCGGGTCTGGGGCAAGGCGGCCGAGGCGGGCATGGCGCAGCGGGTCGTCGAGGCGTGCGAGCACCTGCGCTCGACCGGTACGACGCTGGCCAAGTAGTTCCGGCAGTCCACCCCGGCGGCGGGTGGGCCCACGGTCGCCGATCCCGGCACCGGGCAGGCCCACCCGCCCCGGGCGGGTCGCCCCCGTTACGGTGTGGCGGTGAGCAGCCGGACCGCCTCGTGCACGTCGTCGGTGATGTGCACCGAGCGGGCCAGGTCACCGGCGGGCGCGAGGGCCAGCAGCGGGCGCAGCAGCGCCTCGATCGGCAGGGTCCGGGTCCAGAACGCGCTGTCCAGGAAGACGTACGGCCCGCTGTCGCCGTCGGTGCCGTAGAACGTCTTGGTGGCCGCCTGGAACACCTCCTGCACGGTGCCGGCCCGACCGGCGGCGAAGACGATCCCGCCCCGGGCCAGCCGGAGGATGGTGTCCTCCCGGATCGCGTTGGAGAAATACTTGGCGATCCGGCCGGCGAAGAGGTTCGCCGGCTCGTGCCCGTACAGCCAGGTGGGGATGGCGAGCCCACCGCGCCGGGCCCAGCCGTCCGGATCGGCGCCCCGGTTGCCGTTGCCGTTGCGGGGTTGCGGTACCGCCGGCGCGAACCGGGCCCGCACCTGGAGTGCGGCGGCCGTGTAGGGGTCGTGGTCGGTGAAGTCCGGCGCGGTGGCCAGCAGGTCGATCGCCGAGCTGAGGTCGGCCGCCGGGCGTTCGGAGAGGTAGGCGCCCAGGTTCGCCGCCTCCATCACCCCCGGGCCGCCGCCGGTCACCACCAGCCGGCCGGCCCGGGCGAGTTCCCAGCCGAGCGTCGCGGCCAGCCGGTACGCCGAGGTGCCGCGCGGCACCGCGTGCCCGCCCATCACCCCGACCACGGAACCCGGGCCGTGCCGGGCCAGCCAGGCGCGGGTGGCGTCGGCCAGCGCGTTGTCGACGGCGTGGTCGTGCAGCCGCTGGGCCAGTGCCTCCCGCAGCTCCGGCAGCGCACCGCCATGGCCGCGGAAGTGCTCGTAGACCACGGTGTCGTACATCCCGGCGAAGCCGCCGGTGTCGAACCCGGCGGCCAGCTCGTCCGGGGTGTAGAGCCGGGACGGGTGCGTCGGGTACGGCAGCGCCGCGAAGTCGGGTACCACGGTCGCGCCGCGCCGGACCAGCTCCGCCTCCACCTCCCGGGAGACGAACCGGCACCCCGCGAAGAGGGTGCCGGTCAGGTCGACCGCGGTCAGATCCGGCACCGGATCGAGATCCAGCCGGAGACCCTGCACGGTCAGCCCGGCGAGGCTGCCGGTCCGGAGGTGGAGATCCAGTTCCGCGCGTGACTCGATCTCGTCGGCGGTGTCGTCGTGCGGTTCGAGCACGTCGGCGGGGGGTGGGGTGGGCACCCTGCCATCTTGCCCCGACCCGGCAACCGGCCCACGCCGGACCCAAGGTGGGCTTATGGCGGGCTCATGGCGGCCGAAACGGTAAGCCGGGCACAGGGCGGCCGGAAACCGGCGAGAGCCCGGCGACACCAGGTCGCCGGGCTCTCTGTTACCGGGTCCTGGGGAGGCTCCGGATCTCTATTTGTAGTCCAGTGCCGCCCGAACCGCACCGGCCGCACGCGTGACGGATCCCTCAGCCGTTCAGTCATCCCACGTGACACACCCCGCTCGCCGAAGCCGGTGACGGCCGGGTTGAATGGTCCGATGCAGAACCTCTTGCCCGAACCGCCGGCCACCCTGCTTCCCGCAGACGACGCCGCCGAGGCGGCACTCGACGCCGCGCGGGCGGCGGACACCGACGAGGCGTACGCCTCGGCCGCCGCGCAGCACCCGACGTTCAGCGCCGCCTGGGCGGCCCTGGCCGCGCGGGCGCTCGGCACCGGCCAGGTCGTCGCCGCCTACGCGTACGCGCGCACCGGCTACCACCGGGGCCTGGACCAGCTCCGCCGCAACGGCTGGAAGGGTCACGGTCCGGTGCCGTGGAGCCACGTGCCGAACCAGGGCTTCCTGCGCTGCCTGCACGTGCTGTCCCGGGCGGCCGGCGAGATCGGCGAGTCCGACGAGGCGGCCCGCTGCGCGCAGTTCCTCCGCGACTGCGACCCGGCGGCCGGCGACGCCCTCTCCGGCACCTGACGCCGAGCCTGGTTCGGCGACCCGCCAACCGGATCATTGCCCCGCCCGGCGCTGGTCACATGCGCCCTTGCCGTCCCACCGCTGAGGGGCTTCCGACCGGCTAGCCCGGACGGTGGGCGCTCCGGAGCGGCTACGACCAGCCGTCGAGCCGGAAGGCGTCACCGGCCCGATGGGCGGCCACCGCCGTGCGGCTGTGGCTGTAGGTGTTGCTCGGCAGCAGCTCTGCCGGCGTCCATTGGATCTTGGCGCACTTGTGCGGTTCGGCGTTGACCGGCTCGTCGTGCCGTTCGGGGTCGTACGCGGCGGCGAAGACAAGACCGATCCGGCCCTGTCCGCCGGGGCTGCGGTGATGCACGGTCACCGCCAGGCGTACCTCCGCCGGATCGAGGTGCACCCCGATCTCCTCCCGCGCCTCCCGGATGATGGCACTGCGGGCGTCCTCGCCGGCCTCCAACTTGCCGCTGGGCAGGTTCCACTGCCCGTCCGCGTACCCGGTCCCGTCGCGGAGCGCGAGCAGCACATGATCGCCGTGGGTGAGGATGAGCAGTACGTCGACCGGATGAGTCGGTGTCGCCATCCGTCGACGGTAGGCGTGCGGGCCCGGCCGAACCGAGCGGCTCGCCGTGTCATAACTCTGGTGGCTGCGGAGGCGGCTGGCAGATGGTACGACTCGACTGGCGGCGCTGCGCGACGTCCGCACACTTGCGGAGTCTGCGAAAATCCAGTGACGTGCCGATCACGATCCGGATTGGCGGTGCCACCGATGACCACGCCGGAACAGGTGGCCGAGGCGCAGCGGGACCTCGGCCGGCAACTCGCCGCCTGGCGTAAGGCCGCCGGGCTGACCCAGGCCGGCTTCGGCCCGCGGATCGGCTACTCGCGGAGCGCCGTCGCGAACATAGAGACGGGCCGGGAACAGGCACCACAGAGCTTCTGGGAAGCTGCCGACCGGGGCCTGTCGGCCGGCGGGGCGCTGCTGGCGGGCTATCGGCAGGTGGCGGAGTTGGAGCGGCGATACAAGACGGGTCTCGCCCGGGCCCGCGAACGGCAACGTACGGCCAGGATGGCCGGTTTGTTGCCGCCGACCGACGAGCAGCCAGGCAACGCTGCGAGCATTCCGGCATCGGGATCGGGAAGGATGTCGCTACCGATGCCCGACGCCTTCGTCTGTGAGCCGTCCGAGGCAGGCATGATCGACGGTGAAACCGTTACTCTGACGGTCGTGTCGGACGGACCTGCACGGGCATTCAGGGTCAGCCGTCGCGCCCTGTTGGAGCTGACAGCCGGTGCCGTCACGACCTCGGCGTCGGCCGTCCTCGGCGTCGCCGTGCCACGAACGGTCGACCCGGCCGTGGTCAGCCACTTCGCGGCGCTGCGCGCACTTCTCGTACGGGCTGACAACCGACTCGGCGGACTGAGCATCTTGTCGACGGTGCAGCAACAGATCGCAATCATTGCGGAGTTGCGCAGGAAAGCCCGGGGAGGACTGCGTGATCAACTGCTGAGTACGGAGGCGAGCTGGTACGAGTTCGGTGGCTGGCTCAACGACGACCTCGGGAATCGGGAGGCGGGAGCCCGCCTGCTGGATCGTGCGGTGAGCATGGCGCAGGAGGCTGACGACCGGGAACTCTGCGCGTACGTGCTGGCCCGGAAGGCGCAACGCGCGATCGGCACCGACGACGAGGACCGTGTGATCGGGCTGGGTCGGGCTGCGGCGCGTACCAGTGGCGCACCGGCGCAGGTGCGAGCGTTCGCCGCCGTCGTGTACGCCCGGGGCAACGCCATCGACGGTGACCGTCACGGCTTCCAGGCCGCTCTCCATCAGGCCCGTTGCCTTGTCGAGCAAGGCAGCACCGACGGCGATGCGTTCGGCTCCTTCTGCACCTCCGCGTACCTCTCGGCGAACGAGGGCGAAGGCTGGTTGCGGTTGAACGATCCGCGCCGCGCCATCGCCAGCCTCACCGCGGCGATCCGTGAGTGGCCCGCCGGTTACCAACGGGAGCGTGGCCGCTACCTGGCCCGGACAGCGCACGCTTATTTGGCGGCTGCGGAACCCGACCAGGCTGCCACGGTCGGAGCTGCTGCCCTGGCACTGGCCGACAGGACCGGATCGGCCCGTATCCGCCAGGAGATCTCCGCGCTCGGAAGCCACCTGGGAGCGTTCCGCGCACGACCGGCGGTCAAGGACCTGCTCGACCAGTTGGCCGCCCGGCCGTGACCGGCCGCCGGCCTGACGACTCGCGGTCGGCGGCTGTGGACGTGCTCGTCGTGGGGCGTGCCAACGTCGACCTCACGGTACGGATACCCCACCGCCCGACGCCCGGTCGTACGGCATTCGGCTCGCCGGTGCTGACCACCGCTGGCGGCAAGGGGCTCAACCAGGCGGTTGCCGCCGCTCGCGCGGGCGCCCGGGTCGCCCTGCTCGCGAACGCCGGCGCGGACGACTGGGGCCGTCTCCTGATCAGAACGCTCCGGCAAGCCCCCGTGGAGCTGTCCTGCTTTCAACTCCTTCCCTCAGCCCGGACCGGCGTGGCGATCGTCGAGGTCACGCCCGACGGCGAGAGCTACGTGGTGCTGGCCCTCTCTCCGGAGACCGAACTGACCGGGCAGCACGTGCGGACCGGCTTCCAGCGGGTGAGCCCGTCCGTCGTGGTGACACAACTCGACCTGCGGCCGGAGGCCGTCGACGCAGTTCTGCGGGAGCAGCGTGCCCGACTGCTCATCGGCAATCTCGTACCGCACCCCGACATCGGGCCGGCGGTCTTCGCCGGGCTCGACGTCTTCGTCGCCAACGAACATGAGGCGGCGGCGATTCTCGGTCGGCGCGACGACGATCCGGTCGTGCTGGCGCGCGAGCTACGCGCCCTGGGCCCCCGTGCGTCGGTGGTGACCGCCGGGGCACGCGGTGCCGCCTACGCCTCCGACGACGGCACGGGGTTGATCGACGCCCGACGGGTGTCCGTGGTCGACACCAGCGGTGCTGGGGACGCCTTCCTGGGTGCCCTGGCGGCGCGGCTCGCGGAAGGACATCCGCTGCCAGCGGCGGTGACCGACGCGGTGACCGCCGGAGCGATGGCGGTCCAGGTCGACGGGCCGGATCTTCGACCAGCCGAGCGGTGACGCCGGATAGTCGTACGCCGGTGTCTGCGACGCGGTCGCGGCCTCGGTCGCCAGATTGTCGGCGGCCGTGGTTGGCAGTTCCCGACAACGCCCCGGTCCGGATTGACTGCCGGTAAGCCCTCCGATCGGCAAGTCGGGCGGCGAACTGCTGGTCGGGATCGGTGCCCGCGCCCTCCGAGGCGCCGGTCCCGACCCTCGGTCCGGATGCGGCGGTCGGCGCCCGAAGAGACCCGGCCGCCGCGTCCCGTGTCCAGGACGGGAGGACGACGGTGTCCAGAAGATGGTGGCCCCGGCGGCGTGGCCCGGACGTGCGGGTGGTCGACGCGGTCGGGCCGGCGACGGCGTACCCGAACCAGCGGGGCGGTTACGCTCCCGGCGCGGCTCCGGCCGAAGCCGTCGACGCGGCTCGTGTCGAGGCACCCGGCCCGGCTCCGCTCGTCCAACCGGATCGGGTGAACCGGGTCGCCTGGAACCTGCCGGCCCGGTTCGACGGCCGACCCGTGCTCGGGTACGGGCACCGCCGCCCGCTGATCTCGCTAGCGTCCAGGCTGGTCAGAGCCCTTCGGCTACCGACGCTGCGATCTTGAGCCAGGCGTCCCGGGTCGCGGACGAGAGCTGGGCGTACCGGATCGGCTCGCCGGTGTCGATCAACCGCTCGTACGGGGCCAGCAGCACCGCCCTGGTGCGGGCGGCGAAGTGCCGCTGGATCGCCGGCAGGTCGATCTCCTTGCGGGACGGTGGCATGGAGACCACCGTCACCGCCTGGCGGACCAGCCGCTGCCGGCCGCTCTGCTCCAGGTGGTCGAGCATCCGGGCGGCCGTCTCGGCGGAGTCGTTCCGGGCCGACATGGTCACCACGAGCTGGTCGGTGGCGTCGATCGCCGCCTGCCAGTTCTGCGCCCGGACGTTGTTGCCGGTGTCCACGAAGATCAGCTTGTAGAACCGGCTGACCACCTCGCGGATCTCCGCGAAGGCGGCGGCGGTGAGCATCTCGCCGCCGGTTGCCGACTCGTCCGAGGCGAGGACGTCGAACATGCCCTCGCTCTGCGACCGAACGTACTGCGACAGGTCGCCGACCCGGCCGTGCGCCCCCTTGAACTGGTAGAGGTCGCGCAGCATGTCCCGCACCGTGCGGGAGTGGAAGTCCTGCTGGGCCCGCATTCCCAGGGTGCCCTGGGTCTCGTTGTTGTCCCAGGCCAGCACGTACCCGCCGCGCTTCTGCCCGAAGGTCATCGCCAGCAGCAGGATCGCCACCGTCTTGCCGGCACCGCCCTTGGGGTTGACGACCGTCACCTGCCGGAGCCCGCCGAAGTTCCGGCGGATCATCTCGATGTCCTGCTTGATTTCCTGCTCGTGCCGCCCCGGAGCGAGCTTCACCAGCCCCAGGGTGGTCTTGTTGACCGCGGCGCGTACCCCCATCTGCGCGACGGGGTCGGCGGGACGTACCGCGCGGCGCCGGGCGAAGTCCTCGGCGGTGGGCGTGCCGGAGTCCGGCGTCCAGAGCGGGTCGGGGTAGGCGTTCGCCGGTTGTGGCGGCACCCGTTGCACCCCGGCCGACTCGGCGTACGGCTGCTGCGGCACCTCGGTCACCCCGGGGTGCGGCGGCACCGGAGGCACCGGCGGGGGTGCCCAGCCGGACTGCGGCCCGGGTACCGGCGGGGGCGGATAGCTCGGATAGCCGGGCTGGCTCGGATAACCCGGCGGACCGGGCTGGTCCGCCGGCTGCGGCGGGTACGCCGGGTGCCCCGGAGGCGGCGGCTGCGGCGGGCCCGGTTGTGGCGGCGGCGGATAGGCCGACACCGGACGCGCCGCCGCCGAATACGGCCCCGGCGTGATGGTGGGCGGATAGGGACCGACCGGCGGGGCCGATCCGGTTGCCGGATCGGCACCGGGACCGGGGCCGGAGACCGGCTGTACCGGGACCGGCTGCGGAGCCACCGGCTGTACCGGGACCGGCTGCGGAGCCACCGGCGGTGGCGGGACCGGCTGCGGAGCCACCGGTGCCGCGCTGCCCTGCGGCGGGCCGAGTGGCCGCTGCGGTGGCTGCGCCCACGGTGACTCGGCGGGCGGCCGGCCCGGGCCGCTGTCCGGCTGGGGCCGGCTGGTGGCCGGCAGTGTTGCCCGGCCCCGGGCCGGCTCGGCGGCCCGGGCGGATTCCCGCTGCTCGGCCGGCTCGGCCTCCGGCTGCGCCACGCCGGCCTCGGCCGCGCCGTCTCCGGGGCCCTGGCTGGTCGCCGGCTGGCTCTGCTCCGGACCGGACGAGGATTGGGCCGCCCCGGTAGCCTGCCCGGAACCTCCGCCCGCCGCCCCACTGACCGGAGCCGCGCCGCTGGTCGGGGTCGTGCCGCTGGTCGGGGTCGTGCCGCTGGTCGGCGCGGACCCGTTCGTCAAAACGGCGCCGCTGGTCGAACTCGCCCCGCTGGCCGGGGCGACGCCGCTGGGCGGAACGGCCGGGTTCGCCCCGGTCGCCGGCCCGACCGTCGCCTTGCCCGCGGCCGGGCTCACCGTCGCCTTGCCGGCGGCCGGAGCGACGGACGCCTTGCCAGCGGTCGTGCTCACCGGGCTGACCGTCGCCTTGCCGGCGGTGGGGCTGACGCTCGCCTTGCCGGCGGCCCGAGGCTCGGCCGTACCGGTGCCGCCGGTGCGCTCCTCGGCAGTCGCCGACCGATCCGGGGACCCCGGCCGGGCCAGGCCGGCCGCCTCCGGGTCACCGGTGTTCTCCGGCCGGCCGGCGGTGTCGGGGCGGCGGATGTCACCGGTACCCACCGAGGCCCGGCCCTGGTTGCCCGGGGAGACCGTGGGCCAGACCCGGGTCGGTGAGTGCACCGGATTCTCCGCCGGGCCGGTGCTCGGGACCGGACCGGGCGGTGGCGCCGGCACGGGCGGTGCCGGCGGATGCACCGGTACGGCGGTCACCGGCGGGACCGGCGGCGGCTGCGGAACGGGTGGCCCAGGTGGGATAGGCACCGGGGAGAAGGTGGGCGGCACGGCCGGGACCGGCGGTATCGGGATCGCCGGTGGCGGAGCGGGAACCGCAGGTGGCGGAGTGCCCTGGTAGGGCTGGTGCGCGACAGGCTGCGGCACCCCGGCCATCGGGCCCGGCGGGGTCGCGTCCGGAGGCGGTGGCGTCGGCGCCCAACTGATCGGATTGGACTCGTCGCGGGGCTCGGCGACGATCTCGTCCGGCGGCCACAGCGGCTCGGCCTCCTGCGGCGCCACCGGCACTTGGCCCGGCACGTACACCCGGTCTCCATGATTGTTCACCACGGCCTAGCTACCTCCCTCCCACACCCGAGGATATGCCCGCCGATCGGCCTCGGGCCGGGCACGGAGGTCCCCACGTACAGCCTTCCACAACAGATCAGTGGTCGTACACCGCCCATGCCCCCGGCTCGATCCACCACGATCGCTTGCGGGTCAGGGTGCCCGTTACCCCGTCGTCCAGGAACGGAACCTCCGGATCCCGGGGCGTGACCGCGACCGCACGGCCCCGGGCCCGGCGCACCTCGAGGCGTACCGTCCGGCGGCCCCAGCGGGTCCGGGCGGCCACCGGTACGGCCACCGCGACCTCGACCGCGCCGTCGGCCGGGTCCGCCGTGGACAGCAGGCGTACCCCGCCGAGTTCGGCGTAGCCGCCCGCGTTGCCGATCGCACAGGCGAACAGCGGATCGTCGCCGGCCGACAGTACGGTGTCGTCGACCTCCACCCGGCCGCGCCAGGCCAACGGGGTGCCGGCGTCGTTGGCGGCACCGAGCAGCGCGCCGTCCAGGGTGACCGAGCCGCCGTCGTTGCGGAGCAGGTCGAGGCGGCGTACCCGACCGTCGAGTACGGCCGCAGCGACCGCTGCCGGTTCGCGGGGCAGGCCGAGTTGCCCGGCGAGGTCCCGGGGCGGGCCGGACGCCGTCGACCGGCTCGGGTCCAGCGGCAGTACGCCGATCGCCGGCAGGTCCGGCACGGTCCGGTTGTCGGCGAGGTCGGCCGGACGGCGGCTGGGCGGCGGGGCGTACCGGCGGACCAGCCGGCGCATGACGGCGCGTAACTGTGCGTCACTCGCTGTAGCGACCACGAGTCGGGTCTTGCCGTCCGGATCGGGCCAGTCGAGTCCGTCCGGCCGGGGCGGACCGTCCAGCCGGGCCAGCACCGAGTCGATCTCCCGATCCGAGTGGGCGGTCACCGTCTCGACCCGGGCGCCGCGCTCGGTGATCGCATCCGCGCAGGCCAGTACGGGTACTCGTGGAGTGTCCGCGCAGTCCGCCCGGTCGGGTGCCGCACCGGACGAACAGCAGTCGCCGCCCGCGCCGCAGCCCGCCGGGTCGTCCTCACCCGGGGCGAGGGTGAGCAGTACCACGTCGTACACCGGGAGTCGCCTCCTGCCGCCAGCCGGCCTCTGCCGGCCGGGTCGTCACTTTTTGTTAGCCTGACACCTCGGGCTCGCCACGCGGTCGCCACCTGGCACCCGAGCCCCCTGGAGGCGGGTTTAGAGATGCCGGCGATCGTGCTCATCGGGGCGCAGTGGGGCGACGAGGGCAAGGGCAAGGTTACCGACCTGCTGGGTGACCGGGTCGACTACGTCGTCCGTTACTCGGGCGGCAACAACGCCGGGCACACGGTGGTGACCCCGGACGGGCAGAAGTACGCGCTGCACCTGATGCCGTCGGGCGCGCTCTCGCCGAGCGCGATGATCGTGATCGGCAATGGAGTGGTCGTCGACCCGAAGGTGCTGATCTCCGAGATCGACGGTCTGGCCGAGCGGGGCGTGGACGTCTCCCGGCTGCGGATCTCCGGCGACGCGCACCTGATCATGCCGCACCACCGGGCGCTGGACCGGGTGGTCGAGCGCTACCTCGGTTCGTCCCGGATCGGCACCACCGGCCGGGGCATCGGCCCGGCGTACGGCGACAAGGTGGCCCGGATGGGCATCCGGGTGCAGGACCTGCTCGACCCGGGCATCCTGCGCAAGAAGCTGGAACTCGCGCTGCGGGAGAAGAACCAGATCCTGTTCAAGGTCTACAACCGCAAGGCGCTGGACGTGGACGCGGTGACCGAGGAATACCTCGGCTACGCGGAGCGGCTGCGGCCGTACATCGCGGAGACCCGGGTGATCCTCTGGGACGCCCTGGACCGGGGCGAGACGGTGCTGCTGGAGGGTGCCCAGGCCACCATGCTCGACATGGACCACGGCACGTACCCCTTCGTCACCTCGTCCAACCCGACGGTCGGCGGGGCCTGTGTCGGGGCCGGCATCCCGCCGATGGCGATCAACCAGGTGATCGGGGTGACGAAGGCGTACACCACCCGGGTCGGTTCTGGGCCGTTCCCGACCGAGCTCTTCGACGACAACGGCGCGCATCTGCGCAAGGTCGGCGCCGAGTACGGCACCACCACCGGCCGGGAGCGCCGGTGCGGCTGGTTCGACGCGGTGATCGGCCGGTACGCCGTCCGGCTCAACGGCATCACCGACCTGGTCGTCACCAAGCTCGACGTCCTCTCCGGGATGGAGAAGGTGCCGATCTGCGTCGGCTACGAGATCGACGGCAAGCGGTACGACGACATGCCGATGACGCAGACCGCGATCCACCACGCCAAGCCGATCTACGAGGAGCTGGACGGCTGGTGGGAGGACATCTCCAAGGCGCGGTCCGAGGCCGAGCTGCCGGAGAACGCCCGTCGCTATCTGGCCCGGATCGAGGAGCTGTGCCGGACCCGGGTCAGCGTGGTCGGCGTCGGCCCCGGCCGGGAGGAGAACATTGTCCGGCACGAGCTGATCCCGGCCAGAAGCTGAGCGAATCCCGCTCGGGACCCAGTTGATCCCGTCCGGAACCCGGTGATCCCGCGCGTGAGCCGGCCGAGCGTGGCCGGGAGCCGGCCGAGCGTGGCCGGGAGCGAGCGGCTGCGGGCCGGACCCGTAGGATCGGTGGTCGTGCGCGTACTACTCATCGGTGGCGGCGGGCGGGAGCATGCTCTGGCGCTCGGCCTGGCCGCCGACCCGGCCGTCGACCAGCTGATCGCCGCACCGGGCAATCCCGGCATCGCGTCGGTCGCGGAACTGCGTCCGGTGCAGGCCACCGATCCGGCGTCGGTCGCGGCGCTCGCCGTCGAGGTCCAGGCCGACCTGGTCGTGGTCGGTCCGGAGGCGCCGCTGGTCGCCGGGGTCGCCGACGCGGTACGCGCCAAGGGGATCGCCTGCTTCGGCCCGTCCGGCGCGGCGGCCCGGATCGAGGGCTCCAAGGCGTTCGCCAAGGACGTGATGGCGGCGGCCGGTGTGCCGACCGCCCGGGCCCGGACGGTCGACAACCCCGGTACCGGCGTCGGGTCCGCCCTGGTGGCGCAGGCGCTCGACGAGTTCGGCCCGCCGTACGTGGTCAAGGACGACGGACTCGCCGCCGGCAAGGGCGTGGTGGTCACCGGGGACCGGTCGGCCGCGCTCGACCACGCCGCCGCATGCGGCCGGGTCGTCGTCGAGGAATATCTGGCCGGGCCCGAGGTCTCGCTCTTCGTGGTCACCGACGGCGAGACCGCGCGGCCGCTGCTGCCGGCCCAGGACTTCAAGCGGGTCGGCGACGGCGACACCGGCCCGAACACCGGCGGCATGGGGGCGTACGCGCCACTGCCGTGGTTGCCCCCGGGCACCGTCGACGAGGTGATGGCCACGGTGGTCGAGCCGACCCTGGTTGAGATGCGACGCCGGGGCACGCCGTTCGGCGGGCTGCTCTACGTCGGGCTGGCCATCACCCGGCACGGGCCACGGGTGATCGAGTTCAACGCGCGGTTCGGCGACCCGGAGACGCAGGTCGTACTCGCGCTGCTGGAGACGCCGCTCGCCGGCCTGCTGCACGCGGCGGCCACCGGCACGCTGGCCGCGCATCCGCCACTGCGCTGGCGGTCCGGTGCGGCGGTCACCGTCGTGCTCGCCTCGGAAGGCTATCCGGACACCCCCAGGACCGGTGACGTGATCACCGGTGCCGAGCGGGCCGGGATCGTGCACGCCGGTACCGCGCGCCGCGCCTCGGACGGCGCGCTGGTCTCCGCCGGGGGCCGGGTCCTCTCCGGTACCGGCCTCGGTGCCGACCTCGACGCCGCCCGGCTGGCCGCCTACGAGCTGATCTCCGGGATCGGCCTGCCGGGAGCGCACCACCGGACCGACATCGCGGCGCTCGCCGCGGCGGGCCGGCTCGCCGCCCCCGACCGGATGGAGCCCTCGGCCGGCTGAGCCCCTCCACCACCTGCCCGCGGGTGCGGCCCGCCCCGGCACCCGCCCCGCGCGTGCTGGCACGAAACCGTGATTCGCCGATCGCACCGGGTTTCCTACCGTGAGATCACCCCCGGCCGTCGGTCTCGGGGGATCCCAGCGGCGGAGGAGCGACCATGCACAGGTACCTGACCCGGGCGGCCCTGGTCGCCCTCGGCGGCGCGATCGCGGTCGCGGCGACCGGTTGCGTGACGATCGAGACCGGTGGGTCCGCACCGGCCAGTTCGGCGCCGGCCACCGGCGACGCGGGCCTGGGCAGCGCCCCGCCGGACGAGACGGCCGCGACGCCGGCACCGACCGGCAGCCCGGCGGGGCACGGCGGCCAGCCCGGCGGTGGCGGCAACACCGGTGGCGGCAACACGGGCGGTGGCGGCAACACCGGCAGCGGTGGCAACAACAACAGCGGTACGACGGGCAAGAAGCCGAACGGCCCGACCATCGTCTACTACCGGATCAAGCAGAAGCCGCAGTGCGACCAGGGCACGAACGTCAACCGCATCCCCGGGGTACCGGTGATCCTGGAGTGGAAGGTGACCGGCACCGACAAGGTGACCCTCTCCGTCGACGGGCCCGGGATCTACGACACCTATCCGGCGGTCGGCACCGCGACCATCGACTTCCCGTGCGCGGGCATTCCCGGCGAGCACGTCAAGCACACCTACCAGCTCCGGACCGTCGGCGGCGGCGAGGTGCGGTCGAAGACCCTGACCGCCTCGGCACTGGTGCACGAGATCCCGATGGTCTAATCAGGCCCGGTGGTAGCGGCGCAGTTCCCGGGTCAGCACCTTGCCGGTCGCGTTGCGCGGCAGGGCCGGTACGAACAGTACGTCCCGGGGCACCGAGAACCGGGCGCGGTAGCGGCGGACGTACTCGCGTACCGCGTCCGGGTCGAGCGTCTCGCCCGGATGCAGCACCAGGTACGCCGCCAGCCGCTGCCCGTACGTCCGGTCCGGAACGCCGATCACCGCCACCTCGCGTACCTGGGGCAGCTTGGCGAGCAGGTTCTCCACCTCGGACGGATAGACGTTCTCGCCACCGGAGACGATCATGTCGTCGGCGCGGCCGTCCACATAGAGCAGTCCGTCGGCGTCCAGGTGGCCGAGGTCGCCGGTGTCCAGCAGCCGCCCATCGACCGGACCGCCCCGACCCTCCTGCTCCGGGCCGCCCGCCGTGTACCCCTCGAAGAGCAGCTCGTTGCCGACCAGGATCCGGCCGACCTGGCCGGTCGGGGTCGGCTCGCCGCGCCGGTCGACGATCACCAGCCGGGTGCCGTGCGGCGGCCGGCCGGCGGTGGTCGGCGCCCGGCGCAGCTCGGCCGGGGTGGCGATGGCGGCCCAGGAGACCTCGGTGGAGCCGTACAGGTTGTAGAGCACGTCGCCGTAGCGGTCCATGAACCGGGTGGCCAGCCCGCCGGGCAGCGCCGAACCGCTCACCGCGACCACCTCCAGCGGCGGTCGGGTGGCCGGCGGCGGCACCTCCAGCAGCCGCTGCACCATCACCGGTACGGCGAACAGCGCCGTGCAGGAGTGCCGTTGCACCGCCGCCAGCGCGGCCAGCGGCTCGAACCTGCGGTGCAGCACGACGGTGCCGCGCAGCGCGAAGGCCATCTGGAGCGCGGCGTACCCCCAGGTGTGGAAGAGCGGCGCGGCGATCATCATCCGGACGCCGTTGTGCAGCGGGATCCGGCCGATGATCGCGACGAGTGGGCCGAGGCCGCTCGGGGTGGGCCGGCGGGCACCCTTCGGCGTACCGGTGGTGCCGGAGGTGAGCACGATGGTCCGGCCGTCCCGGCCCGGCGGGCGCAGCTCGCCCAGCGGTGCCCCGGCGACCAGCTCCGGGTACTCCCGGTCGTCGACCCGCTCCACCTCCGCCGGCAACCCGACCACCCGGTCGAGGAACTCGGCGTCGTGCACCAGCAGCCGGATCCGTTGTTCCTCGGCGACGGTCGCGAGCTGCGCTCCGGAGAGCCCGGTGTTCACCAGTACGATGTCGGCGCCGAGCAGCCCGCCGGCGAGGGCGGTCTCCACCAGCCCGGCGTGGTTGCGGCAGAGCACCCCGATCCGGTCGCCCTCCGCGACGCCGTAGCGGGCCCGCAGCGACCGGGCCAGCCGTTCGGCCCGGTCCAGCAGCTCCCGGTAGCTGATCTCGCCGCGCTCCTCGTCGATCAGCGCGACCCGGTCCGGATCCCGGGCCGCCGCCTGGCGCAGTTCGCCGGCCAGGCTGAACCCCCAGTTCCGCAGCGCGCCGAGCTGCGCCGCGACCCGCCGGGGCGAGCCGGGCTTGAGCAGCCCGCGCCGGGTCAGCGTGGTGACGAGAAACGCGAGGTCCGAGGGCAAGGAGCGGCTCCGCTGGTTGTCGTTCTACTTCGGGGAAGGTGCCCGCCGGTCGGGGCGGCACCGGGCTCGGCCGCCGCCGCGACCGGGCTGGTCAGCGGATCTGGCGCCCGGAGATGGCCCGGGAGATGACCAGCCGCTGGATCTCCGAGGTCCCCTCGAAGATGGTGTAGATCTTGGCGTCCCGGTACCAGCGTTCGACCGGGTGCTCGCGCAGGTAGCCGGCGCCGCCGAGGATCTGCACCGCCTTCTCGGTCACCGAGACCGCCACCTCGCCGGCCTTGAGCTTGGACATCGAGCCCTCACCCGCGCTGAACGGGCGGTTGTTGCGCCCCATCCAGGCGGCCCGCCAGACCAGCAGCCGGGCGGCGTCGATCTCCATCCGCATGTCCGCGAGCTGGAACGCGATCGCCTGGTTCTCGATGATCGGCCGGCCGAACTGGACCCGCTCCTGGGCGTACGCCAGGGAGTATTCGTACGCCGCCCGGGCCACCCCGATCGCCTGGGCGCCGACGGTGGGCCGGGAGAGTTCGAAGGTACGCATCGCCGCCTGGCTGTTGCCACGCTGGCCGGAGCGGGCCCGGTCGAGCCGTTCGCGCAGTGCCTCGCGCCCGCCGAGCAGGCAGCGGCCCGGCACGCGTACCTCGTCCAAAAAGACGTCGGCGGTGTGCGAGGCGCGCAGGCCGAGCTTGCGCAGCTTCTTGGTCGCGGTCAGTCCCTCGGTACCGGGCGGCACCACGAACGCGGCCTGCCCCCGGGAGCCGAGTTCCGGCTCCACCGAGGCGGTCACCACGTGCACGGCGGCGATCCCGCCGTTGGTGGCGTACGCCTTCTGCCCGGTCAGCACCCACTCGTCGGTGGCCTCGTCGTAGCGGGCCCGGGTACGCATGGCGGAGACGTCCGACCCGGCCTCCGGCTCGGTGGTGCAGAACGCCGCCACCGCCGGCCGGTCGGTGTCGCCGTAGCACTGCGGCACCCATTCGACCAGTTGCTCGGGGGTGCCGGAGCCGTAGATCGCGGCGACCGCGAGGGTGGTGCCGAACAGCGCCATGCCGATCCCGGCGTCGCCCCAGAAGAGTTCCTCGTTGGCGAGCGGCAGGGAGAGACCGGTCGGGTCGGCCCAGCAGTTCGCGATGAACTCGAAGCCGTACAGTCCGACCTTCGCCGCCTCCTGGATCACCGGCCAGGGGGTCTCCTCGCGGGCGTCCCACTCGGCGGCGGCCGGGCGGACGATCTCGGCGGCGAAGCCGTGCACCCAGTCGCGCAGGTCCCGCTGCTCTTCGTTCAGGTCGAGCGAGAACTCGGTCACGCCGTCCCCTCGTCGTCGGTCGTCGGGTCGGTCCCCGGTGCCGGCTCGGCCGGCCCGGTGTCGGGGTCAGGCCTTCGGGATGTCGAACAGGTTGGCGATGTTGGCCGCCAGCCCGAGGTCACCCTTTGCCTTCAGCTTGCCGGTCATGAACATCATCACCGGGTTGGCGCCACCGGAAACGATCTTGAGGAACTCGACCGGGCCCATCGTGAGGGTGAGCTTCGGGTCCCGCTGCGGCGTCTCCGAGACCTGGCAGGCCCCGTTCTCGATGACGATCTCGTAGGTGTCGGAGCCGCCGTCGGGCCGGCCGGTGATGGTCCAGTGCAGGACCGTGTTGGTGTTGCCGGCCCGGTCGGCCCGGAACAGCGTCGGCATCCGGCCGAACACCGCGTCGAGCACGTTGCCGCGCAGGTCGCCGCTCATCACCTCGGCCAGCTTGTCGTCCGGGGTGGACTTGACGATCTGGGCGAACTGCTTGGGCTCGAGCGAGGCGAAGTTCGCCGGGTCGAAGTCGGTCATGCGAAGGCCCTCCGGGCTGCTGGTGATGGTCGCTTTCCGGTCAACATTATTGGTTACTCGCGCGTAACCTTACGCACGAGTAGGTAAGCTCGCAAGGTGTCGACTCCGCCCGCCTTCCGGCGGCTGCCCCGGGCCGTACGGGAGCAGCAGATGCTCGACGCCGCGGTCAAGGTCTTCTCCCGGCGCGGCTTCCACGCGGCGAGCATGGACGAGGTCGCCGACGAGGCGGGCATCTCCAAACCCATGGTCTACGCCTATCTCGGGTCCAAGGAGGAGCTTTTCACCGCCTGCCTGCACCGGGAGGGGACCCGGCTGGTGGAGGCGATCGTCGGCGCGGTCGTACCGGACGTGCCGTTCGAGGAGCGGCTCTGGCGCGGCCTGCGGGCGTTCTTCCGGTTCGTCGGGGCGCACCGGGACGGTTGGGCCGTCCTCTACCGGCAGGCCCGGGGCGAGCGGCCGTTTGCCGGCGAACTGACCGCGATGCGGAGCCGGATCATCGAGGTGGTCGCCGGGATGCTCGCCCGGGGGCTGGCCGCCGACGGCCGCGAGGTCCGCGCACCCGAGCTGGAGGTCATGGCGTACGCCCTGGTCGGTGCCGCAGAGTCGGTCGCGGACTGGTTGGCCGACCACCCCGAGGCCGACCCGGACGCGATGGCGGGCCGGATGATGGCCTTCGCCTGGACCGGCGCCGGCAACCTGCTCGCCGGCCGCCTCTGGCGACCACCGTCCGCCCCGACGGACTGACCGCTGTCCGCTCCGACGGACTGGCCACCGGCCGCCCCGACGGACTGGCCGCCATCCCTTCCGCCTCCTGGGCGGGCGCGACGCTGTCGTGAATCCGCTGCTTGACGTCTGCGGTCCAGGGTGTCAGTCTCATCTGACAGGGGGTGTCAGTCTCATCTGACGCCCGGAAAGGGAACCGGACGCATGGATCAGGCCCCGCCCTCGGGGGAGCAGTTGCTGCGGATGCTCACCGCGCTGGCCAGCCCGCACCGGCTGCGGATCGTGGCGGCCCTCGTCGAGGGCCGCAGCTACGTCAGCCAGCTCGCCCGCCGGCTGGGGATGAACCGGCCGCTGCTCTACATGCACCTCCAGCGGCTGGAGGCGGCCGGGTTGGTCGTCGGCGAACTGGAGACGGCCCGGGATGGCAGCTCGGTGAAGTACTTCGAGGTGGTGCCGTTCGCGCTGACGCTCACCCCGCAGTTGCTCGCCGACGCCGTCGCGACGCTGGGGGCGGCGGAGCCGGGAGCGGGCGGGACAGGGCAGAAGGGCCCGGCAGCGGGCGGATCGGGAGAGGACACGAGCACGTGACCACACTGTTGGCAGCCGACCTGGACATCGCGCAGACCGCCACGATCGCGTCGGCCGCGCTGGCGGTGGCGCTGGCCGCCGTCGTCGGCTTCGTCGGCCTGGGCTTCTACCGGGCCCGGCGCAGCACGGCCGGGGAGGCGGCGTACCGCGTCCTGGTCGAGCGGGTCGTCGAGGCGGAGACCCGGACGGCGGAGGCCACCGCGGCGACCGCCGAGGAACTGACCGGGCTGCGTGCCGAACTGCGCGGCACCCGCGACGAGATGACCGAGGTCAAGCAGCGCCTGGCCGAGCTGGAACGGCTGCTCAGCCAGATCGGCTGAGCACCGGCCGGCGGCACTTTCCACGGGGGAGGAAACCGAAATGAGCGACAGGCTGCGAGACGCCGTCCTGCCGGTGCTGGCGGCATTGGTCGCCCTGCCGACGGCGGTGGCTACCGGGATCGGTCCGGCGGCCGGGGCGCCGCCGCCGGAGGAGATGGTCCGGGTGGAGAGCTACCTGCGGGAGTACATGTCCGAGGTACGGACGCCCGGGCTGGCGTACGCGGTGGTGCGTGGCGAGCAGGTCGTCGGGCAGGGCGCCTGGGGCGTCGACGGGGACGGAGAACGGATCACCCCGCGTACGCCGTTCGTGCTCGGCTCGGTGACGAAGTCGTTCACCGCGCTGGCGGTGATGCAACTCGTCGAGGCCGGTCGGGTCGAGCTGGACGCACCGGTCCGCCGGTACGTCCCGTGGCTGCGACTGGCCGACGACTCGGTCGCGGCCCGGATCACCGTACGGCAACTGCTGATCCAGACCACCGGGCTGCCGCAGGTGGTGGCGATGGGGCTCACCGACCGGTACGACAACACGCCCGGCGCCCTGGCCCGCTCGGTACGGGACCTGGCGGCGGTCCGGCCGACCGCCGAGCCGGGCACGGTGCACCAGTACAGCGACGCCAACTACATGATCCTGGGCGTACTGGTCGAGGAGGTGACCGGGGAGACCTACGGCGGATACCTCCGCCGGCAGGTACTCGATCCGCTCGGGATGGTGGACTCCGCCGCCACCGCGGCCGAGGCGGCGGCGGTCGGCGTGCCGCCCGGGCACCGCTACTATTTCGGCCGCCCGCAGCGCTTCGCCCCGCCCTTCGACGGCTCGGGGGTGTCGTACGGTTTCCTGGCGGCGAGCCTGACCGACCTGACCCACTACGCCACGGCCCAGCTCGCCGACGGCCGGTACGCCGGCCGCGCGATCCTGTCGCCGCAGGGCGTCGCCCGGTTGCACGCCGGCCAGGTCCCAGCCGGCGGCGGCCGGTACGCCATGGGTTGGCGGGACGGCACGCTCGGCGATCCGGCCGAGCGGATCGTCTGGCACGCCGGGGCGACGGCCAACTCGTTCGGCCACATCCTGCTGGTACCCGGATCGGACCTGGCCGTGGTGGTGCTGGCCAACATCTACAGCCTGATGATGGACGGCCCGCTGGTCGCGGCCGCCTTCAACGTCGCCCGGATCCTGGCCGGCGGCGAGCCGGAGGTCGGGGCGGCGAGGGATCCCACCTTCACCCGACTGCTCGGCGGGCTGGTCGCGGTCGCCGTACTCCTGCTCGGCCTGCTGGTCTGGTCGGTGGTCCGGTCAGTCCGCCGGCCGGTCGGGCCGGCGCGGTCGGGCCGGCGGACCGTCGCCGGAACGCTCGGCTGGGTCGCCGGCTGCGCCGCGCTGGCCGCCGCGGTGACCCGGGTGGTCCCGGCGGCCTGGGACGGCGCCGGCCGGGCCCAGGTGCGGCTCTTCGCCCCGGACGTCGCTGACGCGACGGTGGCGGTGGCGGTGCTGGCCGGCCTGCTGGCCCTCGCCCGGGTCGGCGTCGCGGCCGTCGCTCTGACCGGCCGGTCCCGGGTGCCGGTCAAGCGGCCGCGCTACGAGGCGGTCGGCTGACCGGCCGCGCTTGCGGGGAGCGCACCGGCGGCGGAAACGGGGGTACGGGTGCTCCGGCCCGGTGGGACCGGAGCACCCGTCACGTCGCCGGTGGCGCGGGTCGGATCGGCCGACGCCGTGCCGACGGTCAGATCCGGCCGGTGCCGGCGCCGCCGGTGACGATGGACTTGACGTTGGCGGCCGGGTCGACGCTGACGCTGTACGGAAGGCTCCGGACACTGCCGCCGGCCTGGCCGCTACCCGAGTTCACGAAGTGGTTGTTCCGGGCGACCAGGGTGCCGGGGCCGGAGCTGGCCTCGCCGAGGTGGTACGGGTCGTCGGTGTTCTCGAAGTAGTTGCCCTCGACGAGCACACCGGCGCCCTCGGTCGAGGCGACGCCGTAGCCGCCGACGTTGTTGTAGTAGTTGTTGAAGACGTGCACCGGGTTGCCGAACCGGACCCGGGGGTGGCGCTGGTTGGAGCCGTCGAACCAGTTGTGGTGGTACGTCACGCGCAGCTTGCCGGAGTCCTCGCCCGCGTTGTCGTCGGAGTGGCCGAGCAGGAACGACTTGTCGTGGCCGTAGACCCGGTTCCAGGAGACGGTGGCGCAGTCCGAAGCGCGCTTGATGTCGACCGCGCCGTCGTTGCCGTTGGTGAAGCTGTTGTGGTCGATCCAGACCCGGGTCGAGTACTGCACGTTGATCGCGTCGTCGCTCCAGTTCCGGAAGTTGATGTTCCGGATGATGACGTTGCTGACGCTGGCGACGTTGAGCCCGCCACCGGTGATGGCGGCACCGCTGCCCACACCGATGATGGTCTTGTTGGCGGCGACCTTCTGCATGCCGCTGATCGACAGGCTGCCGGAGACTCGGATCACGCGCGCGCCGCTGGCCTGCATCTCGCTGACCAGTTGGCTGCCGCTGGTGACCGTCACCGGGGAGGCGTTGCCGCCGCCGGTGGTGCCGCCGCACTGGGTCGCCCAACCCTGCATGTTGAACGAGGCGGCCGACGCGCTGGGCATGGCGACCAGGGAACTGCCCACGAGCGTGGCGGCGGTGGCCGCAGCGAGCAGCGGGAGCCGGGAGAGCCGCCGGGTACGGCGGGTGGTGGATTCGGTGCTGGACACAGGAAACCTCCGAGCGGAAGTGGTCCACCCCGGCGGCCGGGTCGCGGGTGGGACGCGGACGCCGCCAGCGGTGAGTGGACGGTGCGGCCGGCGGGTCCGGACCGCACTGGGGACGGGAGCTGGAAAGCGCTTTCCAGCATCAAGCGAAGACTATCGATGTGCATCAGTCGTGTCAACGACAAATCTCGATGTTTGTTCCGTCCTGTCGGGCTTGGCCCGAGAGAGTGATCAGTCCGGATCACCCGCATCAGTCCTGGGTCGCGGCGACCCCGACCAGTCCTGGGGCCCGTCCGGATCAGTCCCGGGGCGCGGCCACCTCGCCGAGCAGGTAGGGACGGCCGCGCGACGGATCGTGCAGCCCGAAGCTCCAGCCCGGGGTCGCGGAGAACGCGACCGTCCCGGGCAGCGGCACGGGCAGCTTGAACGCCACGTCCACGGTGTACGCGTCGGGCAGCCGTCCCTCCAGCGCGGCCAGGCACCGGGCCTTGCTCCACATGCCGTGCGCGATCGGCCGGGGGAAGCCGAACAGCCGGGCGGCGATCCGCGAGGTGTGGATCGGGTTGTGGTCGCCGGAGACCCGGGCGTAGTCCCGGCCCACCCGGGAGTCCACCCGCCACAGCGCGGTCGGGGCCGGCGGGGCCGGTCGCTCCGTGGCGTCGCGTCGGCCGCCGTCGGCCGCCGTACGCTCCCGCCGCAAGTACGTCGACACGCCGCGCCACACCACCTCCCCGCCGGCCGAGGCGGTGCAGACCACGTCGAACTGCCGGCCCCGGTCGTGCGGGCGCAGGTCGACGGCGCGGACCGCGAGGTCCAGCGGCTCCGCCGCGTCCACGCGGCGGTAGGTGGTGATCCGGTTCGCCACGTGCACCAGGCCGACCATGGGCAGCGGAAACTCCGGTGCGCTCATCAGGCGCAGGGCCAGCGGGAAGGCGAGTACGTGCGGATAGGTCGGCGGCAGCGCGTCGGCGAGCCGGAACCCGCACACCCGGTCGTACGCCGCCAGGTGCTCCCGGTCGACCGCGACTTCCCGGACCAGCAGTTCGGTCTCGGGGAGCCGGTCGGCGCGCCGGGCCGGACCGAACCTCGGGGCCAGCCCGATCGCCGCCCGCCGGTAGAGCGGCCCGGCGGCCGGCAGCGCCGCCAACTCGACCCCGGACTTCTCCGGCGCTCTCCCGGGCTCGCCGTGCGGCCCCTCGGTGGCGTTCGGCAGCTCGGACATCAGGCCCCCAGCAGGCTCTGGCCGCAGACCCGCACCACGTTGCCGGTGACGCCGGCCGAGCCGGGCGAGGCGAACCAGGCGATGGCCTGTGCGACGTCGACCGGCAGGCCGCCCTGCGCCATGCTGTTCATCCGCCGGCCGGCCTCGCGGAGCACCAGCGGGATCCGGGCGGTCAGCCGGGTCTCGATGAAGCCCGGTGCGACCGCGTTGACGGTGATGCCGCGCTCGGCGAGCACCGGAGCCATCGAGTGCACCAGGCCGATCACCCCGGCCTTCGAGGTCGCGTAGTTGGTCTGGCCCCGGTTGCCGGCGATCCCGGCGATCGAGGAGACTCCGATCAGACGCCCGCCGCGCGGGATCAACTCGCGGTCCAGCAGTACGTCGTTGATCCGCTCCTGGCTGGTGAGGTTGACCTCCAGCACCGAGTCCCACCAGTCCGGGCTCATCCGGCCCAGCGTCTTGTCCCGGGTGATCCCGGCGTTGTGCACCAGCACGTCCACCCGGCCGTGCCGGTCGGCCAGGTGGTCGGCGAGCCGCAGCGGCGCGTCGGGTGCGGTCAGGTCGAGCTGTACCGCCGTACCGCCGACGGCGTTGGCGACCTCGGCGAGCGCGTCACCGGCCGCCGGTACGTCCAGCGCCACCACCTGGGCACCGTCGGCCGCCAGTACCTCGGCGACCTTCGCCCCGATCCCCCGGGCGGCCCCGGTGACCAGCGCGATCCGGCCCTCCAACGGGCGGGCCCAGTCGACCTCCGGCACCTCGGCCGGGCCGATCCGGACCACCTGCCCGGAGACGTACGCCGAGCGGCCGGAGAGCAGGAAGCGCAGGGTCGACTCGACGGCCCGTTCGGCACCCGGCACGACGTAGACGAGCTGCGCGGTCGTACCCCGGCCGAACTCCTTGCCGATGCTCCGGGTCAGCCCTTCGAGGGCGCGCTGCGCGGTCGCCTCCCGGGGCGTGCCGCAGGACTCCGGCGGGGTGCCGAAGACGACCACCCGGCCGGACGGGCGCAGCGCCCGGGCCAGCGGGTGGAAGAAGTCGAAGAGCGCGCGCAGCCCCGAGGAGTCGGTGATGCCGGTGGCGTCGTAGAGCAGGGCGGCCTGTGGCGGCACCCGGCCCGCACCGTCGCCCGGCTTTGTCGCGGTGGCGCCCGGGTCGGTCGGGGTGGCGGTCGCGGTCGGGCCGGTCGCGGTGGCCGCCGGGTCGGTGATCTCGACGCCGGCCGAGGTGAGCAGCTTGGCCAGCGGTTCGACCAGGCGGCCGCCGGAGGCGGCGTCGAGGCGTACCGGGCCGTGCGTCAGCGGGTCGCCGGGGTGGTAGCGGCGCAGCTTGGGCGGGTCGGGCAGGCCGAGGCGCTTGACCAGCGCCCGGCCGGGACCGGTGTGGGCGAAGCTCGCGTACCTGTCGCTCATGACCGTAGCCTACTCGCGGGTAAGGTAGGAACAACCCTGCGTTCTGGAGGCGTCACCATGGAAGCCGTACGTCGCGTCGCGGTCCTCGGAGGCAACCGGATCCCGTTCGCCCGCTCAGGCGGGCGGTACGCCAAGGCGTCCAACCAGGACATGCTGACCGCCGCCCTGGACGGGTTGATCGCCCGGTTCGGCCTGGCCGGCGAGCGGCTCGGCGAGGTGGCCGCCGGTGCGGTACTCAAGCACTCGAAGGACTTCAACCTCACCCGGGAGGTGGTGCTCGGCTCCCGGCTCGACCCGCGCACCCCGGCGTACGACCTCCAGCAGGCCTGCGGCACCGGCCTGGAGGCGACGATCCTGGTCGCCAACAAGATCGCGCTCGGCCAGCTTGAGGTCGGGGTCGCCGGTGGCGTGGACACCACCTCGGACGCGCCGCTGGCGGTCAACGAGGATCTGCGGCGCACCCTGCTGGAGATCAACGCCGCCCGTACCCTGGGCGGGCGCCTGAAGGCCGCCACCCGGTTGCGCCCCGGCCAACCGTTCCGGCCGGAGATCCCGCGCAACGCGGAGCCGCGTACCGGGCTGTCGATGGGGGAGCACGCGGCGATCACCGCCCGGCGGTGGAACGTCGACCGGCAGGCCCAGGACGAGTTGGCGGTCCGCTCGCACCAGCGGCTCGCCGCCGCGTACGACCGCGGGTTCTTCGACGACCTGGTCACGCCGTACCTCGGGCTGACCCGGGACCAGAACCTCCGACCCGACACCAGCGTGGAGAAGCTCGGCAGGCTCAAGCCGGTCTTCGGTACCCGGGGACCGGACGCCGAGCACGCCAGCATGACCGCCGGCAACTCCTCCCCGCTCACCGACGGGGCGTCGACTGTGCTGCTCGCCTCCGAGGAGTGGGCCAAGGCACACAACCTGCCGGTACTGGCCTGGTTCGGCCCGTCGGCGACCGCCGCGGTCGACTTCGTACACGGTGACGAGGGGCTGCTGATGGCCCCCGCGTACGCCGTGCCCCGGCTGCTCGCCCGGGCCGGGCTGACCCTGGCCGACTTCGACTACATCGAGATCCACGAGGCGTTCGCCTCGCAGGTGCTGGCCACCCTGGCCGCCTGGGAATCGCCGGAGTTCTGCACGGACCGGCTCGGCCTGGACGCCCCGCTGGGATCGATCGACCCCGCGAAGCTGAACGTCAACGGCTCGTCGCTGGCCGCCGGCCACCCGTTCGCCGCGACCGGCGGCCGGATCGTGGCCACCCTGGCCAAGCTGCTCGCCGAGCGCGGCTCGGGGCGCGGGCTGATCTCGATCTGCGCGGCCGGCGGTCAGGGCGTGGTGGCGATCCTGGAACGCTGAGCGGGCGCCGTCATCCGTGCCGAGTCCGGCCGCCCGGTCGAGGTGTCGATCCTGATCAAGGGCAGCCACGTGCACGAACTCCAGTACCGCCAGGGCATCCCGGCGGAGACCGTCAGATCGGTGACCTGGAGGCCAGAGGCGTTACCGGGGAGCCATAACGCCTCTGGCGTCCAGGTCTCGGTCGTGAGGCTGTCCGGGGGCAGTGGTCTGCGGTTGTGGCCGCGGCGGGAGCGCAAGCGGGGCAGCTCGACAGTCTCGTAGACGGGCAACGCCACCCCTCGCCGAACCGGCAACGCCGGCAGCCTCGTCGCCGGGCAGTCGGGCCGACTGACCCGGAATTGCCGGAATCGGCAACTCCTGGGTGGACGGCGCGGCGTTCTTCGCACCCGTTGCCGACGGCCGGTACGGTCGCGGTGGCCGGACAGGCGAGCAGCGGGGGCATACGCGATGGGCTATCCAGGGCAATCATCCGGGACGGTGCCGGTTCCGCCGGCCGGGCAGTATCCGGCTCCGCAGGCTGGAGCGGGCTCGGCGGGGCGTGCGCTGCTCGGCCTGGCGCTGCTGCTGCCGGCGCTGATCGCGCTGATCTGGTCGTACGTCGTACCGACCGCCTCCACCGTACTGACCAGCTTCCGGCACGAGAACCTCTTCAGCGAGCCCCGATCGGCCGGGATCGAGAACTATCAGGCGGTCTTCGAAGACGGGTTCCTGGGCCAGCTCGGGTTGGCACTGCTGCTCGGTCTGCTGCCGCTCGCGTTTGCGTTGCTGGTCGCGCCGCTGCTGGCGCTGGTCGCCGACCGGGCCGGCCGGCTGGGTCGGCTGCTCACCCGGGCGGTGCTGGCCGTGCCGATCGCCGGGTACGCCCCGGTCGCGGTGTTCCTCGGCTGGCGGCTGCGGCTGGCCGAGTCGGGCTCGCTCGCCGACGGCGCGCGGTTCGAGCTGACCTGGGTACTCGCGGCGACCTCGTTCGGGCTGGTGGTGGCGGTCGCCGCGACGGCATTCCTGAGTGCGCTGCGGCAGCGGGAACGGGGCCGTTGGCCGACTCCGGCCCTGCTCACCGTCGGTGGGCTGGTCGGCTTGGCCGTGCTCGCCCTGTCACTCCAGATCTTCACCGCACCGGCGCTGCTCACCAACGGCGGGCCGGCGCGTTCGACCATGACACCGGTCCTCGGGACGATGCAGACGAGCTTCACCACCTTCCGGCTCGGCCTGGGTGCGGCCACCGCCACGCTGCTGCTGGTCGTACTCGGCGGGCTCGGGCTCGCCGCGACCGGGTTGCTGCTGACCAGCCGTACCCGGATCGAGTTCGACGGTTGGCGGGACCGGCCCGGCGGCCCGCCGGCTCCGGTGCGCGGCCACTCCGCTGTCCACCTCGGAATCGTCATCGCGGCGCTGGTCGTCGTGCTCGGGGTCTTCGGCTGGGCCTCCGCGCCCTGGCTGCGGCATGCCTTCACCGGGGCCGACCTGCCCGGCGGGGTCAGCACGGCGGGCGTACTCGTCAACACCTGGCTGCCACCGTTCGTCTCGGCGCTGGTGTCGGTCGGGCTGGCGGCGGTGGCCGGGTTCGGCATCGGGGCGCTGCGCCCGCTCGGCCGGTGGAGCGAGTTGCTCCTCCTGCCGTTCGCGCCGTGGCTCTTCGTCGGCATCGGTCCACTGGCCGTCGCCGGGTTCAAGCGGGTCAGCGAAAACGACCAGGTCAACACGTTCCTCGGGATGATCCCGCCGGTCTGGCTCAGCGTACCGGCGCTGTTCGTCTTCACCCTGCTGTTCCGGGGACAGCAGCAGAAGTGGCGGGCCGGCGGGGACGGCGTCCGTACCCTGCTGCTGCCGGCACTGCCGATGCTGGCCGTCGCGCTCCTGCTGACCTGGCTGTTCAGCGCCGAGCAGCCGTTGTGGGCCCGCCTGGTCACGTCCGACCCGGAGAACGCGTCGGCCCCGTTGCTGGCCGAGATGCTGATGGCCGAGTTCGGCAACCGGGGCACCGGCTTCCTGGGCCTGGTCCTGCCGCTGCCGTTGCTCGTGTTGTTCCTACTGGCGTTCGCCGGGCTCCAGATCGGTTACCTGGACCGGCTGGCGATCCGGGTGGGCCGGTCAGCCGCCGAGCCGGCGCAGCAGCCCGGTCCGCCGCCGCAGCAGCCCGGTCCGCCGCCGCCGCACGTCGGGTTCGCCGGCCAGCCGGTGCCCGCACAGCCGTACGCTGCCCCGACCCAGCCGTACCCGGCGCCGTCGTACGGAGTGCCGCCGTCGCCGTACCCGCCCCAGTCATCCCAGTCGCCCTGGGCCGCACAGACCGAGCCGCCGTCGACGGGGAAGGCGGAGTAGCGCCGCGCCCGATTGCCTACCCGTGTTGCCCAGAGGGTGACCTGGACGTGGGAAGGCGCTACCCATGCCCGGTGACCGCCTTTGGCCTACAGGTGAAGGGTCCCGCTGCGTTCGCGGCTAGCCGGCCGGCGCCTTGGCGCTGATCGCGAGCGCGCCGAGCAGCCAGGCGTCCCGACCGGTCCGCGCGGTGACGACGGCGGGTCGGTCGCTGGGCAGGCGGGTCTGGAGTACCCGTGCGTCCGTACCGAAGGTGTTCCAACCGGCGGCCGTACCGTCGGCCCGGCTGGCGGCGGTGTTGTTCGGGTTTTTCCGGTCGACCGGGCTGGCGTTGATGTCGAGCCGGTCGCCGACGCTCGCCCGGTCGGTCTCCCAGCCGACGAACCCGATCTGGGCGTCGGCGCCGGGAGCACCCGGCAACGGAACGGCCACCGAGCCGCTGCGCTGGAGCGCCAGGGCGCCGTCGAGCACCGCGACGGCCCGGGCTGGGCCCCCGTCGGCGACCACGGCGACCAGGCTCCAGCCGCCGAACGCGCCGATCCCGCCGAGGAAGGCACCACGGTGCAGGCCGACCCACCAGGTGCCGGAGCCGGCGCTACGGGCGAGCCGGGTCACGTCGGCGAACGCCTGGTAGCCGCGCCGCCCCTCAAGGGTGGTCGGGAAGTCGTCGACCCGGGAAGCCCGGACGGGGGTGTAGCGGGTGCCGCCCGGTGCCCGGACGTACGCCGTCGGGCTGGCCGGCGAGTGCCCGGTGCCGGCCCAGTAGAGGCCGGCCCAGAGGACCCGGCCGGTCAGTCTCACGGTGGCGCCGCTGACCATTCCTCCGCCGGGCGCGCCGGCCGGTGCACCCGGCGCCGAGTACCGGGTCATCAGGTAGTGGCCGTTGTCGACGCGACCGAGGGCGGGGCGACCCGACCGGGCCGCCCGGCAGGTGAGGTCGAGGTCGGGGCAGGACAGCAGCGAGTTGCCGGCGGTGGTGAGCCGGGCCGGCACCGTACCGGCGAAGACCGCGGAGAGACCGGTGCCGGCGACCGTGAGTTGGGCCGACGCGGTGTGGGTCGGCAGGCCGGGCGTGTCGAGGGTGATCCGCACCGCGCCGCCCCGGGCGGTGCCCGCGACCGTGACCGGCAGGTACGCCGTACTCGACGACGCCGGGCCCAGCGGCCCACGCCGACAGGTGCCGGAGGTCCCGGCGGTGCAGGTCCAGCCGTCCCCGGCAGCGCCGGCGCGCAGCCGGATCCCGCTCGGCAGCGTCAACCGGGTGCTGAGCGGACCCGTCGCGGCGGCGAGTCCGGCCCGGAACGTCCCGGGTAGCCGCCCCCCGCCGCCGTTCGCCCCGGCCTGGTTGGTGACGGTCATGGCGAGCACCGCGGACCGGCCCCGGACCAGCGTGCCGACCGGCGCCAGCGCGACGGCCACCGCTCCGGGCCTGGCCGGGCCGGCGGCGCCGGGCGGGCCCCCGTCCGCCGCGCCCGCCACACCCGACCCGCCCGGCGGCTGACCGCCGACGGTGCCGGGCTCGGTGGGGCCCGGCGGACCAGGAGTGGGCTCGGAGGTCTGTCCCGGATCCTGCGGTCCGGTCGGGGGTACCGGGGCCGGTTGTTCCGGTCCGGCGACCGGCCCCGGGTTGCCGGTGAGGGTCAGCGCGACCGCCGCCACGGCGGCGAGGACCAGGCCGGCCGCGACGAGTTGGGTGACCCGGCGGCGGGCCACCCGCCGGACCCGGTTCCACACGGCGCCCGGAGCCGCCGTACCGGCGCTCAGGTAGCCGCCGGCTGCGGTCGTGCCGACCACGGCGGGAGCCAGCACGGCACCGAGGCCGGCGTTGATGTCGCCGAGTTCGACGAAAAGCAGATGGCAGGCCCGGCATCCGGCGAGGTGGCTCTCGACGTCGGCTGTCTCCCGCCGGGACAGTCCGCTCCGGACGTACGCGCCGAGCCGCTCGGCGACCCAGCGGCAGGTGTCGTCGGTACGAGCGGCGGCATGCTCACGCAGATAGTTCTGGCGTAGGCGCTCCCGGGCGCGGTAGGCGAGCGCCGAGATCGTGTTGGGGCGGACGCCGAGCAGGCGCGCGACCGTCGACGGCGGATCGCCCTCCACCTCGGTGTGCCAGAGCACCAGTCGCCACCGTTCGGGCAGCGCGGCGAACGCCCGGGCGACCATCGCCTGTTCCAGGTTCCGCACGGCGGGGTCGGTGAACGGTTCGCCGGCATCGTGGCGGGCCACGTCGTCGACGAGTTCGATCCGGCGGGCGCGGCGGGCCTCGTCGTAGAAGACGTTGCGCACGGTGGTGAGCAGGTAGGTGCGGAAGGCGGCACTGGGCCCGAGCCCGTCCCGCAGTACGGCGAGGACCCGGGTGAAGGCCTCCGCCACCAGCTCGTCCACTTCGGAGGGCCGATGATCCAGCGTACGGGCCAGCCGCCGGGCCGCCGCCTCGTGCCGGCTGTAGAGGGTGGCGTAGGCGTCGGTGTCACCGGCTCGAACGGCCCGGATCAGTTGTAGGTCGCTCCGCACGTCAACGGCAGCGCTGTCGTTGTCGTCCGCCATGTCCTGCCAAGTCCTGAGGTGTGGTCAATCCGTCGTGGGCAGTGCGGGCGGGACCAAACTACCAACAGCAAGTGGCCAAAGGCAGAAGGTGAGGGAGTGTTGTTGAGCTGCCTGCGCCATTTATTCGTTTTGCTGTTTTTGTTCCTGGCGCCGTCACGGTCCTCCGCAATCTCCGTCTAGACGAGAGGAACTGCCGCGACGAATGGAGTACCAACCCGGATGGACGACGAACGCCGACTGACACCGACGGCGGCGCACCGCCGTGCACGCGCCATCACCCGCTTCCGCACCGAGGCGGTCGTCCTGCGTGAGGCGTGGCGGGCGGCGGCGCTGCACCGCTGCCCGGAGCGGACCGGCGCGTGGTGGACGCCTGCGGTCGACAGCCTGACCAGAGCCATCGCGGAGACGCGCGATCCACGGCCGGCCTGTACCCGGCTGGGCCGGGCCAGGGCCGCCGCCGGGATGGGCGTCGACGACACCCTCGCCGACCTCGCCGCGCTGTACCGCCAGCTCCCGGCCGGCGAACCCCCCGCCCACCTGGTGCGGACACTCTGCGACTCGTGGACCGCCGCGACCCTCGTCCCGGACCACGCGGCGGCCTGTGTCGGCGCGCTGCCCCGGCTCGGCAGCGTCGGCCAGCTCCGGGCGGTGCTGAAGGAGATCGTCCGGCGCGCCTGCCGGGCCGGCGTCCCGCTCGGCAACCGGCACGTGCTGCTGGTCGCCGACCTCGCCGTCCCGCCCTCGGCGGCCGGTACCGTCCCGCCACCGGCGGCCGGACCTGCCATCCCACCGACGGAGTGCGGGGAAGACCTGGCGATCGCCGAGGAGTCCGTGCTCCGGGCCCGGGTCGCCACCCGGTTCCGGGCCAGTTTTCCCGACGGCGAGCCGATCATCCGGCTCTGGCCCGGCGGATACGTCGTGCCGACCACCGCCTCGGCCGAGCTGGCGCACCGTACGGTGGTGCTCTCCCGTGGGCTGGCCCGGATCGGGCTGGCCACCGCCCGGCTGTGGTGTCAGGACCTCCCCGACGACATCCCCGCCACCCAGGTGCTCTTCCGGCACCTCACCGACTTCCGGCACCGCACGGAGGGTTGAGGGCGCGGCACCGAGGGCTGAGGGCACCGCGCGGCGGGCTGGGACACCGGCCCCGGGCGAGACGGTTCCGCTCGGCCGGTGGCCGGTAGGCGGGTCGGTCGCGGGATGGTCGAGAATGGCGGGGTGACCAGCATCCCCAACGTCCTCGCCAACCGCTACGCCTCGGCCGAGCTGGCCGCCCTCTGGTCCCCAGAGGAGAAGATCCGGATGGAGCGCCGGCTCTGGCTGGCCGTACTCCGGGCGCAGCGCGATCTCGGCGTGCCGGTGCCGGACGGGGCGGTCGAGGCGTACGAGCGGGTGCTGGACCAGGTTGACCTGGCCTCGATCGCGGCCCGGGAGCGGGTGACCCGGCACGACGTGAAGGCGCGGATCGAGGAGTTCAGCGCGCTGGCCGGGCACGAGCAGGTGCACAAGGGGATGACTTCCCGGGACCTGACCGAGAACGTCGAGCAGCTCCAGATCCGCGCCTCGCTGGAACTGGTCCGGGACCGGGTGGTCGCCACCCTGGCCCGGCTGGCCCGGCTCGCCGTCGAGCACGCTGACCTGGTGATGACCGGCCGCTCGCACAACGTCGCCGCCCAGGCGACCACGCTGGGCAAGCGGTTCGCCAGCGCGGCCGAGGAACTGCTGATCGGGTACGAGCGGCTGACCGACGTGATCGGACGCTATCCGCTGCGCGGCGTCAAGGGTCCGGTCGGCACCGCCGCCGACCAGCTCGACCTCTTCGACGGGGACGCGGCGAAGGTGGCCGAGCTGGAGCGCCGGGTCGCCCAACACCTCGGGTTCCGCCGCGTGCTGGACAGCGTCGGCCAGGTCTATCCGCGTTCGCTGGACTTCGACGTGATCTCCGCGCTGGCCCAGGCCGCCGCCGCGCCGAGCAGCCTGGCCACCACGATCCGGCTGATGGTCGGCCAGGAGCTGGCCACCGAGGGCTTCCGCCCGGGTCAGGTCGGCTCCAGCGCGATGCCGCACAAGATGAACACCCGGTCCAGCGAACGGGTCAACGGCTTTGCGGTGATCATCCGGGGCTACCTGTCGATGGTCGGCGAGCTGGCCGGCGACCAGTGGAACGAGGGCGACGTCTCCTGCTCGGTGGTACGCCGGGTCGCGCTGCCGGACGCGTTCTTCGCCACCGACGGGCTGTTCCAGACCTTCCTGACCGTGTTGGACGAGTTCGGCGCGTACCCGGCGGTGATCGCCCGGGAACTCGACCGCTACCTGCCGTTCCTGGCCACCACCAAGCTCCTGGTGGCGGCGGTGCGGCGCGGGATCGGTCGGGAGACCGCGCACGAGGTGATCAAGGAGCACGCGGTCGCGGTGGCGCTGGCGATGCGGGAGAAGGGTGCCGCCGAGAACGACCTCTTCGACCGGCTCGCCGCCGACGGCCGGCTCGGGCTGACCCGGCCCGAGATCGACGAGCTGGTCGCCGACCGCGCCGGCTTCACCGGGGCGGCGTCCGCGCAGGTCCGGGCCGTGGTCGACCGGATCGCCGCAGTGGTCGCGGCGCACCCCGAGGCCGCCGCGTACGACCCGGCGCCGATCCTCTGAGCCGCCGGCCCTGAGCGCCGACACGCCGGGCGCCCGCCGAGCGGGCCCAGCCGTCGACCCGCCGAGCGGGCCCAGCCGTCGACACGTGTACCCGGTGGCGGCCGGGCCGCCCGGTGGCGGCCGGGCCGCCCGGTGGCGGCCGGGCCGCACACTGGGGCCATGCTCGACGACCTCGCCGACCGGGTGTCCCGGCTGGACCGTGCGATCGCGCCGATCGCCAACCGCCCCGTCGACCTGGCCGACCCGGAGTGGGCGGACCGGCTGCGGGCGGCGCCGCCCGCAGTCGAGCAGGCCGGTGTGGCCGACGAGGCGGCCGTCGTCCTGGCCGCGCTCCTCACCCTGTACGCCGAAGGGGACGACTCGACGCGTACGGCGATCCGGGGGCTGTTCCGGAAGCACCGGTCGTTCCAGTGGGGGGTCGGGATGTCGTTCCCGGCCGACACGGCGGAGCGGTTCCGGCGCCAACTGCTGCTGCTCTCCGCCCGCGACCAGGGCCTCGACACCCGGGACGAGCTGCTGACACTCACCGAGCTGTGCCGGGAGGCGAGGGCGGCCGGGGTGGCGCTCGGGCCGGTACTCCGCGAGGTGGCGGACCTCTCCAGCGACGTCGACCGGTACGGCATGGGCTCGATGCGGCAGATCCTGCTCCGCTGCGTACCCGGATGACGCCTACCTGCGTGGCACCTTCCGCAGCGTCAGTTCCGCGGAGTCGGGGTGCCGGCGGCGCTGCCCAGGTCCGGTGCGCTCGGCGCTTCGGCGATCGCACCGGAGTCCAGCGGCTCCGCCAGGTGCGCCGTCTCGGCCGCCACCTTCGGCTGGTCGCTGGGTGGATTCTCCGGTGGCTGCCGGACCGCCACCACCGCCGTGCCGTACGCGCACAGCTCCATCCACATCTCGCCGACCTCGCGGTGGTCGAACCGCATCCCGATCACGGCGTTCGCGCCGAGCCGGGTCGCCTCCTCACCCAACTTCTGCACGGCGTCGGTACGCCAGCGGGTGAGGTTCTCGGGCGCCTTGGGGTCGTAGGCGCCACCACGGAGGTTCTTCACGCCTTCCCGGTACGGGTTCCGGGTTCGGGCTTGGGAAGATACGACCTCGCCGAGTACTGCGCGGATCTCGTACCCCGGTAGATGATCCGTCGTCACGACCAGCACACCTTGATGCTGGCAGAGCCGGGCCCGCCCGCTTTGCGAGGGCTGTTCACATCGCTCCAGTTTGCGAAACGGCGCGGCTGCCGCGAAAGGGCGCCGGGAGCCCGACACCTGCCCCCACGCCGTCAAACGGTCCGGAGTTGACGGAAACGGCGCGGCGCGGACGTCCCAACGCAGCTGGAACGTCCGCGCCATACCCCTGAGGAGGGTGTGGAGTGGTGCCTAGACGCCGGAGACGGAGGTGATCCAGGAACGGTTGTAGGCGACGCTGCCGTAGTTCTGGATGCTCTGCCCGTCGGCGGTGGACGCGACACCCACCTGGGCGCCGTTGTAGACCTGCGGGCCGCCGGAGTCACCGCGCCAGGCGTTGCCGTTGATCCGGGCGCTGCGGATCGCCCGGCCGCCGTACGCGTCGGTGACGTTCGTGCTGGTCACCCGGACCGTGGCGGTCTTCAGGGTGGTGGACGCCGAGCAGCCGCTGTAGCAGGTCATCCCCCACCCGTAGATCGAGTTGGTGGAGTTGACCGGCGGGTACGCGCTGGACAGGGGCATGTAGCTGGTGTTGATCGAGGTGGACAGGTTGAGCAACGCCAGGTCGTACCGGCCGTAGCTGGCGGTCACCCCGCTGGTGGTGCCGCCGGAGGACCGGTTGACGCTGCCGACCCGCACCGACATCGTGCCGCTGACGCAGTGCCGGGCGGTGAGCACCCAGCGGGCCGCGATGATGGTGCCGGAGCAGGTGAACGAGCCGTTGCTGAACACGGCCGCGGCCCACGGGGCCGACGAGACGGTGCCGCCACCGATGATGAACGGGCTGACCGGGGCGGCTGAGGCGACGGACGGCGCGACGAGCGCGCCGGCCAGGGTGGTGGCGAGCATCACCAGGGTTCGGCGAAGACGCACGGGGGGGCTCCTTCCGGGGGGTTTACCCGGGGTCACCGGGTCGGTTCGAGCCGCCGTAGGCGGGAGGATGTCCGCCATACGGGTCTGGACACTCAACGTTCGGTGTAGGTAACCGGACGTTTGACGCCACACGCTAAGCCGTTCGTCACCTATTCACAAGGGTGAACCTCTGCGGTCGGTTTCCGACCCTCTCCGGCGGGTGACCGGGTCCACCGGAGGCGCCCGGCGGGCACCCCGGGTCCGTCGGGGCATCGACGCGCCGGCCCGTGCGTCAACTCGCTGGTCGGCCGGGTACGCTGGCTCCGCTCGCCCCTTTCGTGGGCCGGCACCCAACTGCGTACACAGTCAGGAGTGCCCAGTGCCTCGCGTCGTCGTCGACGTCATGCTCAAGCCGGAGATTCTCGATCCCCAGGGCCAGGCCGTCGCGAATGCGCTGCCGAGGCTCGGAGTCACGGACGTGTCCTCCGTGCGCATCGGTCGGCGGATCGAGATCGAGTTCACCGGCCAGCCGGACCTGGACCGGGCTCGGGAGATCGCGGACAAGTTGCTGGCCAACCCGGTGATCGAGGACTTCGCGGTCCGGGTGGCCGAGGCCGGGGATGCCGAGGAGAGCAATCCATGACCGCCCGGATCGGCGTGGTGACGTTCCCCGGCTCGCTGGACGACCGCGACGCGGCCCGGGCCGCCCGGATCGCCGGCGCCGAGGTGGTGTCGCTCTGGCACGACGACCCCGACCTGCGCGGCGTCGACGCCGTGGTGCTGCCCGGCGGCTTCTCCTACGGCGACTACCTGCGGTGCGGCGCCATCGCCCGGTTCGCCCCGGTGATGGAGACCATCGCCGCCGGCGCCCGGGACGGCCTGCCGGTACTCGGCATCTGCAACGGGTTCCAGATCCTCTGCGAGGCACACCTGCTGCCCGGCGCGCTCACCCGCAACCAGCACCTGCACTTCCGCAACCGCGACCAGGTGCTGCGGATCGAGTCGACGGGCACCGCCTGGACCAACGCGTTCCAGCCCGGGCAGGAGATCCTGATCCCGGTGAAGAACGGCGAGGGCTGCTACGTCGCCGACGAGCGCACCCTCGACGAGCTGGAGGCGACCGGCCGGGTGGTGGCCCGCTACCTGGGCGGCAACCCGAACGGGTCGCTGCGGGACATCGCCGGCATCCGCAACGAGGCCGGCAACGTGGTCGGGCTGATGCCGCATCCGGAGCACGCCGTGGAGGCGCTGACCGGCCCATCCCTCGACGGGCTCGGCTTCTTCACGTCGGTCCTCAAGCACCTCGCGGGAGTACCCGCATGATCGAACGGAGTGAGGTCATGGGCCAGCCAGAGCCCGCCCTCGCCGACCACCCCTCGGCATCCGGCCCCGCCGCGCGGCCCGGCCCGGCCGTCGACCCGGTGGGTCAGCCGGCTCCGGCGGAGCAGCCCGTGCCGGGCCAGGCGGTGCCGGCGAGCGTCGCCGCGGAGCTGCCGGTGAACGGCTACCCCGGCGGCGTGGACACCGTCTCGAACGCGGCGGCCACCCCCGGCGACCTCCAGCCCTACGCCGAGCTGGGCCTGCGCGACGACGAGTACGACCGGATCCGGCAGATCCTCGGCCGCCGCCCCACCCAGTCCGAGCTGGCGATGTACTCGATCATGTGGAGCGAGCACTGCTCCTACAAGTCGAGCAAGGTGCACCTGCGGCAGTTCGGCGAGAAGGCCCCGCCGAGCGACCGGCTGCTCGCCGGCATCGGCGAGAACGCCGGCGTGATCCAGATCTCCGACCAGCTCGCGGTGACCTTCAAGGTCGAGTCGCACAACCACCCGAGCTTCGTCGAGCCGCACCAGGGCGCGGCGACGGGGGTCGGCGGGATCGTCCGGGACATCCTGGCGATGGGTGCCCGGCCGGTCGCGGTGATGGACCCGCTGCGGTTCGGTGCCGCCGACCACCCCGACACCGCCCGGGTACTCCCCGGCGTGGTCGCCGGGATCGGCACCTACGGCAACTCGCTCGGCCTGCCCAACATCGGCGGCGAGGTCGTCTTCGACGCCTGCTACCAGGGCAACCCGCTGGTCAACGCGCTCTGCCTCGGCGTGCTACCCGTGCAGCGGTTGCAGAACAAGGCCGCCGCCGGCCCCGGCAACGTCGTGGTGCTGCTCGGCGCCAAGACCGGGCGGGACGGCATCGGCGGGGTCTCCGTGCTGGCCAGCGCCACCTTCGACGACGGCAGCGCCCAGCGCCGCCCGTCGGTGCAGGTCGGCGACCCGTTCATGGAGAAGCTGCTGATCGAGGCGTGCCTGGAGCTGTACGACGCCGGACTCGTCGTCGGCATCCAGGATCTCGGCGGTGCCGGGCTGACCTGCGCGCTCACCGAGACCGCCGCCGCGGCCGGCACCGGCATGCGGGTCTTCCTGGAGCGGGTACCGCTGCGCGAGGCGTCCATGCAGCCGCACGAGATCCTGGCCAGCGAGTCGCAGGAGCGGATGCTGCTGATCGTCGCCCCGGAGAAGCTCGACGCGGTGCTCCGGATCGCCGAGAAGTGGGGCGTACCGGCCAGCGCGATCGGTGAGGTGACCGGTGCCCCGGAGGGCTCCGGTCCGGGCCGGCTGCTGGTCACCTGGCAGGGGCACACCGTGGTCGACGTACCGCCGGGGTCGCTGGTGGACGACGGTCCGGTCTACGCCCGCCCGATGCGGGAGCCGGCCGACCTGATCCTGCTCCAGGCGGACCGGGCCGAGACGCTGCCCCGGCCGGCCACCGCCGAGGCGCTCCGGGAGACCCTGCTCCGGATGATCGCCTCGCCGAACCTCTGTGACAAGACCTGGGTCACCGAGCAGTACGACCGGTACGTGCTCGGCAACACCGTGCTGGCGCAGCCGGAGGACGCCGGGATCATCCGGATCGACGAGCGGTCCGGGCTGGGCGTCGCCATCTCGGTCGACGGCAACGGCCGGTACGCCCGGCTCGACCCGTACCACGGTGCGAAGCTGGCGCTTGCCGAGGCGTACCGGAACGTGGCGGTGACCGGTGCGAAGCCGGTCGCGGTGACCGACTGCCTGAACTTCGGCTCGCCGGAGGACCCGGGCGTGATGTGGCAGTTCGCCGAGGCCGTACGCGGGCTCGCCGACGGCTGCGCCGAGCTGGGCATCCCGGTCACCGGAGGCAACGTCAGCTTCTACAACCAGACGGGTGCGGCGGCGATCCACCCCACCCCGGTCGTCGGGGTGCTGGGCGTGCTGGACGACGTCGCGCAGCGGGTGCCGATGGGCTTCGCCCGGACCACCGGGGCCGACCACGACCTGATCTTCGTGCTCGGCGAGACCCGGCTGGAACTCTCCGGCTCCGAGTGGGCCTGGGTCACCCACGAGCACCTCGGCGGGGTACCGCCGAAGGTCGACCTGGCGGCCGAGCGGGCGCTCGCCGAGCTGATCGCCGAGGCGGCCCGGGTCGGGCACCTGCGCTCCGCGCACGACCTCTCCGACGGCGGTCTCGCCCAGGCGCTGGTCGAGTCGAGCCTCCGGCACGGCGTCGGCGCCAGGATCGCCCTGCCGGAGGGCTTCACCGCCGGCTCGATGCCGTTCGTCTTCCTGTTCAGCGAGTCGGCCGGCCGGGCGATGGTGGCGGTGCCGCGCGGGCACGAGAAGGCGTTCACCGCGCTCTGTGTCGAGCGGGGCGTGCCGTGGACCCTGATCGGGGTCACCGACACCGCCGGAAACGAGCTGGAGATCCGGGACCAGTTCACGATCGGCCTGCCGGAGCTGCGCGCGGCGCACAGCGCGACCCTGCCGAGCCTGTTCGGCGAGGGCACGGCGACGCTGGCCGAAGCCGTCGCGACCGGCACGAGCACCCCGGACCCCGGGCCAGCCGGCTCCGACCGGGGCGCCGCCGAGCCGGTCGTCGACACCGACCCGGCCGAGCCGGACGCCGCCGACGGGGCCGACGGGACCGAGCCGGTGGACTCCGCCGCTACCGCGTCGGCGCCGGCCGCCGGTCCGGAGGCCGCCGCAGGTCCCGCCACCGTTGCCGCTCCGGACGACACCGCCGCTGCCGGTGACGCCGCTCCAGCGGCTTCGGCTCCGGTGGACGCCGCTCCGAGCACCGCCGACGGGCACCAGGAGGCGGCGGCCCGGACCGACGCCGGAGATCGCCCGACGGATTGATCCGACCGCGCGGCGGTCGGATCTTCCGGTGGCGAGGGAACCGCATCGTGACGGAACCAGCAGGACCGGCGGAGTCGGTCTACGCCCAGCCCGGTACCGGCGCCAGGCTGGACTGGGGGCTGGCCGGCGCGGCCGAGTTGAGCCGGGTCTGCGCGGTGCTGGTGGTGGTCGACGTGCTCTCCTTCACCACGTCGGTCGAGGTGGCGGTCGCGCGGGGGATGCGGGTGCATCCGTTCCCCTGGGGCGCCCAGGCCGCCGAGTACGCCACCCGGGTCGGCGCGGTAGCCGCCGTCGGCCGACGCGCGGTGACGCCGGAGCATCCCTGGTCGCTCTCCCCGGCGGCCCTGTACACCGCTCCGGTCGTACCGGACCTGGTGCTGCCGTCCCCGAACGGCTCGGCGATCAGTGCCGCCGCCAGCGCCACCGGGCTGCCAGTGGTGGCGGCCTGCCTGCGTAACGCCACCGCCGTCGGGCGCTGGCTCCTCGCCCAGGGGTACGGCTCGACCACGGCACCGATCGGTGTCGTCGCGGCGGGGGAACGCTGGCCGGACGACAGTCTCCGGCCGGCCGTCGAGGACCACCTCGGCGCGGCTGCCGTACTGGACGCACTCTCCACAGTGTCCGGCGGGCTCTCCGTCGAGGCGGCGCTGGCGCTGGCCGCGTTGAACAGTCTCCCCGACATATCGGCGGCGGTCCGGGGCAGCGTGTCGGGGCGGGAACTCGTCACCCGGGGATTCGGCCAGGACGTCGAGATCGCGGTCCAGGTCGGCGTCTCCGACGTGGTGCCGGTACTCCGCAACGGGGTCTACTCGCCGGCCTGACCCAGGTCTTCCCCGTCGCCGTCCCGGGTAACGGACCCGTGCGGTGGTGAGAACCGGCAGGGGCCCGGCTCGCCGTCGCGAACCGGGCCCCTGCGGGTTATCTCGTGCGTGCCGCCTCGGTCAGTCGTCCAACCAGTCGAGCGACCGGCGCTCCGAACGGCTCGACTGCTGCGGTGCGGCGGACCGGCTGTGCCCGGCCCGTGGCGCATCGTCGTAGTAGCCGCCGCCAGCCTGCTGCTGGTCGTAGCCACCCCGGTCGTCGTAACCGTTCTGGTCGTCGTAGCCACCACGCGGCTGGTCGTAGCCGCCACCGGTGGTCGGCTGGTCGTAGCCGGCCCGGTCGGCGTCGTAGCCCTGCTGGTCGTAGCCGGCCCGGTCGGCGTAGCCCTGCTGGCCGTAACCGTCGTCGGCGCGGTCGTAGCCGGCACCGGTACGCGGCTCGTCGCCGTAGCCGCCCTGGCCCGCGCCGTAGCCCCCGGCGTCGTAGCCGTCGTCGTCCCGGCCGTACTGCTGGGTGGGCTCGTAGCCACCGTGGCCGGCACCCGAGGACGGGCGGTAGGCGTTGGTCTCGTACGGGTCGGCCGCCGGGCCGTACTCGTCGGCACCACCCCGGCCACCGGTGTAGCGCCCCGTCGGCTCGTCGTACCCGTCGTCGTAGCCACCGGCACCGTTGGCGGAGTATCCACCGCCGGAGACGGGCGCACCGTAGCCGGCACCCGAGCCGGGAGCGTTGCCGTAGCCGGCCCCGGAGGCGGGAGCGCCGTAGCCGGCACCCGAGCCAGGTGCGTTGCCGTACGCGCCGGCACCCGAGCCGGGGCGGTCACCGTAGCCGTTGGCGTTGCCGCCCCAGCCCGGCTGTCCGGCGCCGTAGCCCGGCGTCTGCGGCCCGGGCAGCGGCGCACCGTACGGATCCGGGAACTCCTCGTCGACCAGTGGGGCACTGTGCATCATGGTCGGTGCGTCGGCCAGGTTGCCGCCCCGGTTGACCATCGTCGGGTCGGCACCGGCCCGGTTGGTGACCCGGGTGGCGTCGTCGTAGCCGCCCCGGCCGGCCCCCGCGCCCGAGCGCGGCCCCGGCCCGCCCGGCCCACCCGGCCCGTCCTCGTCGTCATCGCCGCCGTCTTCCTTGCGGCGCATCAGCAGCAGCACGATCGCGCCGACACCGAGCGCGACCAGCAGGCCGCCGGCCAGGATCAGTACCCACGAGCCGAGCCCGCCGCCGGACTCCTCGTTGGCGGCCTGGTCCGCCGCACCGGCATCCTGGCTCTCCTCCGCGGCGGCGTCCTCGGTCGGCTCCTCCTCGGCGGCGTCCTCGGTCGGCTCCGCCGAGGTCTCCGGTGTCGCGCTCGGCGCACCGGCCAGGGCGAGTTGGATGCCCTGGTTGTTGACCCGGGCGCCAGCGGCCCCGTTCACGTCCTTGGTGTCGGTGATGCCGTCCTTGGTGGCCCGGATCTGGAGCCGCCCCGGCGCGATCGGCCGTTCCCGCGAACCAGTGAACCGGTAGCTGCCGCTGTTGCTCGTGTTGGTCGTGTGGGTACGACCCTGCCCGTCGGTCAGCCGGACGCTGGCGTTGGGAACCCCGTCTCCGGTGGTCTCGTTGGTGACCCGCCCCGACACCTCGGCGACCGTCTGCACCGGCGGCGGCGCGGGTCGACCGACCAGAGTTACTCGGGCGGTGGCTGTATCAGTGGGGCCGTTGCCGATAAGGGCGTCCTCCGTGGCGCGGACAGTGATCGTCGCACTCTGGTTAGAGTCAAGCGTTGCCGACGTCCGTTTGAAGACGGCCGTGTAGCTGCCAGCCTCGGCATCTTGCACGGAGCATCCATCCGTGCAAGTCAGCCGCGAGTTGTCGGAACTAACCTGGATGTCGGCGTTGTCACCACTGCCGTTGAAGGCGAGCGTGAACCTGACCGTCGTGGTGCCGTTGACATCGACAGAGCTAGGCGAGGCGGTAACGGTTCTGAGGTCTGGGTCAGCCAATGCTGGTGTGGTGGGTAGAGCGAATACAGCGCTGGCTGCCAGCGCTACGACCACACCGGCCCGGGAGATCCAGGCTCGTCGGTGTGCTGTCACGTCCACCGCCTTCCGGGGCTCCACCGCCGACCCGTCGTCGGCCGGGGATCAACCCATACGACTACACCGTCGGCAACTATGCCTTGTCTGACCGGATGAGCGCGACCCAGGGGCGGCGAAAAATGCCACGAAGCCGGGTCGTATCGTCCCGACGTGTCCTCTCCGCACAATAAGTCCGCAGCGGTCGCGGCCGCGCTGGCGGACCTCGACGCCGGCCGTACGCCGGACCGGACGACGTTGCGGGACGCCGTTCGTGCCCTGCTGAGCGACCTGGCCCGGGCTGCGCCGGGCCGGGCGGTAGAGGTCCGGGTGCCACCCTATGGGGCGATCCAATGTTGTGCGGGGCCCCGACACACGCGTGGCACCCCGCCCAATGTGGTGGAGATGGCACCGGAGACCTGGCTCCGGCTGGCGACCGGGCGGATGTCCTGGTCGGCGGCGGTCGCCGAGGGCCTGGTGCAGACGAGTGGCAATCGTGCTGATATCTCCCCATTCCTTCCTGTCTAGCCATGCTTATCCATCACCATCCGTCACTTACGGGGGCCATAACGTGGCTCTCTGTGTCGGCTGCGGTTCGCGTACACTGTCTGAGTCGACGGAACCCGAAATCACCCGGGTGACAGGCGAGTCCGAGCAGATCAGCAAGAGGGAGCGGCAGGTGCCCCGAGGCGACGGCCGGTTGAGCCATGACCTCGACCCCCAACGACCCGGCCCACAGGACGCGTGCGGCGTTTTCGGAGTCTGGGCTCCGGGCGAAGAGGTGGCGAAGCTCACCTACTTCGGTCTCTACGCACTCCAGCACCGTGGCCAGGAGGCTGCCGGCATCGCCGTCAGCGACGGGTCGGGCGTGGTGGTCTACAAGGATCTCGGCCTCGTCGCCCAGGTCTTCGACGAGCCGACGCTGGCGAGCCTGCGCGGCCACCTGGCGATCGGGCACACCCGATACTCCACGACCGGCGGGTCGACCTGGGAAAACGCCCAACCGACCATCCGGGCCAACACGGCGGGCACGACGATCGCGTTGGCGCACAACGGCAATCTGGTCAACACCGCCGAGCTCGCCCGGGACGCGGTCGAGCGCGGCATGGACTCCGACGGGTCGACCTCCGACACCGCCCTGGTGACCACGCTGCTGGCCAGCCGCCCCGACCTGTCGGTCGAGGCCGCCGCGCTGGAGGTGCTGCCGACGCTGCGCGGCGCGTTCAGCTTCGTCTTCATGGACGAGACCACGCTCTACGCCGCCCGTGACGCGTACGGGGTCCGTCCGCTGGTGCTCGGGCGGCTGGAGCGCGGCTGGGTGGTGGCGAGCGAGACCGCCGCGCTGGACATCGTCGGGGCGAGCGTGGTCCGCGAGGTCGAGCCCGGCGAGCTGATCGCCATCGACGAGCACGGCCTGCGGTCGGCCCGGTTCGCGGCACCGGAGCCGAAGGGCTGTCTCTTCGAATACGTCTACATCGCCCGGCCGGACACCACGATCGCCGGCCGCAACATCCACGCCGCCCGGGTCAGCATCGGCCGGCAGCTCGCCCGGGAGCACCCGGTCGAGGCCGACCTGGTGATCCCGGTACCGGAGTCCGGCACTCCGGCCGCGATCGGCTACGCGGAGGAGTCCGGCATCACCTACGGCGCCGGCCTGATGAAGAACCCGTACGTCGGGCGCACCTTCATCCAGCCGTCGCAGACGCTCCGTCAGCTCGGCATTCGGCTCAAGCTCAACCCGCTCCGGGAGAACGTCCGGGGCAAGCGGGTGGTCGTGGTGGACGACTCGATCGTGCGGGGCAACACCCAGCGGGCGATCGTCCGGATGCTGCGTGAGGCCGGTGCCCTGGAGGTGCACGTCAGGATCTCCTCGCCGCCGGTCAACTGGCCCTGCTTCTACGGCATCGACTTCGCCACCCGGGCGGAGCTGCTCGCCAACGGGCTGGACAACGAGGGCATCCGGCGGTCGATCGGGGCCGACAGCCTCGGGTACGTCTCCCTGGCCGGTCTCATCGCGTCCACCGAGCAGCCGAAGACCCGGCTCTGCCGGGCCTGCTTCGACGGGGAATACCCGATCGAGCTGCCGGCGGGGAACCTGATCGGCAAGCACGTACTCGAAGGAGTTGACCGCCGGGTCGCCGGCGCCGGGGCGGAGGAGGCGGTCCCGGACGGGGCCGCCCGCGGTCCGGGCGGTCAGCCGTTCGTGAGCAGTTCCAGTGGCGGCGAGGTGTCGTCGCACGCGTAGGCACCACGCCGGGTGGGCTCATGGGCACGACGCCCGGCGACAGGACCGGCCCGACCGGACACATCCGGCCGGGCAGCACGAAAGTCGAGCGATCCTCGACCGCTACCGACGCGGCCAGCCGCGAGAACCACAAAGGGGAGAACCGTGACGCACGTGACCGAGCGCAGTGGTGCAGGAAGCGGCCCGGGCGGCACCCATCAGCCCTGGACGGCGGGGATGGGCCGGTCCGGCCGCAAGCGCACCGTGTCGTACGCGGACGCCGGCGTCTCGATCCACGCCGGTGAGCGCGCGGTCGAACTGCTCCGGCCGAAGGTGCAGGGCACCCGGCGCCCCGAGGTGATGGGCGACATCGGCGGTTTCGCCGGCCTGTTCCGGCTGGACACCCAGAAGTACCGCAACCCGATCCTCGCCTCGTCGACCGACGGGGTGGGCACCAAGCTGGTCATCGCGCAGCAGATGGACATCCACGACACGGTCGGCATCGACCTGGTGGCGATGGTGGTGGACGACCTGGTCGCCTGCGGTGCCGAGCCGCTCTTCCTGCTCGACTACATCGCCTGTGGCGAGGTCGTCCCGGACAAGGTCGCCGAGATCGGCGCCGGCATCGCCGACGGTTGCCGGTACGCCGGCTGCGCGCTGCTCGGCGGCGAGACCGCCGAGCACCCCGGGGTGCTCCGTCCGGACGAGTACGACGTCTCGGCCACCGGCGTGGGTGTGGTGGAGGAGAGCGAGATCCTCCGCCCGGAGCGGGTCGAGGTCGGCGACGTCGTGATCGCGATGGGCTCGTCCGGCCTGCACTCCAACGGCTACTCCCTGGTCCGGCACGTGCTGCTCGGCGCCGGCCGGATGCGGCTGGACAGCGTGATCGAGGACTTCGGCCGGCAGCGCACCCTGGGTGAGGAGCTGCTGACCCCGACCAAGATCTACGCGCAGGACTGCCTGAAGCTGATCGCCGAGGCCGAGGTACGCGCCCTGGCGCACGTCACCGGCGGCGGCATTCCCGGCAACCTGGTCCGGGTGCTCCCGGACAACGTCGACGCGGTGGTCAACCGGGCCACCTGGCGGCCGCAGCCGATCTTCGACCTGGTCCAGGCCAAGGGCCGGATCGAGGACCAGGACATGGAGTCCACCTTCAACATGGGTGTGGGCATGTTCGCGATCGTGTCGGCCGAGGACGCCGACCGGGCGCTGGCCTGCCTGACCGGCCGGGGTGTCGAGGCCTGGCAGGCGGGTGAGATCATCGAGGGCACCGGTGAGGTGCACATGATCGGCCAGCACACCCGGGGCTGACCCGGCGCACGAGCCGGCGGCCACCCGGGGCGCGACCCTGCCACCCGGGCCACGACGCCGGGCCGAGCACAACAAAAACGCCAAAACCCGCATCCGCGATATTTGCCCGTGATTCTCGGCATACCTGGTCAGGACTTCACCGGGGTGGCTACCGCCACCTAGCCTGAGGGGCACCTCAGAGGCGGGGGAGGAGGGCCATGGCTGTCCGTGGACAGGAGTTTTCCGGCATGCGGGGGATCGCTGCGGTCCCCAGCTACGTGGTCATGCAGCCGACCACGCTCTGCAACCTCGACTGTGCGTACTGCTATCTCCCGTTGCGGGCGGCGGACCGTCGGATGACGGTACCGGTGGCGGCCGCGGTGGCCGGGCCGGTCAACGACTGGGCCCGGCACGGGCGGTTCTCGGTGGTCTGGCACGGGGGTGAGCCGCTCGCCGCCGGACGGGAGCATCTGGCGGCCCTGCTGGCGCCCTTCGACTCCTCGGTCGAGCACCACGTGCAGACCAACGCGACGCTGATCGACGACGCCTGGTGCGAGTTCTTCGCCGCGCACCGGATCCGGGTCAGCGTCAGCATCGACGGACCCCGGGACCGCAACCGGGAGCGGGTCGGCCGGGGCGGCCAACCGTCGTACGACCGGATCATGGCGGGCGTCGAGGCGCTGCGCCGGCACGGGATCCCGTACTCGGCGCTCTGTGTGGTGAGCCGGCCTGAGCCGGGGCTCGCCACCGAGCTGTACGACTACTTCCTCGACCTCGGCTGCGACGTGCTCGGGATCAACATCGAGGAGACCGAGGGGGTCAACACCCGGCGCAACGCCCATCCGGCCGAACTGGTCAGCGGCTTCTGGGCGGAACTGGTCTCCGCCTGGCGCCGGGACCCCCGGATCCACCTCCGGGAGATCGAGTGGTCGCTGCGGTACGCTGCGGCCGTCCTCGACGGGGCCGAGGACGACGTGCTGCCCCGCCAGCTCGACCCCATCCCGACCATCGGGTACGACGGCTCGGTGGTGCTGCTCTCCCCGGAGCTGGCCGGCTTCTCCGACCCGGACTACGGCGACTTCAGCAGTGGAAACGTCCTGGAAACCCCGTTGGGTGACATTCTCGCCACGGCGGCACAGACGCCGTGGGTGACGGAGTTCCTGACCGGCGTGGAGGCCTGCCGCGCCCGCTGCCCGTACTTCGGATTCTGCGGGGGTGGGCACGCCGCCAACCGCTACTTCGAGCACGGGCGTTTCGATGGTACGGAGACCGACCACTGCCGCAACAGCAAGATCCGTCTACTAGAGGGAGTGTTGGACCATGCCCGAGACCACGAGCCAACGGCCGCCTGAGCCCGTCGAGGCCGGACCGCACGATCCGCTGGCCGCCCGGGTCCTGGGTGCTCGGGCCGGGCTCACCACGCTGCTGCGGGAGGCGGCGGAGGCGCGACGGCTCCGGGCCGAGGTGGCGACCGGCGGGGACGGTGCGGCTGCGGTCTGCGCCTGGAACCACTTCGAGAACATCCCGACGTTCTACAACTGGAACAACCGCCCCCGCTGAGCCCGAGGACGGTCGATCCGCCGGAGCGTCCGGTTCCGTCCGCCGAGGGGTCGGACGTCCCGGGGTGCGGCGTACGACGGTACGCGAAGGGCGGTGGGGCTTTCCCGGTGTCGGGGAGGACGGGCCACGGCCAGCGGTAAGGACCTGCCGAGGGGTTGGAGACAGGCTCCGTCCCCGGCAGGTCCTTACCGGTTGGCGTCCCGATCGGCGGTACGGCCCGCAGGCACTCGGACACGCGTGAGCACGCGGTGTTACCGCGTGCTCAGATGTGACCGGAGGTCAGCGGGTTGACGCCCAGTTGCCCGGGTCGTCGTCCGCGTCGTGATCCTCGTCATCGTCGTCGACATACTCTTTGTAGTCGTCGTCGAAGTCGTGGTCCGACTTGCGGCTGCCGCCGAGTTCTCGCTGCAAGGCGGCGAGGTCGGTGTTCGGGGAGTGGTACTTCAACTCCCGGGCGACCTTAGTCTGCTTGGCCTTAGCACGGCCGCGCCCCATGGCTCGACCCCCTCGCACAGAATTCGGGGCAGCCCGAAGGCGGGCCCCGATGACGTCAGGCATCTCTCGTGGCTCTTACGGTACATGGGGATGCCCCGGTTCGGCACCTCGGGTTACCACCGCCCGTGCCCGCGCGTCGCGGGGACATCGACGGGCGGTCCCATGCTACTCAGTAAGGAGCGCCGGCCCGGCCTGGCCGTGACTTGTTTGGGGCCTCCAGCCCCAATCAGTCCAGTACAGCGTACTTTCTGCCTGATTAACCGGCAATCGACCGGGCGTCCGTGGCGGAGGTGGGCACCGAGCCGGTACCCGCATCGGCCCCACCCCCTCGCGGACGGCGGACCGGTCAGCGCAGGTGGATGGTGCGCAGCCGGCCGACCTCGGCCATCCGGCGCTCGGCGAGCCGGTCCGCGGCGACCGCCGGCGGCACCCCCTCGGCGTCGGCCAGCCGCAGGATCTCCCGGGTGGTGTCGAAGATCCGGGTGGCCCGCAGCTTGGCCCGCTCGAAGTTGAAGCCCTCGATCTCGTCGGCGACCTGGATCACCCCGCCGGCGTTCACCACGTAGTCGGGGGCGTACAACACGCCCCGGTCGGCGAGCAGCTTCTCGATGCCCGGGTGCGCGAGCTGGTTGTTGGCCGCGCCGACCACCACCGAGGCGCGCAGCGCCGGCACGGTGTCGTCGTCCAGGGCGCCGCCGAGGGCGCACGGGGCGTACACGTCGATGTCGGAGGTGATCAGGGCCTGGGTGTCGGCGACCACGTCGACCTGCGGGTAGGCCTGCCGGACCCAGGAGAGCGCCTTTTCGTTCACGTCGGTCGCCACCACCGAGGCGCCGTCGTCGATCAGGTGGCCGGTCAGGTGCTTGCCGACCTTGCCGAGCCCGGACACCCCGACCCGGCGCCCGGCCAGGGTCGGCGAGCCCCAGGTGTGCTCGGCGGCGGCCCGCATCCCCTGGAAGACGCCCCAGGCGGTCAGCACCGACGAGTCACCGGCTCCGCCGTGCTCGACGCTGCGGCCGGTCACGAAGCGGGTCTCCCGGGCCACCAGGTCCATGTCGGCGACGTAGGTGCCGACGTCGCAGGCGGTGTAGTAGCGGCCGTTCAACGACTCCACGAAGCGGCCGTACGCCCGCAGCAGTGGCTCGGTCTTGATCCGCTCCGGGTCGCCCCAGATGACCGCCTTGCCGCCGCCCAGGTCCAGCCCGGCGAGCGCGTTCTTGTACGCCATGCCACGGGACAGGTCGAGCACGTCGTGCAGCGCCTCGGCCTCGGTGGCGTACGGGTAGAACCGGGTGCCGCCGAGCGCCGGGCCGAGCGCGGTCGAGTAGATGGCGATGATCGCCTTGAGTCCGGTCTGCTTGTCCTGGCAGAACACGACCTGCTCGTGGCCGTCGGATTCCGGACCGTCGGTACTGGCGAATACGTCCATGTCTGGCTCCTGATCGCAGGTGGGCATCCTTGTGGGATGCGGGCGGGAGAGGGCTCCCGGTATGCCGGCGGGGGATGGTGCCGGCCTGCTCCGAGCCTAATCGCGATCGGCCTCAGGGTGGATCGCGGCCGGCGCGCCCGAGACTGATTGGAGATGCTGGAGACTCCGCCGCTCTCGTTTCGTGGGAGGATCGCGCCGTGCCGTCGCTCTTCGCTTCCTACCTGCGGGTGTACGAGCCGTTGACCGCCTTCGATCGGGACCGGCAGCTCTTCTGGCGTCGGTACGTCAAGGAGGGCAGGGCGGTGGCCCCTTTGGAGGGGCCGGTCCGGCAGCGGACGGCGGTGATCGAGGCGCTCGGTGCCGGCTGGACCCGGCTGCCCGACCTGCCCGAGGAGGCGTACGTCCTGGAGGCGGACGACACGCTGCTGGTCTGCCCCTGGAACCTGCGGGTGCGGGTCGCCGAGGCGGCGCTGAGCGCCCGGGACGGCGTGCCTCCGGTGCTGGCCGACGCGTTCGTCCCGCCGGTGCTGGCCGGCCAGGCGAAGGCCGTGGTGGAGGACTGGCGCAGCGGGGCCCGGGTGCTGGAGCACGGGGTGCCGAGGCTGCACGAGCAGATCGCCACCTGGGGAGTGCCGCTGCGCTGGTTCGTCTTCGTCGACCCGGAGGAGCGCGAGCTGACCACCCGGCCGGACCGGCGGGTGCTGCGCTACCGCACCGAGATCTCCAAGGCCCGGCGGCGGGCCTCCCGGGGCCTGTCGGTGCTGCGCAAGTCGGTCGGGGACGCGCCGATCACCGAGGCCGTCGAGGAGGGGGCCCGGTGGCTGGAGGAGTTCCATCCCCGGTCGGTGGTGGAGCTGGACTACGGCGGGCTGGTCGACCTGCTCCCGGACGAGGCGCTGGCCGCGGATGACTCTCCGGAGCTGGTCGCGGCCGGGCTGGCCGGGCTGTCCCGGGGCGACGCGGAGGCGGCCACCGAGGCGTACGAGAAGCTCGTGGCGCGCTGGCGGGCGGTCCAGTTACTGGAGCGTTGCAATTAGCGAACAATGCGGCTCAGGGCCCATTGGGAGCGCGCACAGGTGAATGCCCCTCGTAATATCGACGTCACGAGGGGCAATCGGCCGTCCGGTTAAGTCTTTTTCTGGCATAAAAAAGGACCATATATCGGTCATTGTTCATCCGTCCATCCAGGGACCTTCGGCCGTTCGGCCCATGTCGGACATCGGGGACTAGCCGGACCATGGGAGACGCGTCGGCCGGCGGGACCCCGGCCGATGTCTATAGGCACCTGTGGAGGAGTGACCGATGGCATCGCGTACGCATGAACCTGAGCCGCTACTCACGCCGGCAGAGGTCGCGTCGATGTTCCGTGTCGACCCGAAGACCGTGACCCGGTGGGCTAAGGCGGGGAAGCTCAGCGCGATCAGAACGCTGGGCGGGCACCGCCGTTACCGCGAGTCGGAGGTTCGTGCCCTGCTGCAGGGCCAGATCCCCCAGCAGCGGCAGGGCGACTGAGACTCGAAACCGAACGTCGAAACAGGGGTGGGGCTCGTACGAGCGTACGAATCCCACCCCTGAATCGTGTCCGGGCGAGTCAGCTCCCGGTCAGCACCCCGTCTTGCCGCTCCGCCCCGTCCACCAGCCGGCCGTCGCGCAGCGTCAGGACCCGGTCCGCCAGGTCGATCAGGGTCGGATCGTGCGTGGCCACCAGCGCGGTCATCCCTCGGGCGTGTACCAGCGCGCGGAGCAGGTCCATGATCGAACGACCGGTCTCCGAGTCGAGCTGGCCGGTCGGCTCGTCCGCGATCAGCAGCGCCGGATCGTTCGCCAGCGCCCGGGCCACCGCGACCCGCTGCTGCTGGCCGCCGGAGAGCTCGTACGGGCGCTGTGCCGCCTGACCGCCCAGCCCGACCAGTTCGAGCAGCATCGTCACCCGCTCCTCCCGCTCCGCCCGGCGCCGCTTCGCCAGCCGTAGCGGCACCCCGACGTTCTCCGCCGCGGAGAGGATCGGGATCAGCCCGAAGGACTGGAAGACGAAGCCGATGGTGGAGCGGCGCAGCTCCAGCAGTTCGCTGCTCCCGGCGGCGGTGATCTCGTGCCCGGCGACGTGTATCCGCCCGTAGCTCGGCCGGTCCAAGCCGCCGATCAGGTTCAGCAGGGTGGTCTTGCCCGCGCCGGACCGGCCCCGGATCGCCACCAGTTCGCCCCGGGCGGCGCTGAACGAGACGTCCCGGACCGCGTGCACCACCCGGTCCCCGGCGGCGTAGTCCCGGCCGACGCCCTCGACCCGGACCAGTTCCTCAGCCATCCCGAGTCCTCTCCCGCCGTCTCCGTCCGCTTCCCGGTGCCGCTGCACTGCGCCGGTCACGGCCGCGCACCGTCCCCGCCCGGCCGGACCTGCACGTGGTCCGGCTCCAGGTTGAGCCGGACCCGGTCGCGCAGGCTCAGCGCGTCCACGAAGGCGGCCGGCAACTGCATCCGGCCCGACCGGTCCAGCAGCGCGTACTCCTCGGTGACCAGCTCTTCCACCCCGTCGGCGCCGAGCCGGGTGGAGCGGCGTACCTCGGAGGCGGTCCGCCCGTCGCGGATCGCGACCGTCCGGCGGACCTGGGACGAGACGGCGTGGTCGTGCGTGACCACCACGATGGTGACGCCGAGTTCGGCGTTGATGGTGCGCAGCGCGCCGAAGACGTCGGCCGCGGTCGCCTCGTCCAGCTCACCGGTGGGCTCGTCGGCGAAGAGCACCTCCGGGTCGTTGGCCACCGCGACCGCCACCGCACAGCGCTGCTGCTCGCCGCCGCTCATCTGGTCCGGCCGCCGGTCGGCGCAGTAGCCGACGCCGACCATCTCCAGCAGCTCGGTCGCGCGTTCGCGGGCCGCCCGGCCGCGCAGCCCCCGGGCCAGCCGCATCGGCAGTTCCACGTTCTCCCGGGCGGTCAGGTACGGCAGCAGGTTGCGGGCGGTCTGCTGCCAGACGAAGCCGACGGTGTGCCGGCGGTACCGCAGCCGGCGCTTCGGCGACATCGTCAGCAGGTCGAAGTCGGCCACCCGGGCGATACCGGCGGTCGGCACGTCCAGCCCCGAGAGGATGTTGAGCACCGTCGACTTGCCCGAGCCGGAGGCGCCGACGATGGCGAGCAGCTCGCCCCGGTCGACCACCAGGTCGAGCCCCTGCAGCGCGACCACCTCCACGCCCTCGGTCTTGAAGATCCGGACCAGCCCGTCGCAGACGATGTGTCCCCGCAGCCGGTCCTCGCCGCCGGCCCGGGCCGCCGCCCGCTCCGCGGCCCTGCGCTGGAGTACGGCGAGATCGGGCACCGCAGCGGCAGTCGTCGGACTCGCCATCAGTCCTCGTCCCCTCTCCGAGCCATCAGTTCTCCTCTCCGAGCCGGAGCACCTCGCCGAGGCGCATCCGGCGGTTGATCAGATTCTCGACACCGAGGGCGGCGACCAGCGCCGCCACCACCAGCAGCAGTACGCCGACCACCAGCAGCGGATCCAGGTGGATCCGGGCCGGCAGGCCGCCGGTGAACCCGGACAGCCCCAGCGCCGGCCCGAGCAGCCGGGGCAGGGCCACCCCGACCAGCCCACCGGCCAGCACCGCGACGCCGAGCAGCGGCACCAACTCGTAGACGAGCAGCCCCCGGCCCTGCCGACCGGAGAGCCCCATGGTGCGCAGCCGGGACAGCATCCGGCCCCGCCCCGGCGCCTCGGCGAGTACGGCGAAACCGACCGCCAGCAGCGCCAACGCGGTCGCTCCGGCCACCCCGGTGCCGAAGGTGAAGCTGAGCAGCCGGTTCACGCCGCCGCGTTCCAACGCCTGCCGGTGCGCCGACCAGGTGGCGACACTGACCGGCGTCTGCGGGCGTACCTGCTCGACCGGCTGTGCCAGCACCTTCGCCAGGTACTCCCGCTGGGCGGTGTCGACCGTCGCGGTCAGCTCGGCGGTGGCGAAGCCGTCGCCGGCCACCAGGAACTGGTTGGACCGGATCGGCTGGAACTGCGGCACCGGCAGCGCCTGCCAGGGAAGTACGACGAACCGGCGGACGTCGGCCGCCAGCCCCGGGAAGCCGGACGCCACCCGGTCGACCCGGAACTCGTACCGCCGGCCCTGCACCTCGGTCACCGCACCGGCACCGACCGCCTCGGCCACCTCCGGCGAGACCAGCGCCGGCACCGGACCGTCGATCCGCCCCGGCGCGGCCAACCCGGCCGGCACGGTGACGTCGACGCCGCTCGCCGCCAGCACCCGGGCCAGCGACGGGCCGTCCACCACCAGTACCTGGGTCTGGCCGAGGTCGCGGCCGCCGAGCAGGTCCGGGGTGGGTGAGCGCAACGGCTGGCCCACCTCGACCGCCAGCGGGCTGACCGCGCTCACCCCGGGCAGCGCGGCGAGCCGGTCGGCGGTGGCCTGGTCGGAGTAGGAGCCGATGACCCGGGCGTCGGCGCCGATCTCCTGGTCGGTGACCCGGTCCCGGGCCTCGGCGACGGTGCTGGTCACCACGCTGGTGAAGACACCGGTGGCGATCGCGACGACGAGCACGGCCAGCGGCCCGACGGTCACCGGCGCGCCCCGGCCGGCCCGGGCCAGCCCGACGAACGGCACCACCGTACGGGCCCGGGCGGCGATCCGGCCCACCTGGCGCAGCGGCCACGGCACCAACCGCAGCGCCACCAGGGCGGCGGCCACGGCCAGCAGCACCGGCACCGAGACCAGGTACGGGTCGACCCCGCCGTCCTGGCTCAGCCCGCGCCGTTGCAGCAGTACCACGCCGAGCACCGCGAGCAGCAGCACGAAGAGTTCGGCGGTCAGCCGGCGTACCGACGGGCGGTGGCGCACCAGGTCCCGGCGCCGGCCCACGAAGCTCGCCCGGCGCTGGCTCAGCATCGCCAGCAGCGGAATCGCCAGGGTGGTGCCGACGGCCACCAGCGCGACCCCGAGCGGCTCGGCCCCGGCCGGGCGACCCGGCGCCAGCCGGCCGAGCAGCCAGCCGGCGAGTACCGCGACCGGCAGCACGCCGACGGTCTCCCGCAGGGTACGGGCACCGATCTCCACCGCCGCCGCCCCTCTGGCCCGGAGCAGGGTGAACTCCTCCCGGCGGCGCTGCACCGCCAGCCCGGCGGCGAGGGCGACCAGCCCGAGCAGGGTGGCCAGGATGCCGGCCTGCACCACGGCGAGCAGTGCCTGCACCGCGCGGAGCTGGCCGTCGAACCGGGTCAGGCCGCTGTCCAGGCCGGTGGCCAGCACCAGCCCACGCTCCGGCGGGGTACGCCGGGTCGCCGCGATCGCGGTCAGCACCTCCGGAATGTCCCCTGTGGTCATCCGCTCCTCGTCGACCCGGTAGCGCCACTCGTAGGTGAGCCCGAGCCGTCCACCGGCGGCGGTCATCCCGGACAGGTCGGTCAGCAGGGCGGCCCGGTGGGTGGTGCCGGCGGTCGGGTCCGGGCAGGGCACCTCGGCGATCCGGATCCCGTCCCAGGCGGGTGCGGCCGGGTCGATCGGGTCGTACAGCCCGACGATCCGGACCGGGACGGAGCCCTGGGCGAACCCCTTGCCGCTGAGCACGACGGTGGTGCCGACCCGCAGCCCGAGGATGCCGGCCGCCTCCCGGGACAGCGCCGCCTCGACCCCGTCCCGGGACGCCGGCCAGCGACCCTCGACGACCCGCAGCTCCCGTTCGACGTCGGCCTGGCCGCGCAGTTGCAGCTCCGGCCGGCAGCTTCCGCGCAGCGACGGCGCGTCGCCCGCCACGCCCAGGTCCTTCGGGCCGATCCGGCCGGCGAACCACTGCTGGCCGACCAGTGACGGCAGCGGCCCGGGCAGCTTCTGCCGGTACCGGTCGAGTTGGGCGGCGGCCAGGTGGGCGTCCGGGCTCTGGATCGCGTCCTGGTTGGCCGTGTAGGTGAGGTCCCGGACCTGGTACGGAAGTCCGCGTACGTCGTGCCGCATCCCGTCGTCGGCGAACTCGTTCGCCAGCCGGGGCGCCCCGGTGACCAGCAGCGCGGCCACCAGCCCGAGTACGCCGAGCAGCCCCAGGTAGCCGGCGAAGATCCGGGCCCGGCGCAACGGCCCCGGCAGTCGAGCCCCGGACCGCCTCGGCACCGATCCACCCCGCACAGCGTCCTGCCCCTCCACGGTTCCCGCGTTCACCGGTCCTCCCCGATCCGCAGCTGGGCCGCGGCCAGCCGTTGCCGCATGGTGGCGGCGGTCAGCCCGCTCAGCGCGAGGGCGAGCAGCAGCAGTACGGCGGCGGTCCCGGTCGCGGGCAGCCAGGCGACGTCCAGCAGCGGCGCCGGTACCGGCCGCTGCGCCGACGGGGTGAGGATGACCAGCGGGGCCATCGTGGCCGCCACGCCGACTCCCACCCCCAGTCCGACCAGCACGCCGATGCCGGCGAGGAACGCCTGCTCGACCAGGAGCGATCGGGCCAGCAGCCGGGGGCCGGCGCCCAGGGTGTGCAGCACGGCCAGCTCGGTGACCCGGCGCCGGGCGGTGGCCCGGACGTCCACGGTGACGCCGACCGCAGCGAGCAGGATGGCGCCGAGCGCGGCGGCGAAGAGAGCGGCCCGGGCGCCTACGCCGTACGGGTCGTCGCCCGAGCGGCTGGCCACCTCCACCCGGTCGGCGACCTGGAGCCCGCCGAGCCCGGCCGCCGCCCGAGCCGCCTCGGCGTGCTGCTCGGGGCGGGTGGTCAGCCACCACTCCTCGGGCGCGGCGAGGATGCCCCGCTCGTGGAAGAGCGCCGTAGCAAGCGACGGCAGGTCGACCAGGAGCCCGGCCGACTCCGGTACCCCGGGCAGCGCGGCGACCGTACCGGTGATCCGGACGTCGACGGCTCCGCCGGCCAGCACCAGTACGGTCTGGTCGCCGACCCCCAGTCGCAGCGCCGCCAGCGCCTCCGGGGTGGCCACCACCGGCACCTGCCCCGGGCCGGGCGCGACGGTCACGGCGAACGAGATCAACGAGCTGACGCCCGCCCAGCCCCCCGACGGAGACGCCTGGTACTGGGCGGTCAGCCCGCGCGGTCCCGCCGTCGCCGGTCCGGTCTCGCCGGAGCGGTGCACCGCCTGCCACTGCCGGCCGTCGGCGACCGGCACGGCGGTCCCGGCGCCGCCGGCCGGGGCGGCGCGGAGGTCGGTGAGCTGCCAGTCGACGACGTACCCGGGAGGTCCGTGGGTGTCCACCGCGAAGCCGGCCAGTCTCGGCGGGGTGTCCCCGCTCGCCGGTAGCTGCACGCTGAACCGCAGCGGCTCGTCGTCGTAGCTCGCGCCGAGCGGGATCCGGAGGTGCCCGCCGTGCGGCTCGGTGAAGACGGCAGTGGTGCGGACCGGAACCCGGGCGGAGCCACCGGTGCCGGTGGTGGTGATTCGACCGGTCAGCCGAGTGGTTCCCGGCGGAAGCTCCACGACCGGGGCGGTCACCCGGGCCCCGGCCATCCCGGTGAAGAGCCCGGCGGCGGCGCCGTCGACCAGGTCGTCCCGGAGCCGGACGACCCGTCCGGCCTCGGCGACGTCCAGCGCGACCATGCCGGCCGGCACGCCGTCGGTGCCGAGCCGGGGACTGTCCCGCCAGGCGGGCAGGACCAGTTCGGTGCCGGGCAGCTCGGCGAGCTGCCCGGCCCGGGCCGGCGGCGCGACCCCGCTCGACTCGACCAGCCGCAGGTCGGCGCCGACCTGGTGGTTGGCCTGGTCGGTCAGGGACCGTTCCGAGGTGGCGGCCAGGCACCAGGCGAGGGTGCCGACCGCCACCGCCAGGGCGAGCAGCAGCACCGGGCCGGCGTGCGGCCGGCGGCCGGCCTGCCACATCCCGAGCATGGTGCCGGTCCAGGACCTGCGGTCGACCCACCGCTCGGCGAGCCGGGCCATCGGCGGCAGGCCGCGCAGCGCGAGGACCGCGCCGGCGAGTACCCCCACCGTGGGGGTCGCGGCCAGCAGCGGGTCGATCCCGAGGGCGCCGTCCGGGCGGGAGCCGGCCAGCGGCGAGGAGTACTGCCGCAGTTGCAGCCAACCCAGCACCGCCAGGGCGACCAGCGCGACGTCCAGCCCGGCCCGCTGCGCGATCGTCCGCCGGCTCGGCCGGGACCGGCTGGCCAGCTCGCCGACGTAGCTGCCGCCGCGGCGCAGCGCCGGGCCGAGCATCGCCAGCGCGCAGCCGAGCGCGGCCAGTGCGGCGATCAGCCAGGTACGGGTGTCGAGCCGGGGATCCAGCCGCAGCGCGGCGGCGGCCAGCATCGGGGTACGGTCGGCCAGCCGGACCAGTTCGGTGGCGAGCACGGGCGAGATCACGGCGGCCGGCAGGACGACCAGCAACGCCTCCCGGGCGGCCAGCCCGGCCAACTGGCCCCGCCCGGCGCCCCGGGCCCGGAGCAGTGCCGCCTCGCCCCGGCGCTGTTCGGTGAGGAGCAGCGCGACCAGCAGCAGCGCGTACCCGCCGAGGACCACCACCAGCAGCATCGGGGTGACCAGCGCCGACCGGCCGACCAGCCCGGCCCGGTCCAGCCGCTGCATGAGCTGGTCGAGCTGCGTGGTGACCAGCCCGGAACTGCCGAGCCCGGTCTCGGCGGGCAGGCTGGCGCTGGTCTGGCTGGCGGCCTCACCCAGCCGGCCCAGCGAGGTCATCGTCACCCCGGACAGATCGGGTTCGACCAGCCAGCCGGCGGAGGCGTTGGCGATGAAGTGGTCGAGGAAGTCGGCCCGGTCGACGGCCAGCGGCCCGTACGTGGCGGACCCGGTCGCGACCCCGTCCGTCACCTCGGGCACGAGCCGCCAGTACGGGTCCCGGATGTCGCGCGGCTTCCAGACGCCGGTGACGGTCACCTCGGTGACCCGGTCGGTGACCCGGTCGGTGATCGGGATCCGGTCACCGACCCGGGCGCCGAGGATCTTCGCGACCGGCTCGGCGAGCGCGGCCTGCACCGGTCGCCGGCCGGGGCTCGGCCACGCGCCGTCGGTCAGCAGGGCGTGCCTCGGAAGGTCGTCGAGGAAGACCACCCGGGCGAAGACCAGGCCCTGGGCGTCCGGTACGGCGTCTCCGGTGCGCCCGGCGAACTGCCGCCCGGCGGCGTAGCCCGCCCCGGAGATGTCGGCCGGTACTCCGCCGAAGCCGCCGGTGAACCGGGAGCGTACCGCCTCGTCCCGCTCGGCGAGGCTCTCCGGTGTGCTGCCGGCGGTGCCGCGTACCAGGATCGACCGCTCCTCCTGGGAGGCCGACGCGACCGCACGCTCGGTGCCGGAGTCGACCACCTCCCGGCTGTAGCCGGCGAGCCCGGTGAGCAGGGCGGTGGCGATCAGGGTCGCCCCGGTCGCCGCGAGGAGCAGACTCTTCGCACCCCGGGCGCGCCGAAACACCAGCCTCATCGTTCTGCTTCTCCCCCATGGGCGAGGCGGGCGGCGTCGGTCGTCGCCCCTCATGGCTGCGAAGCGCCCGAGGGCGAGCGAAAGGTTGGCGTACGGCGGAGTGAATTGCCTGACAGGCGACTTCGTGACCCGATCATGACGGAACTGAGATCGAGTTGTTGTGGATCATCACTGGCCCGGGCGGTGGCGGCACGCACCGTCCGGGACGATTTCGGATCCGACAAGGCCGTGGCGGCGGCTCTCCGGATCCGACGTACCCGGAGAGCCGCCGCCACGGCCACGATCGGCCTGGTGCCCGGCGGCGTCGGTCAGGTGGTCGGCGGAAGGCCGCCGTCCCCGTCCACCACCTCGTCCGGCTTGCCGTCCTCGTCGGCGTCGACCATGGTGATGTCGACTTTGCCGTCGCCGTCGGTGTCGAACTGGAAGAGGTCCGCCTTGCCGTCGCCGTCGGTGTCCACCACCCAGACGTCGGTCTTGCCGTCCTGGTTGGCGTCCGCCCGGAGCAGTTCGATCCGTTCGTCACCGCGGGTGTCGACGGTCTCCTGCGACTCGCTCATCTGTTGCCCTTCCGTCAGCTAGAAGTTCTGGCCACGCCGGAACCCTCGATCTGCGTGCCGCCCGGACACCCACGAGAAACTCCCCGACACGACTACCGCACTGTGCCACCTCGCACTACCCCTGTGGGGCCCCGACCATGCCGACCGGGGCACGGCGAGACCCGGGCACAGGCAGCCGAGCTGGACGGATCGGGCAGCACGACGGCCGCCGTACGCGTCCGGCGGCGTTCGCCGCCGCGATCAGTTCGTGACGTACGGGTTGGTCTGCCGGTCCTGGTAGTTGACCTGGTCGACGGTGCCGTCGTGATCGGTGTCCACCATCAGCCGGTCGGCCTGGCCGTCCTCGTCGGGGTCGACCCGGATCTCGTCCGGGCGCCCGTTGAAGTCGCTGTCGGTCATCCAGGTGTCCGGCCGGCCGTCGAAGTCGGCGTCCGCGACCACCCGGTCCACCACGCCGTCCCGGTTCGCGTCGGTGACCACCGAGTCGACCCGGCCGTCGCCGTCGTTGTCCTCCAGCACCTGGTCGACGTGGCCGTCCAGGTTGGAGTCCCGCTCGACGCTGTCCAGCCGGCCGTCCCAGTCGGTGTCCTGGTAGCGGACGTCGGCCACCCGGTCGCCGTTGACGTCGAACTCGAGCAGCTCGGCGTAGCCGTCGCCGTCGAGGTCGGTGGCGACCTCGGTGATGCCGCCCGCGTAGTGCGTCACCACGGAGGTGACCGGCGGGGGCTCCTCGGCGATCTCCGGCGGGTCCAGCCCGAGCGGGTCCGAGGAGAGCGGGTCCGAGCCGAGGTCCGCTGCCGGTCCGAGGCCCTGCTGGTCGTCGACGCCGGGCAGTTCGTGCTCCGGAAGGGCGTCGCCCAGCGCGCTGGGGTCGTCACCGTCGTAGCTCATGTCGTACCTCCCCGGTCTCCCTGTGCCCGGCGGGACCGCCGGACACACGGGTAACGCTAGGCCGACCAGCCCACCCGGCGACTCCCGGAAGTGTGCCACTCCCATCGGGTACCGGCGGACCGCCGCTCGGGCGGGTGAGGTTACTGCTGCTGGATGTGCACCCCGGCGGCGGCGAGCGCCTCGATGACCCTCGCCGACTCGCCGAAGCCGATCACCAGGATGGCGTCGGCGCCGAATTGCTTGATCTCCTGAGCGCCCTCGGTGAAGTCCACCGGCGGGGCGTCGGGGCCGTCCTTCACCTCGTAGTTGAACAGCCGTACCTGGTCCGAGCCGTGCCCGGCCCGCTCCAACTCGGCCCGGACGTTGCCCTGGAGCCCCTCGCCGTACGAGTCCTGCCGGGCCACCAGCGCGATCCGGCTCGGCCCGTCCCGCAGGATCATGTCGGCGAGCGCCCGCCCCTGGAGGATGTCCGACGGGGCGGTACGGAAGTAGAGCCCCTGGTCGTCCACGGTGCTGAGCCCGGCGTCGGTGTTGCTCGGCGAGAAGAGCACCAGCCCGGCCGCCATCACGTCCGGCAGTACCGCCCGGGAGATGCCGGAGGCGCCGGCCCCGATGATCACGTGCACCCCGGCGCGTACGTGCTGCGCCACGGTCGCCTTCGCGGTGTTCGGGTTGGTGCCGTCGTCGCCGTCGACCCAGACCACCGGCTTGCCGAGTACGCCCTCGGCGGCGTTGACCTCGTCGACGGCCAGCGCCACGGCCGCCGCCATCGGCGGATAGGCGAGCGCCAGGTCACCGGTGCGGGGCAGCAGGCCACCGAGCTTCAGCGGCGCGCCGCTGCTCTGCTCGACCGCCTTCGTCTGCCGCTTGCCGGCCGGCGGCTTCTTGACGCTGGCCGTGGACTCGTCACCGGCGCCGAGGAACTCGGTCTTGCCGTCGTCGAGCTGCTCGTCGCTGCCGAAGTGCAGGGTGGCGTAGCTCGCCGTGGAGGGCTCGCCGGCGTCGGTGAAGCCGCCCCGGCTCAGCGAGACGCCCCGGTAGGCGACGTCGGTGCCTTCCCGGGCGAGTTGCAGGCAGGCCGCGATCGAGTCGCAGCGCTCCCCGCCGGTGGTGACCCCGACGATCTGCCCGGCGATCTGGGCTGGCTCGGTCGAGCCGGCGAGCTGCGCCGCGATCGCGCTGATCGCGACGGCGTCGTACGACTCGGCCGCGTAGAGGAAGTCGGAGAGCTTCGGGTCCTTGCGCCGCAGCCGGTTCTTGAAGTCCTCGGAGAGCGGGGTGAGTGGCGTGGTGCCCTTCATGCCCTTGAGTAGACCGGTCTGCTGGTCGAACTCCGCCTTGAAGGAGTTCTGCATGTTGCCGTCCGTGCCGTACAGGCGGACCTGGGTCGGCCGGGACTGCTCGGCCTGTCCGGCCTCACCGTCGCCATCCGAACCGCAGCCAGCCAGCAGCAGCGCCGCACAGGCAGCGGCGGACAGTGCGGCGCGGCGGGTGCCGCGGAATACGAGCATGGGGTCGTCCTTCCTCCCCGGAGATCCGTTGCGCAGATTAGCGCGCCTGCTCCCGGCGTGCGCCCGCGGTCGACCGTCAGTTGGCGACCGAGGGGCTCTATCATCCTGGATAGGTATCGTTCATGCCGTTTGTCGGACGCTGCTTGACCTGGCGGCATACCCTTCCGCACGTGACGGACGTTCCGCAGGAGACGCTGGATGACGCCACCGCCGTGCTCACCTCCGCGCTGGCCGGTGACAGCGACGGCGTGGTCGGCACGTTCGACGCGGTGGTCGACCGGTCCGGCGTCGCCGGTGCGTACGAGGTGGCCTGGTGCCTCGCCGCCACGATGGTCGGCGACGGTGTGCCCCGGGGCGCGTGGACCCTCGACTTCCCCGGGATCGACGAGGCGGGTTACGACGCGCGCTGGGTGGCCCGGTTCGTCAGCGCGTACGCGAACGCCGACGGCGACACGGGTGCCGCACTCTTCGGCGCCGCACTCGCGGACGGGCAGTTGCCAGAATGCCTGCTCACCCTTGCCGGGTCGGCCGTCGCGACGTTGCGGCACCGCGCCGGATAGCTCTCTCATCGACGTCCATCTTTGCATGCTCCTCATCCGGTTTGTCCAGCGGGCAGCCGCCGGACCGGTGTGATAGCTCTGGTGCATGTCCGACGCGATGCTCAGCAAGGTCCGCAAGTTGCTGGCCAAGGCGGAGGACCCGGCCTGCACACCGGCCGAGGCCGAGGCGTTCACCGCCAAGGCGACCGAGCTGATCGCGCGGTACGGGGTGGACCGGGCGCTGCTCGCCGCCCGTGACCCCGGCACGGACCCGGTCGGCGACCGGATCGTCGACATCCCCGCCCCGTACGCCCTGGACAAGGCGGGCCTGCTGGCCGGGGTCGCCGACGCGTTGCGCTGCCGGTCGGTACGCCGGCGCGGCGGCAGCGGGTTCGTCATGCACCTGTTCGGCTTCGCCAGCGACCTGGAACGGGTGGAGCTGCTCTTCACCTCGCTGCTGGTGCAGGCCGCACACGGCATTTCGGTCGCGCCGGTCCCGCCAGGCGACCATCCGGCCGCGTTCCGCCGCTCCTGGCTGGCCGGCTTCGCCGCGGCGGTCGCCGGGCGGTTGCGCCGGGCCGAGGCGGCGGCCGCCTCGACGGCTCCGTCCGGCGCCCCCTCGGTGGCCCTGGTCCTCGCCGACCGGTCCGACCGGGTCGACCGGCGCCTCGCCGAGGCCTACCCACGACTGCGCACGGCCGCGCCCCGCCGGCTGCTCGGCGGCGGCCTGGAGCAGGGCGCGGCGGCGGGCCGGCGAGCCGACCTCGGCGGCACCGAACTCCGCTCCAGCCGGCCGGCGCAAAGCGTCGGCGGGGCGTCGACGGAGGTGAGAGGGTGAGGGCGGGCGGCCACGGGGGCCGCGTAGCGCCGCTGCCCTGATCTCCGCCGCGCCTGGCTGGCCGGTCGGTCGGGTGGGAGCGGCAGAGGGCACCCATGACCAGGATCGGCGTCGTGCAGTGGCTGCGTCGGCGGGACCCGGACTACCGGGTACTCCGCCGGGGTCTCCGGCTGGCGCTGGTCGCCGGCGCCGGCCTCTTCGGCGGCAGGTACGGCCTGGGCAACCCGCTGCTCGGGCTCTACACCCTCTTCGGGGCGATCGCCCTCGGCTTCATCTCGCAGGTACCCGGTGGCCCCACCCAGCGGGCCCGTACGCTGCTCGCCGCGCTTCCGGCCGCCTGGCTCCTGGTGACCGTCGGGTCGCTCCTCGCGGTCAACACCTGGGTCGCGGCGGCCGGCATGCTGGTGGTGGGATTCGCCATCCCGTTCGCCGGAGTCGGCGGGCCACGGATCCTCGGCCTCGCCACCGGATTGCAGCTCTTCTACATCGCGGCGTCGTTCCCGCCGTACCAGCCGGAGACCCTGCCGTCCCGGCTCGGCGGGGTGACGCTCGGGGTGGGCCTGCTGATCGCCGCCGAACTGCTGCTCTGGCCCGACCCGGCGCCGCCCGGCTACCGGCAGCGGCTCGGCGAGGCGGCCGGTTCGGCGTCCCGCTTCCTCGACCTGCTGGCCGGGCTACCCGGCGGTGCGCCGGTCGACCGCGCCGAACTGTCCCGCCGGGAGGAGGAGGCGGCGCGGGCGATGGAAGGGGTCTGGCTGGCCCGGATCCCGCCTACCCAGCGGCCGGCCTCGGCCGGTCCCCGCGACCGCGCGCTGCGGCACGGCGACCGGCTGCTGCGCCAACTGCTCTATCACGCGTGCCGGATCGCCGGCGACCTCGGCGACGTCCGCGACGACGAGCTGGCCGGGCTGCTGCGGCAGTCGGCCGGCGTCCTGCACGACGCCGGCCGGACACTGCGCGGCGGGGCGGAACCGGTCGAGATGACCCGGCTGACCGAGCTGGAGGCCCGGATCAAAGACCTCTACGACCGGCCGCCGGCCACATCGACGCAGGAGTCCGGCCCGGCACACCTGCGCTGGGAGGCGATCTGCCTGCGGGCCGCAGACCACGCCCACGCGTTCGGCGTCGCGGCCCGGATCGCCGCCGGGTCGCGTCCACCGGCCCGGTCGCCCGGCGGACCGGGCCCGGACGAGTTCTGGTACGCCCACCGTTCGCCGTTCGCGCTCTACTGGCACCAGTTCCGGTTCCATCTGACGACCCGCTCGGTCTATCTCCAGGGGGCGATACGGGTCTCCCTGGCCCTGGCCACCGCCCGGGTGGTCGCGGGCTTCCTGCACCTCAACCACGGGTTCTGGGTACTGCTGGCGATCCTCACCCTGATGCGGACCTCGGCCGTCGACACCCGCAGCGCGCTGCGCCCGGTGCTGCTGGGCACGCTGCTCGGCGCCGCTGCCGGCAGCCTGCTGCTGTTCGGCGCGGGCGAGGCCGCGGAGGTACTGCTGGTGGCCCTGCCGGTCGCCATGGTGCTGACCTTCGCGATCGGCCCGCTGCTGCCGCAGCTCTGGGGGCAGTCGCTGTTCACCGTGCTGTTCGTGATGGTCTTCGCTCAAGCCGGTCCGGCGAACCTGCAGATCGCCGGTGCCCGGCTGCTCGACGTGACGATCGGTGCCGTGCTCGGGGTGCTGGCCGGCCTGCTGCTCTGGCCGAAGGGTGGCAGCGGGGAGCTGCGCCGCTCCATCGCCCGCTATCTGGCGGTGAGCGCCGCCGCGGCCGAGGAGGTGACCCGGACGCTGTCCGGCCGGCCGTCCCGGCAGGACGCGGTCGGTGCGGCGCGGCAGGCGTGGGTCCTCGCCGAGGCGTCGTTCCTGCAGTACCAGATAGAGCGGGACGACCCCCGGTTGCCGCCGGTCAACTGGCAGGCGGCGCTCGCCGCCGGCCAGCACCTGCACCTCGGCGCGGTGTCCCGGCTGCGCCGGGGCGCGCACGCCCGGCTGACCCGGGTGCAGGACGCCGCCGGCCCGCTCGACGACCTCGCCGGACGGCTCCGCCGCCGCTACGCCGACCTCGCCGAGCAGGTGTCCACCGGCCGGCTCAGCCGTCCGGTGACCCCGCCCCGGCCACCGGAGGACTTCCCCGCCCGGGTACGCGATGTGCTGGCGGCGGGTGAGTCCCGGGCCGCCGCGTTGAACCTGGTGGACGTCGAGCTGTGGCTCACCGGCGCCGGGGCCGAACTGGAGCGGATCCAGCCGGAGATGGCGAAGGCGACCGCCGGCCACGGCCAGCCCGGCTGACCCGGTATGCGCGCCGGGCTTCAGCCCTGGCCGCTGGCGCTTTCGACGGCCGCCGCGTAGCGGGAGAGCAGCTCGTACCAGCCGGCGGTGAGCGCCTCGCGGTAGCCCTCGGCGGCCTCGCCGTGCCGGTCGAAGTCGCGGTGTTCCACCTCGACCAGGGTGGTTCCGTCGGCCTGCGGCGCGAACCGGGCCTCCACCACGCTGCTCCGGGCCGGATCCGGCACCGGGGCCCGGTCCGGGCCGATCTGCCAGTTGAACACCAGGCGCCGGGGCGGCTGCCAGTCCAGCACCCGGCCCCAGTCGGCGCGGAACCCGTGCGGGCCGATCTCGTACAACATGCCGCCGCTGCCGGGCTCGATGCCGAGCTTGGCCAGTTGCTGCGGGCCGGACCAGGTGTATTCCTTCACCCACCAGTCGGCGAGACCCTCGGTGAAGACGGTGAATGCCCGGTCGGCCGGGCCCGGGACACGGAGGCTGCTGCGCACCGAGTACGTGGTGGTGGCCTGCTGGATATCGGAGGCGTTCGTAGTCTCCTGTCCCATACGCCGGGACCATACCGGCTGCTGCTGAGCTGTGCAGCTTCTACATCGACGGACGGTCGATCCCTGCGCCGAGCGGTAGATCATCAATGAACCTTTCTCAACCTGGACCGCGCGGCGCTTACGCACCGCATCCGACCTTGCGGTCCGTCGGACCGCAAGGGGAGGTTGAAAAGGTTCGATGGACGGTCAGACCGGGCCGCGCGACTACCATCGACCGGGAGCACTGGCCGAGCGAGTCGACCCGGCCGCACCCGGGGCGACGCCGGTGGGAAGGAGATCCGGCGTGCCCGACGATCCCGCCGCGTACCGCCTCGACGGGCGTCGACTCCGGCGCCGACTGCTGCTGGTCGCGTCGTCGTACCTGTTGGCAGTGTTGGTGTCGGCCCTGGTGGCCCGCGCGGGCCTGGCGGCTGGCCGGTCCGGCGCCGACCGGATCGGGCTGCCCTGGGCGGTCGTCGGGCTGGCCGGGATGCTCGGCGCCGGCACCCTCACCGCCGCCGCCTGGTACGCCCGCCATAGCGTCGGCACCTGCCCCGCCGATCCGACCCGGCTGGCCCGGGCGGTACTGCTGGCCCGGGTCGGCCGGATCGGGATGGTGCTGGTCGCTGCGGTACTCGGGGTGGTGCTGGCGCCGGACGGGGCCGAGCGCGGCTTCGCCATCCTGGCCAGTACCGGCCTCGCCGCCCTGCTCGCCCTCTTCGCCGTACTCGCCAACGACCTGACCCGCCTCCTACCGGACGAGAGCGGCAGTACGTAGCGTTTGGCCGGCTATAGCCGGCCAAACGCTACGGGATCAACAGTCACTCGCAGCCCACGCCGTCGCCGTCGCGGTCGAGGTGGCGGCCGTAGCCGGGGTCGCCCCTGCGGATCGGGTCGGCACCGGCGGCGCGGACGGCGGTGCAGTTCTTGTAGTAGACCGAGGAGGACCCGCCGTCGTCGTCGTTGTCGTCGTCACCGGTGCCCGGTGCCGGCCCCTCGGCCGACTCGCACGCCCGGCCGTCGCCGTCCCGGTCCAGCCCCGCGCGGTAGCCGGGCTGGCCCTTGCGTAGCGGCGCCTCACCGGCGTCGCGTACGGCGGAGCAGTTCTTGTAGTAGACCGGCTTCGGCGGGGCCTTGCTGGTGGGCTTCGGCGGCGGCGGAGGTGCGGCGGCGGTGGTGGCCGGCGGGGTGGGCTCCGGTGCGCTGGTCACCACGACCGGCGCTGGTGTCGTCGGTTGACTGCTGGCCTGGGCCGCCGCCGGCTCCCGGTCGGGGTCTGCGTCGTCCGGGGAGAGCGCGGAGATGACCGAGGTTCCGCAGCAGGCGAGCACGAAGAGGCCGAAGATGCCGAGTACGGCGACACCGAACCGCTGCGCGCCGGTGAGCTTGCGAGGTTGCCGCCCTGGCCGGAGCGGTTGTGTCGGGTGGATCGGCGGTCGGCCCGGGGCGGCGGGTGGCTGCTGGCGGTTCCAGGGGTCTTGCGGTGGCGGATAGGACATCGTCGCAGTGTTGCGCTGTGGATACGCTCCGGATAGCGCTTGATCGGGTCTGACCGGCGGCCGACCGTCCGGCCTGCGTGAGGAGTCAGCCGGTGGCGCTCGCCGTGCGTCCGGCGCTTTGGAGCGTCCCGCTCGGGCTGCGGCCCGGCTAGCCACCTATGGCTCGCCCGGTGTGGGCTGAGAGTAGCGGTCGGGCGGAGCGGAGACCGGACGTAGCGGCAGCGCTCGCGTCCGTTCGGTCCACCTAGCGGAGGCGAACGAACTGGCGCCTTGTGCCTAGCCTCATCCTGCAACGGCCGGCCACCCAGGAGATCAGGATTCCGAGGATGCCGAAGGAGTGGTGATGCGCCAGCCCTCGCCCGGCTGGAAGGCAGGGGCAGTGCCGCCAGCCGGGCGAGCCACTCGTCGGCTCCGACCGTCCAGGGCCGACGCCAACCTCGGTGAGGTGACGTGGGCGGGGTCAGACGTGCAGGGTGGGCCGGTAGATGAGTTCTTGGGTGCGGCCGTCGAGCGTCCGGCTCTCGATCAGTTCGAGGTCGAAGTCGGCCGCG